>CAXTJP010000004.1:0-85263 GCA_964244615.1 uncultured Acetobacteraceae bacterium
CCGCCAGGAACGCCGCCAGCGCCGCCCGCAGCACGGCGCGTTCGCCCGGCTCCGGCAACGAGGCCACCTGTGCCGCCGCCACGCGCCGGGCCGCCAGCACCAGGGCGGCGCGGTCGCCCATCACGTAAGGGCCGTCGAACAGGTCGCGGTCCGTCCCGCGCAGGCGCAGCGACAGGCTCGACACCTCGGTGTGCGAACGGCGCAGGACCGGCGCCACCAGCTCGAAGCCGGGGCGGTGGGCGGCGGGATAGATGTCGGCGACGTCGGTGCGCGGCATGCGGCAATGGCCCGAGGCCACCACCGTGCCGTCCACGACCATCTCGATTTCGAAGCTGCGGGCCTGTGCCTCGGGCGAGACGAGCCAGCCGGAGCAGCGCTCGACGGAGGCCGTCTCCAGCGAACCCTGCAGCCGCAGGTGGCAGCTGTGCCTGGCGAATGGCAGCCCGTCGACGAAGGCGGACAGCGTGAGCTCGCCCGCGCCGAAGCAGGCCTGGCTGATCGGGCCGCGGAAGCGTGCCGGCGCGAAATCCTGCCCCTGCTCGGCCGGATCGAACTCGCAGGTCGTGGCGAACGCAACCTGTCCATGCTGGTCGAGCACGTTCACGAACGGGGCCGCGAAACCGGACACACGCTCCGTGATCCAGCCATCCACCAGACCGTGAACCACCTGGAAATAGCCGTCGAAGATGCCCGGGCCGATGCGCAGCGGCGAGTTCGGCAGCTCGGTGCCGTCGGCGAAGACGCGGAGCAGGTCGTGGCCGGTCAGGTCGGGCAGCTTGATGCGGAAGGCGAAGTTGCAGCGGCCGCCCGCCTGCGCCGCCAGATCCGGCCGCTGTATCGAGGCCAGGCCGCGCGCCATCACGGTCGCGGTGCCGTCGACGACGGTGATGACGCAGGTCGCGTCCTCCCCCCTGATCGCCCAGCCGACGACGGTGTTGCCGACCAGCCCGTCCAGATGGCCCCTTACCGGCAGCGTGTCCAATGAGGCATGTCCGGGCTGGTTCCTGTGGCGGGCCTTCGGTGCTGCGGCCCGCTTGCGTGGCGGTGGCGCCGGACGTTACAGGCTCCGTCCGGCAAACGAAAGGTCAGCCGGCGGGGCCGGCCCGCCAGCGCTCGAACCCGGCACGCCTGAGTTCGCAGGCCGGGCACGCGCCGCAGCCGTACCCCCACGCGTGCAGTTCGCCCCGTTCGCCGAGGTAGCAGGTGTGGGTCCCCTCGATCACCAGGCGCACGATGCCCAGCGCGTCGGCCAGGGCCCACGTCGCCGCCTTGTCGAGCCACATCAGCGGCGTCTCCAGCACCAGGCGCCCTTGCAGCCCGAGGTTGAGCGCCAGCTGCATCGCCTTGATCGTGTCGTCGCGGCAGTCCGGGTAGCCGGAGAAATCCGTCTCGCACATGCCGCCGACGATGCGGCGCAGGCCGCGCCGCCAGGCGAGCGCGCCGGCATAGGCCAGGAACAGCAGGTTGCGGCCGGGAACGAAGGTGGTCGGCAGGCCGTCCTCGGCCAGCGCAATCTCCGCCTCGCTCGTCAGCGCGGTGGCGCCCAGTGCCGCGATGCCCGCCCGCATGTCGATCAGATGGTCGGGGCCGAGCCGGCCGGGGTGACGGTCCGCCAAGGCCGCGCGCAGCGCCGGACGGCACGCCAGCTCCACACGGTGCCGCTGGCCGTAGTCGAACCCCACCGTCTCCACCAGCGAATGGCGGTCCAGCGCCCAGGCCAGGCAGGTGGTGGAGTCCTGGCCGCCGGAGAACAGGACGAGGGCTTTGTCCAAGGCAAGCTCCGGTGCTGTGGCGCCCGATTGCGACGCGGCCTAGTCTGGCGGACACTCTGACAGCCGGCACCGCTTATGGACCTGGATTTCTCCGAGGGCGAGATCGCCCGCTACGCCCGCCACATCCTGCTCGACGAGGTGGGCGGCGCCGGCCAGGCAAGGCTGCGCGCCGCGCGCGTGCTGATCGTGGGGGCGGGCGGGCTCGGCTCGCCGCTGGCGCTCTACCTGGCCGCCGCCGGCATCGGCTGCATCGGCATCGCCGACGACGACCATGTGGAGCTGTCCAACATCCAGCGACAGGTGGCGCACACCTCCGCCCGGGTCGGCAGCCCCAAGGCCGCCTCCGCCGCCATCGCCATGGCCGAGATCAACCCGCTGATCCGCATCGTCACCCACGCGGTCCGGGCCGACGCCGACACGGTGGCCGCCCTGATCGCACCCTACGACATCGTGTGCGACGGCACCGACAATTTCGACGCCCGCTTCCTGCTGGCCGATGCGTGCTGGGCCGCGCGCAAGACGCTGGTGTCGGCGGCGGTGCTGCGCTTCGAGGGCCAGCTCTCCACCTTTCGCCACGGCATGGGCGCCGACGGGGCCGCCCTGCCCTGCTATCGCTGCCTCAACCCAGCCCCACCGCCGCCGGGACTGGTGCCGAGCTGCGCCGAAGCCGGCGTGCTCGGCCCGGTCACCGGCGTGATGGGCACGCTGGCGGCGACCGAGGTGCTGAAGGAGGTGCTGGGCATCGGCGAGAGCCTGGCCGGACGGTTGCTGCTGTGGGACGCACTGGCCATGCGCTTCCGCGTGGTGCGCCTGACCGCCGACCCGGCCTGTGCGGGGTGTGGGGTTTGAAGGAAAGCCAGGGGGCTTGCCCATAGGCGCGAATTTAGCGCCGGCCGCTCCAACAGGCGGCCACATCTGCGAGCCGCGGCGGCGGCGAGCCTGCCAGACGGTGCTGGCACGATCGCGCGCGCCGGTCGCGCCGTTGCCTCGACATCCCTGGCATCGCGTGTCAGCCATGGGTGGTCAGCGGGCAAGATCGATCCAGGATTTGTCGGGAGACCGTCGTCGTCATGCCGTGAGCGAAAGAAGCTCGACAAGCAGGTCCACGCTGTGGCCAACGCTGGACAGCCCCTTCGTGGGCCGCATTCTACCGCTGGCGTCGAGATCAATGAGGCCGTGCATAGCGGCATAGAGGAGACCTGAAAGAGAGGTGTTCGGTACGTCCGGCAGTTCCCGAGCGGACTGACACTCCTGAACGATTGCTGCAAACGCCGTGAACGCCCTCAAGGCCGCCTGTTCGATTTCGCCGCCCAGCGTGGCGATCTCGGGGTTGCTGAAGAGCAGCCGATAGCGCGCAGGATGCTCGCGCCCGTAATCGACCACCTGCTTGAGCGCCTGCTTCAGCTTGCTCGTAGGCTTCTCGGAGGTCTGACGAACGACGGCGAAGGCCTCCGTCAGCATCGCAAAATCCACCATGGCCACGGCGGCCAGCAACGTACTCCGGTCTCTGAAATGCTTGTACGGCGCATTGTGCGACACGCCGGTAGCATGACCGACCGCACGCAGCGTCACGGCCTCTTCACCGCCAGCATCGAGCAACGCCGCTGCCGCTGCAATCAGCCGTTCGGCTGTGGTCATCGGAAGATTACGGGCTCCTCGTTCCGCTGCAATTTCACCAGCAGCTTCGAATCATCCCAAAGTCTGGCAGCGCGCTTTTCGTCGTAAGAGACCTTCGAGGACCGTGTCTCAATCAAGGATCCATTGTGCGATTGGAAGTATTTTCCCGATCCATCGGCGAAGGACGGGTCCGCGACAATTTTGGCGAGACTGACGCCTGAGAAGCCCAAGCTTCCCATGGTGACACCAAGACGCTTGAAAACCCATTTCATCGCCGAGCTTCTGACGAGCCACTGCAGCGGTTTCGGAGATGTCCGGACCAAGCCGGTCTCCGGAACGAGGCCCGGATCGAAGGCGATGGAGGCGATCGAGCTATGGCCAGCGCGCAGCCGCCGATCCAACTCATATGCGTAGAGGATCGTGCATAGCTTCGAGGTAGAATAGCGCTTCCCACCCGAAATCGGCTTCGCACCGCTTTTTCCCTCACGAGCGAGGGCTTGAGCATCCGGCTCGACGGCGGCGCCGACCATCTTCCCGTCCATGGTATCGGGATCGTGGGTGCCACTCGCCGTGAACACGATGCGCCCGTGATCTGCAACCCTGTCCACCAAAAGCAGCACAAGCAGGAAGTGGCCGAGGCAGTTGGTAGCGAACGTCTCTTCATAGCCGTCCGCGCTGTAAGAAATCGGGCCTTGAAACTGTCCTCCAGCGTTGCATAGGATGGCCTGAAGAGAATCGACTTCGCCGCTGTCCAGCATGGCTCGACATTGGGCCGCCGCCTCCCGCACCGAAGCCAGAGATGAAAGATCCAGCTTTACGACGTTGACACGAACGCCGTGGGCAGTCCGCAACTGAGCTGCTGCGCGACCGACGTGTTCAAGGTCCCTTCCGGCAAGCAGAAGGTCCAAGCGAGGCCCCGCCGCGAGTTGTTTGGCGCACTCGAGCCCGATGCCTGCATGACCGCCAGTGACGAGGACTGTTGGCATGAGCTGTCTCCTCGGTTGACACTGTCAACCTTGTAGCGAGGTCCGGTTGACGCTGTCAACCATGAGTGCAGGCGGATCTGGTGATCAGGCAGGACGGAAGTCCGGTGCGCATGTCGGCCATCGGATCGACTACAAACTCACGCTCTCGTCGCGCGTAAAGCGGAGGCTGGTCAGCCGAGTGGAGGTCCGAGCGGGGCCGGACGGAGGCAAAGAAAGCGTTGCCCCCTTCCTTGCCCTTCTAAACGGGGTCTGGGGCCGCGTGCCCCGTCGCGCGAAGCACGCTCTCGCGTGACGGGGTCCAGGGCAGAGCCCCTGGCCTTCCTTCAAACCCCCAGCCCTTGACGATGCGGCCGTTTGCAGGACTTTGGCAGGCAGATGGAGAACCAGCCAATGCAGACGCAACCCGCGGCCGGAACACTGGGGATCCTGCTGGTCGCCGGAACCCACGAGCGAGCGCACACCGCCTTCATGCTCGCCGCCGCCGCCGCCGCGATGGGCCGCCACGTCGTGCTGTTCGCCACCAGCCAGGGCTGCCGCGCCCTGCGCGAGGATTGGTCGGAGCTGGACGACGTGGGGCGCGACGCCGCCGTGCGCCGGCGCGGGGTGGCCGGGCTCGGCGAGCTGCGTGATTCCGCCCGCGAACTCGGCGTCCGGATGATCGCCTGCGAGACCGGGCTGAAAGCCGAGACCATCGAGCCGGCATCGCTTTACGCGGGCGTCGAGGTGTCCGGCATGGCGACCTTTCTCGAAGCCACCGCACAGGGACAGATGATCTCGCTGTGAGCGGCCGACTTTTGCCAGGGGCCTGCGGCCTGATGCTGGCGACCCTCCTGGCGTGCGGCGCCGCCGACGCCCAGACCACGCTGCTCGGCACGCCGCCGGCGCCGTTGCCGAAGCCGGTGCCACGGCACGCCGTCGTCAAGCACAAGCCAGTCAGGCATCCGGCCCGACCGGCAACCAGGATCCCCGTCGTCGCACCGCGCTACGCCGGCCCGCCGCGCCACGCCGTCACCCCGGCCAAGGCCGCGACTCTCCACAAGGCCCCGGCCCGGACCGAGGCCGCCGCGGTGCCGGTCGCGCCCAAGCTTGCGCCGAAGCCGGTGCCGCCGCCCTTGCCCGCCGATGTCGGCAGCAACACCGGGCTGCACCTGCCGCGCTACGCCTCGCTGAAGAGCGACGACGTGAACATGCGCGTCGGCCCCGCCGAGCGCTACCCGGTGATCTGGACCTACAAGCGACGCGAGTTGCCGGTCCGCATCACGCGCGAGTTCGACATCTGGCGGCTGGTCGAGGACATGGACGGCATCAAGGGCTGGGTGCACCAGGCGACGCTGACCGGCCGGCGCACCTTCGTCGTCACCGGCACCGAGGATCGCACGCTGCGCGCCGACGCCAGCGAGACGGCCGACGCGGTGGCGACGCTGAAACCCGGCGTCGTCGGCCGCATCCGCGCGTGCGACGCCGGCAAGACGTGGTGTCAGGTGCAGGTGCAGGACTATCGCGGCTGGCTGCAGCGCGACGCGTTCTGGGGCGCCGACCCTGACGAGGTCGTGGCGCCCTGACCAGACGCTTGGGTGCTTCTCTTCTGACGTTTAGCTCGTCTTTTTCGATGGTGATTGAGGCGGCTGCTCGTTCGCGGTGGTCGGGGTAGGCCGGGTAAACGACTGCGGCGGCGGTGGCCTGTAACTTGTCGGCGGCGGGTTCAAACCACCCTTCTTCCTTGTACCTTCCGAGAACGTCACTGGCTTATTTTCGCGAGACATGGCCGACAGCTCCTATGCGCGTCGAAGTTCGATTGGTGGGCGACCTAGTTCAAGGGTAATATTGTCTTCTTCGAACGCCAGGTAAAGAAAGGGAACATCGCCAACCTGCTCGACGGTGTCGGCGTTAAACACCTAAACATTAATGATCAGAAGTTCTCGCCGCTCGCCGGCACTGGAGAAACCGGACACATAGCCTTGATAGATCAAACCATTATCGCGATGCCTGATCGTCACGTAATTGTCCGTCGCGGTCGAGTTCAGAAGTAGGGTCCACACGTCCTCGTCACCAAACCGTTCAGTGATGCCCGTCCAGCGCAAAAGCTTGAGGGCAAGCTGGCGATTGAGGTTGAATGTAATCAGCAGCCCTTGGACGATGCTGAAACCGCTCGCCTCCGCTATGACCGCCGGTTCGATCCGCGTTTTCTCGATCTCGGACGGATTGAGGATTGCAAGCGTGGATATGTCGAGAAACCAGCCCGGCTTCAGCCAATGAGCACCAGCAAGCAAGACGTAGCATTAAATGCCGTACATGAAGATCTGCAGGAACATGGTGACATTGTCCCGATCTTTCTTCTCTCCGAGGGCCGCAACGATCCCATAGCAGAGAATGCCAGGGATGAAGATCAGGATAAGCGATAGAAGCGCAGTATTGATTTCGGGTGTCTCGGATTCCGCCAGGTTAGCCATCGCCTCGTCCGCTATCGAGTGCTACGCCCGTCCACGCTTGGAGAAATCCACCAGCGACGCAAATCCGTCCTCGGTCCCGAAGGCGAGCCACGCGCCGTCGCCGCTCCACGCCAGCGCCGACACCGCGCCGTGCCCCGCCGAAGCCACGCGCAGCACGCGCTTGGTCCCGATCTCGGCCAGCACCACGCTGCCGTCGGCGTAGCCGGCGGCCACCATGTCATCGACCGGATGGCAGGCGACGCGCGTGCAGACCACCTCCATCTGCGCCAGCTCCAGCGGCGGCTTGCCCATCGGGCCGCCGCCGAAGAACGGCCAAAGCACGATCGAGTCGGCGCCCGAGCTGGCGAGATATTTGCCGTTGCGCGAGAAGCTCAGCGACTCCGGTTTGGTGGGATAGCCGCTCATCCGCATGTCGTGCGCGTCCGGCAGGCGCCAGCCGTGTAGCGCGTTCTCCTGCATCGCCGTCACCACGGCCTCGGCCGCCGGGTGCAGCGCCACGCCGGTATGGCTGCCCTTCCACTCCAGCCGGCGCGGCGCGCCGGCGGTGCTGCCGACGAACCACAGCGAGGCGCCGTTGTAGTGCGACGCCGCCACGCGCTTGCCACGGCCGTCGAAGGCGATGCCGGTGACGGTCGAGGGATGTTCCAGCGAGCGCAGCGTCTCGCCGTCGGCCGAGAACAGGTGCACGAACTTGCCCGCGGCGCAGGCCAGCACGCCGGGCTTGCCGTCAAACACCGCCACCTGGTCCACCCACTTGCCGCCGAACGCGGCGATCGGTTGCACCGCATCCCCGGACACACGAACGAACGCACCATCGTCGCCGCCGCACACGAATCCGTCCGGCCGCGTGTCGGCCGCCAGCGCCATCACCGCGCCGTCATGCACCGGCACGGTACGCCACTCACCCGGCGCGCCCAGCACCGCCACACGCAGCGTGCCGTCGCCCAGCGCAAACGCCGCCTGGCCGCGCGCGCGGTCGAACACGGCGGCCACCACGTGCGCGCCAAGCACGTGCGAGGACCCGCGCGTCTCCAGCAGCGAGGCCGGTGCGGTGGCGCTCACGCCGGCACCTGGCACGCCTCGAAGCCGCGGCGCAGCTGCGGGCGGTTGAGGTCGCGGCCGATGAACACCAGGCGCGAGCGGTGCGGCGCGCCCTCCGGCCACGGGCCGATGAAGTCGCCGTCGGCGATCATGTGCACCGCCTGGAAGGCGAAGCGACGCGGCTCGTTCGGGTGGGCGAGGATGCCCTTGGTGCGCAGCAGGTCCTGGCCCTTCTCCTGCAGCAGCGTGCCCATCCATTGCTGGAAGCGGTGCGGGTCGATCGGCCGGTCCACCTCGAAGCTGACGCTGTTCACGCCCTCGCTGTGGCCGTGCTCGTCGGTCTCGAGGAACTCGGGGTCCACCGCCAGGATGCGCTGCAGGTCGAACGCGCCGATGTCGAGGATCTCGGTCACCGAGACGTCGCTGCGCGTGGTGCGGTGAATCCTCGCGAACCGGTTGATGCCGCGTATCTGCGCCTCGACCGCCTCGAGCTCCTCGGCCGAGACGAGGTCGAGCTTGTTCAGCACGATCACGTCGGCGAACGCGATCTGCGCCGCCGCCTCGGCGCTGTCGGCCAGCCGTGCCGGCAGATTGCGGGCGTCCACCACGGTGATGATCGCGTCCAGCCGCGCCTTGGCGCGCACGCCCTCGTCGACGAAGAAGGTCTGTGCCACCGGTGCCGGGTTGGCCAGCCCGGTGGTTTCGATGATGATGCCGTCGAAGCGGCGGGCGCGCTTCATCAGGCCGTTGACGATGCGTATCAGGTCGCCGCGCACGGTGCAGCAGATGCACCCGTTGTTCATCTCGAACACTTCCTCGTCGGCATCCACCACCAGGTCGTTGTCGACGCCCAGCTCGCCGAACTCGTTGATGACCACGGCGTAGCGCCGCCCGTGGTCCTCGGTCAGGATCCGGTTCAGCAGGGTGGTCTTGCCGGCGCCGAGAAAGCCGGTCAGGACGGTGACGGGAACGAGGTCGGCCATGGTGCATTTGCCCGCGAGAGGAGTTGGAGGAGAGCCCTAATCTCGCCCGACGTGGGGATGCAACACCGCCCGCCGCAACGCCAGCAGCCGCGCCCGCGCCTCCGGCGCATCGAAGCGCCGCGCCTGCTGCAATCCCAGCACTGACAGCCGGGCCCGCAATCCTGCATCGCCGGCCAGCGCGACGATGGCCTCGGCCAGCGCGCCCGGCGCATCGGGGTCGGCCGCCACTGCCGCCTCGCCCACCACTTCGGGCAGCCCGCCGCGCATGCTGCAGATCAGGGCCGCGCCGCACGCCATCGCCTCCAGCGCGGTCAGCCCGAACGGCTCGGCCCAGCGGCTGGGCACCACAACGATCGCCGCCTGCGCCATGGCCTGCAGCACCTGGCCGTGCGGCCGGTAGCCGAGCAGCTCGATCCCCGCCGCCCTGGCGCTGGGCAGCAGCGCCCGCTCGAACGCCGTCCGCGCGCCGCTGGTCGAGAACCCGTCCGCGCCGATCATCGTCGCGCGCCAGCCGGGCAGGCGGCGCAGCGCCGCTTCGCAGGCCGCGACGAACGCGTCGGCCCCCTTGTTGGCCACCAGGCGACCGACGAACAGGATCTGCGGCGCGCGCGCGCCGTCCGCCGACTGCGACGGCACCTCGGACAGCTCGATCGCGTTCGGCAGCACCACCGGCGACGGGCCGCCAGGATCGAGCCCCGCCATGAACCGCCCGGCCAGGTAGCGGGACACGCAAACCACCGGCATCAGGCGCAGCAGCGTCGCCCGCTCGGCCGGCGTCCTGGCCTGGCGCATGCCCTGCGGGTCGTTATGGACGAACAGGACGACGCGCGCCGCCGGACAGGCGCGCCCCAGGCGCTGCGCCAGGTTGGCGCGGTTGTGCACCTCGATCAGCGCCGGGCCGAGCCGGCGCACGCTGCGCACCACGCCGGCCATGTAACGGTCGACCCGGCCTAGCAGCGGCCACAGCGGCGTCTCGGCCGGCACGAACCGCCGGCCGGAAAACGTCAGCGCGGTCCCGGCCTGCCCGACCACGAAATCGTCCGGCTGGCCCAGGCGGTGCACCAGCAGGCCGATGGCGCCGACCGAGGCGGGCGAGAACCCCTCGCGCGGCGGCAGCACGCTGACCACCGGGGCGCCGCGCCCAGGCGCGCGGGCTACGCCACCAGCCCCTCGTATTTCGGCAGCATCCACTCGGGCGGCTCCTGGGCGGCGGCGTCGTACCACGCGGCCACCGACGGGTGCCGGCGCACGGCGTTGCAATAGGCCGCGGCCTCTGCCGACAGCGGCGGCTTGTAGGTCAGCAACCGGGCCACCACCGGCGCGAACATCGCATCCGCCGCCCCGAACCCGGCGCCGAACAGGTAGGGTCCGTCCTGCCCGTGGGCGCTTCGGGTCTCGGTCCATAGCGCATCGATCCGTGCCACGTCGGCCAGCGCCTCGGGCGTGTGGCCGATGCCGCCGTAATCGTCGCGGCCGAGGTTCATCGGCATCGCCAGACGCAGGGCGCGGAACCCGGCATGCATCTCGCCGGCGATGCTGCGCGCATGGGCACGCGCCACACGCTCGGCCGGCCACAGCGCTGGGGCGAACTCCGCGCAGTACTCGCAGATCGCCAGGCTCTCCCAGACGCGCGCGCCGTCATGCTCCAGGTAGGGCACCAACCCCGCCGGCGTGGCCGCGGCGATGGCCGGCGTCTGGCCCCCCGCCAGCGGGATGACCACCACCGAGACGTCCAGCCCGGCCAGCTGCACCGCCAGCCAGCCGCGCAGCGACCAGGAGGAGTAGCGCCGGTTGCCGATGAGGAGCCTGTTCATCGGCCGCTTGTCCTGTGCAGGAGCGGTCCGGTCAAGCTAGTCTTCCCCGTGGCCGACAGCAGCGCATCGCCGACCGACCAGAGCCTGTGCCGGGAATGCGGGCATCTCGGCGTCGCGGGAGCGCTATGCCCCGCCTGCCACTCGCCCAGGATCCTGCGCCACCCCGAGCTGTTCACCCTCGCCATCGCCCACGTGGATTGCGACGCGTTCTTCGCCAGCGTGGAGAAGCGGCGCCATCCCGAGCTCGCCGACAAACCGCTGATCGTGGGCGGCGGCACGCGCGGCGTGGTCACCACCGCCTGCTACATCGCGCGGCTGTCCGGCGTGCACAGCGCCATGCCGATGTTCAAGGCGCGCCGACTGTGCCCGGACGCGGTGGTGATCCGACCGGACATGGCGGCCTACGCGGCCGCCGCGCGGCAGATGCGCGCGATGATGGCGCGGCTGACCCCGCTGGTGCAGCCGCTGTCGATCGACGAGGCGGCGCTCGACCTGACGGGCACCGAGGCGCTGCACGGCATGCCGCCCGCGGCCAGGCTGGCCCGCTTCGCCCGCGACGTGGAGGCGGAGATGGGCGTCACCGTCAGCATCGGGCTGGCGCGCAACCGGCTGCTCGCCAAGCTCGCCGCCGGCCGCGACAAGCCGCGCGGCTTCGCGGTGATGGGGCAGGAGGCGGCGCGGACGCGGGCCGGCGAGCCGGTCGGCCTCCTGCCCGGCGTGGGCCCGGCGCAGGAGCGTCGGCTGGCGGCACTCGGCCTGACCCGCGTGGGCCAGCTCCAGGCCCTGGACGACCGGGAAGCGCGCGGCCTGCTCGGCGATGACGGCCCCGCCCTGGTGCGTCGTGCCCGCGGCGAGGACAGCCGCCTGGTCGAGACCGGCGGCGCCGCCAAGTCGATCAGCGCCGAGACCACGTTCGCCGGCGACCTGACCGACCGTGCCGCGCTGGAACGCCACCTGTGGCGGCTCAGCGAACGCCTGGCGCAGCGCCTGCGCGAGAAAGACGCGTCGGCCTGCGGCGTGGTGCTGAAACTCAAGACCGCCCGCTTCGCCAGCCGCACCCGCACCACCCGCCTGCCGCAGCCGACCGCCCTGCCCGACACGCTGTTCGCCGCCGCCAGCGCACTGCTGGCGCGCGAGGCGGACGGCACCGCCTTCCGCCTGATCGGCATCGGCGCCGCTGGCCTCGCCCCGCTGGACGCCGCCGACGCCGGCGACCTGGCCGACCCTGATGCCGGCCGCAGGCGTGCCCGCCAGGGCGCCATCGACGGCCTGCGCGCCCGCTTCGGTGCGGCGGTGATCGGGCGTGGACGGGGTTTGTGAAGGCAGAACATAGGATCTGCTTTTTGAAAAAAGCAGCAAGAAACTTTTTGCTAGGCTGTCGCGGAGCGGTTCCCTTCAAACGATACCTGCCCTCAGCAGGTCGTGGATGTGCACCAGCCCGACCGGGCGGCCCGCCTCGACCACGAAGATGCAGGTGATGCGCGCCTCGTTCATCTGCGCCAGTGCTGCCACCGCCAGCGCGTCTTCGGGCAGGGTGTACGGCCGCCGGCCCATCGCCTCGCGCACCGGGCGGTCGACGAAGCCGGCGCGGAAGGCGCGGCGCAGGTCGCCGTCGGTCAGCGCCCCCACCAGGATGCCGGCCTCGTCCACCACCCCGGCGATGCCGAACCGCTTCGACGTCATCTCCACGATCCCTTCCGACAGGGTGGCATCCATGCGCAGCACCGGCAGCTCGTCCCCGGCATGCATCAGCGCGCCCACCCGCATCAGCCGGGCGCCCAGCTTGCCGCCCGGGTGGAAGCGCTGGAAATCCCCGGCGGAAAAACCGCGCTGCTCCAGCAGCAGCACCGCCAGCGCGTCGCCGGCCGCCAGCTGCATCGTGGTGCTGGTGGTCGGCGCCAGCCCGTTCGGGCACGCCTCCTGCGCCGCCGGCAGGACCAGTGCCACGTCGGCCGCCCGGCCGAGCGCGCTGTCGGCCGACGCGGTGACCGCCACCAGCGGCACCTCGAAGCGCCGCGTGTAGGCCACGATGTCGGCCAGCTCCGGCGTCTCGCCCGACCAGGAGATGGCCAGCACCACGTCGGTGTCGCGTATCACGCCCAGATCGCCGTGGCTCGCCTCGGCGGGGTGCACGAAATGGCTGGGCGTCCCGGTGGAGGCGAGCGTCGCCGCGATCTTGCGCCCGACATGACCCGACTTGCCCATGCCGCTGACGATCACCGTGCCCGCGGCGCGCCCGATCGTGGCCGCAGCCGCGGCGAAACCGGCCGCCAGGCCGTGCGGCAGCGCGTCGCCCATGGCGAGCAGCCCCTGCCGCTCCAGCGAAAGCGTACGGGCCACGCTGTCCGCCGCCGCCTGCACGGCCGCATCGGCCGGGGTGCTGGACTGGGGCAGGCTGGCCGATCGCATGACGTGTCCCTCAAGGATGCTGAGGCCCTGTACCCGCGCCGTTACCTCGGCGGCAAGCGGTCTCGCCCAGGCGGCCACTGACCCAAAGACGTCCGAGCCTCACAGCGCCGCCGCTTGCATTCAGCCAGACCGGGCCAACTACCACCTGCCAGACAAGGCAGGAGACGCAGATGGGTCAGGTCGTGGTCATCACCGGCGGCAGCGCCGGGATCGGGCGGGCGGCAGCCCGGGCGTTTGCGCAGAAGGGCTACGCGGTCGGGCTGATCGCCCGTGGCCAGGAGCGCCTGGACGCGGCACGCGCCGAGCTGGAGGCGCTCGGCGCCACCGTGCACACCGTCTCGGCGGACGTGGCCGACGCCCAGGCGATCGAAGCGGCAGCCGACGCCATGGCCGCGGCGCTCGGCCCCATCACCGTGTGGGTCAACAACGCGATGGCCACCGTCTACGGCCCGATCCAGACGCTGGACCAGGCGGAAATCCGCCGGGTGACGGAGGTCACCTATCTCGGCGCCGTCCACGGCACGATGGCGGCGCTCAAACGCATGACGTCCGGGACGATCGTCCAGGTCAGCTCCGTGCTGGCCTGGCGCGCGATACCGGTGCAGGGCGCCTATTGCGGCGCCAAGTTCGCCCTGCGCGGCTTCACCGAGGCGCTGCGGTCCGAGCTGATCCACGACCGCAACCCGGTGCACCTGACGATGGTGCACCTGCCCGCGATCAACACGCCGCAATTCGACTGGGCCCGCAACAAGACCGGCCGGGAGACCAAGGCGCCCTCCCCCTACCAGCCGGAGGTCGCCGCAGAGGCCATCGTGTTCGCGGCGACGAACCATCGGCGCGACGTCTTCGTCGGCAGCTCCACGCCCCCCACCATCCTGGCGGCCAGGTTGGCCCCCGGCATCCTGGACCGCGTGCTCGCGTCCCGCGGCTACGACGCCCAGCTCGGTGCCGCTGCCCCCCTACGGGACGGCAACCTGTTCGAGCCCGCCTTGGGCGCCACCCAGGCCGCGCGGGGACGGTTCGACGCACAGGCCAAATCCAGCCGCGACATCTACAGCAGCCGGCAGGCGGACGCCGTGGCGGTCGGTGTGCTGTTCCTCGGCGCGCTCGGCCTGCAGGTGGCTGCCGGGGCGGCCATCGCCGTGCAGGCGCGCATGGTGCGTCCGGCAGGCCCGGCGATCGTGGCGGCCGGCGTCTCCGCGCTGCTGCGCAGGTTAGCGCCCGCGCCCTTGCGAAGGTGAGCCTGCGCATGGCAGGCGGCGTCCGCTCTGCATGTCGCGGCTGGACAGGCATCGGCCGGACGCGGTGTCGAAGGAGAGTTCGTGCCTGTGCGGCTCGCCATGCGGAAAGCTGCATACCAGGATCAGCGTGCGGCCATTCCCGCCAAAGCGAAGGTCGAACGGCTCGCCGCCGTCGCAGCCCATTGGTTTGGATGGCTGCCCGCCGGTGAACAGCCATGCCACGGTAGGTTCGGGATAGCTCGCGTCCGAAACGGGTGCACCCTGCTCCTCCAGCCATGCGGCGAAGGTGTGGTCGTTCGAGAGGATCGGCTTGTCATAGCCGGCGAACGAAGTGTCCGAGCGGCCGGGACTGAGTATCTGGGTGCCGGCCGCGGTCCGGACAGCCATCGCCGTCCCGTATCGAACACGCTCCACCGAAAGGATTGCCCAGCCCCGACCAAACGCCGGAAAGCAGAAGGCCCAAACCGCGATGAACAGAAGTTCTTTGCTTCTTTCTTTCAAGAAAGAAGACCTTGCTTTCCCAAAACCAGACGAGCGCGCTCCAGATCCGCCGGCGTGTCCACCCCAAGCGGCACGTCCTCGACCAAAGCGGCATCGATCCGCATCGAGGCCTCCAGCGCGCGCAGCTGTTCCAGCCGCTCGCGCAACTCCAGGGGCGATGGCGGCAGCGCCACGAACCGCTCCAGCGCATCACGCCGCCACACATACAGCCCGATGTGGTGGTACAGCGGCCCTTCCCCCCAGGGCGCGCGGGCGCGGGTAAAATACAGCGCCCGGAACCGCGCCTGCCCCAGCGCCGTGCCCACCATCTTCACCACGCTCGGAGCGTGGCCCTC
The DNA here is from genome assembly GCA_964244615.1 of uncultured Acetobacteraceae bacterium. Lineage (GTDB taxonomy): Bacteria > Pseudomonadota > Alphaproteobacteria > Acetobacterales > Acetobacteraceae > BOG-908. The sequence continues at coordinate 15,150 of CAXTJP010000004.1, forward strand.
CTCCGGCCGGGTGATCAGGGCGACCGCGGTGCCGATGTCCACCGCCGGGTCGTCCAGTAGCCGAAGCGCCGAACGGGCCACCGTCGGCGCGATCGTCGGCAGGTCGCCCTGGAAGTTCACCACGATCTGGTGCCGGCGGTCCGGGTCCACACGCCGCAGCGCCTCGGCCACCCGGTCGGTGCCCGACGCATGGTCCGCCCGCGTCGGCGCCGCCACGCCGCCCACCGCCTCGATCGCGGCGATGATGCCGGCATCGTCGGCCGCCACCACCACCGGGCCGAGCGCGCATGCCACCGCGCGTCGCCAGACATGCACGATCATCGGCTCGCCATGGATGTCGGCCAGCGGCTTGCCGGGCAGCCGGCTGGCCGCCAGCCGCGCCGGGATCACCACCAGGGTCATGCGCGGCCCGCCCGGCCGCCTTCGATGATCGGCGCCAGGAACGCCAGCAGGTTGCCGCCGGTGAACAGGTGGCCGGCCACCCCGGCGCGGGCGGCCGCCTGCATGTCGGAATCCTTGTCGCCCACCATGACGCAGCGACGCGGGTCGAGCTGCCATTCGCGCATCAGGTCCAGAAGCATGCCGGGCGCCGGCTTGCGCCAGTCGCTCTCGCGCCGGTAGGCGTCCACGCGCCCCTCCACGTGGTACGGGCAGTAACGGAAATCGTCCAGCGTGCCGCCAGCCCGGCGCAGCCCGTCGGCCACCCAGTTCTGCAGCGCGTCCACGTCCGCCTCGCCGTACAGGCCGCGCGCCACCCCCGCCTGGTTGGTCACCACGAACACGTGCCAGCCATGCTGCGTCGCCAGTGCCACCGCCTCGCGCGCGCCCTCCACCCACTCCCACCGGTCCTGGCTGCCGACGTAGCCGTGATCCACGTTCAGCACGCCGTCGCGGTCCAGGAACAGCGCCGGCCGGTCCATGCAGGCGGCCAGTTCGCGGCGCGCATGCGCCAGGTCGTCGGGGATGCCGATGTCCACGAACCAGCCGTGCTGGCGTGTCGCCCGCAGCGCGCCCTCGGCCGCGAGCGGCGCCAGCAGGTCGCGCTCCAGCGAGCAGACCGGCGACAGCCGGTCCACCACCCGCCGGTCCAGCGCGTAGATCCCGGCGTTGATCAGCCCCGGCGCCCCGGCCGCACCCGCCTCGGGCCGCTCGCGAAACGCGGTCACCCGGTCGCCGTCCAGCGTCACCGTGCCGTAGCGCGACGCGTCCGGGATCGCGCGGACCACCATGCGGCCGAGCACGTCGTCACCGTCCGCCGCAAAGCCCGCCAGCAGGGCGGCGACGTTGCAGTCGAACAGCGAATCGCCGTTGCACATCAGGAACCGTTCGGCCAGCAGCGGGGCCGCGTGGTGCAGCGCGCCCCCGGTGCCGGCGCGCGCCGGCTCCTCGGAGAAGCGCACGGTCACGCGGCGTGGCAGCGCGTCGGCGGCGGCCAGCACCGCATCCTCCACCGCGCGCGGCAGATGGCCGGTCAGGATGACGAAATCCCTGACCCCGAAGCGCAGCATCTCGCGCATCAGCCAGGCGATGAACGGCCGTCCCCCTACCTCCAGCACCGGCTTCGGCGTCTCGGCCGCGATGCTGCCCAGCCGCGTCGCCAGCCCACCCGCCAGGATGGCGCATTGCCCGATGGTGGCCGGACGCCCGCTCACGCGACACCGCCGAACATCGTGTGCTCCACCTGCGCCAGCACGGCATGGGCGGCGGCCATGTGCAGCTGCTGCACCACCTGCGCCTGATCGGACGGCGCACGAAATACGTGATCGAACCTGCCCGGCATCGCCCCCCCTGAGGCACCGGCGAAGCCCAGCGTCGCCAGCCCGCCCTGCCGGGCGACGTCGGCGGCCAAGATCAGGTTTCTCGAGTTGCCCGAGGTGGAGAACGCCAGGAACACGTCCCCCTTGCGCCCAAGGGCCGCCACCTGACGCGCGAACACGGTCTCGAACCCGTAATCGTTGCCGCAGGCCGTCAGCACCGGCCCGCTCTCGCTCAGTGCCAGGGCGGCCAGCGGCGCGCGGTCGAACATCAGCCGGCTGACGAACTCGGCGGCGATGTGCTGCGCGTCGGCCGCGCTGCCGCCGTTGCCCGCCACCAGCACCTTGCCGCCCGCCCGCAGGGCCGCCTCCACCACGTCCGCCATCTCGTGCAGCACGCGCGCGCACGCCAAATCGTTGGCCAGGGTTGCAGCCCCCACCGCCGACCGCACCAGATGGTTGCAAAGGATGGTATTCATTAAACCGCGTGTGCCTTAATCGGGTGAAGCTGCCAAGCACCGGACGCTATCATGGACCAGCCCGCCTCCTTCCGCCCGTTCCACGACCGACGCGGCCGGCGCCGCGCCGTGGTACGCGCCCGCGCCCCCCTGCGCCTCGGCCTCGCCGGCGGCGGCACCGACCTGCTGAGCTACTCCAGCCAGCATGGCGGCGCCGTGCTGAACGCCACCATAGACCGGTTCGCCTTCGCCTCGATCCGCGCCCGTGACGACAACCAGGTCTATTTCGAAGCCTGCGACCTCGACCGCGAGGAGATCTGGCCTAGTACCGCCACCCTGCCGCACAGCACGCTGCTGCTGCATCGCGGCGTCTACGAACGCATGATGCGCGACTTTCACGGCGGCGAGCCACTGTCCGTGAGCGTGACCACCGCGGTGGACGCGCCGATGGGCTCCGGCCTCGGCTCGTCCTCCGCCCTCGTCGTGGCGCTGGTCGAGGCCTACCGCACCTACCTCGACCTGCCGCTCGCGCGCTACGACGTGGCGCACCTGGCCTACGAGATCGAACGCGTGGACCTCAACCTCGCCGGCGGCCGGCAGGACCAGTACTCGGCCTCGTTCGGCGGCATCAACTTCCTCGAATTCCTGCGCGACGGCGAGGTGATCGTGAACCCGCTGCGCTTCTCCGAAGGCGTGGCCCTCGAACTCGAAAGCTCGCTCGTCGTGTCGTTCTCCGGCCAGTCCCGCTCGTCGGACCGGATCATCCGCCAGCAAAACAGCGGCCTCGACACCCACGCCGCCGAGGTGATGGACGCGATGCACCAGCTGCGCCAGGACGCGGTGGACATGAAACGCGCCATCCTGATGGGCGACATCGCCACCGTGGCCGCCCTGCTGGAACGCTCGTGGCTCGCCAAGAAACGCACCGCACCCGGCATCACCAACCCCACGATCGAGCGGCTGGAGGGCATGGCGCGCGCGGCCGGCGCCATCGGCGCCAAGGTGTCCGGCGCGGGCGGCGGAGGGTTCATGATGTTCGTGGTGCCGACCGAGCGACGGTATCGGCTGATCAGCGCGCTCAATGAACAGGGCGCTATGGCTTATCCGGTGAAGTTTACCGAGCGGGGGAGCGAGACCTGGTCGTTGCGGGCGCAGCCCAGTTGAGGAAGGAAGCGTTTTCTTTCTTTGAAAAGACAGAAACAGAGAAACTTTTGTTTTTTGGGCTTCGCTGAAATGCCTGATCTCATTTTCATCAGTCATCGTATTCCCTGGCCTCTCAACAAGGGGGAGAAGATACGGGGATGGAACGTTATTCAGCACATGCGCAGCATCGGCTTCCGGGTGCATCTGGGCTGCGTGGTGGACGAGCCGGACGACATGGCGCATGTCGAGCGTTTGCGCTCCGTGTGCGAGAGCATCGGCGCTTTTCCAATCGACAAGCGGCGGCAGAAGATCCGCGCCCTGCTGCACGCACGGCCGGGCCGCCCGCTGATGCCGGATTTCTACATGGCCCCGGCGCTGCAGCGCTGGGTGGACGAGACGATGGCGCGCATCCCGATCGACGTGGTGTACATCTACTCCGTCGCCATGGCGCCGTACGCCGCAAACGCCACGCGCGGCCGCCGCATCCTCGATGCGCAGGACATCGATTCGGAGAAATGGGCCGAATACGCCACCAAGGCCGCCTTTCCCATGCGCCTGGTCTGGGCACGCGAGGCACGCACGCTGCTCGCCTACGAGCGCGCAGCCGCGAGCGCCAGCGCACTTACCTTCTTCGTCTCCGAGCCCGAAGCCGAACGTTTCCGCGAGCTGGCACCGGAGAGTGCGGACCGCGTGGTGGCGGTGGAGAACGGCGTCGACCTCGCCCGCTTCGCGCCCTACGGCGACTATCCCTGGCCGTTCGGCGCGTCCGGACCCTGCCTCGTCTTCACCGGCAACATGGATTACTGGCCGAATGCCGACGCGGTGCTCTGGTTCGCCCGCGAGGTGGTGCCGATGCTGCTGGCCCGCGTGCCCGGCCTGCGCTTCTGGATCGTCGGCGCCAACCCCGCCGCCGAGGTCCGCGCGCTGGCCGACCTGCCCGGCGTGCACGTCACCGGGCGGGTGGAGGATGTCCGGCCCTACGTCGCCCACGCCGCCGCCATCGTCTGCCCGCTGCGCATCGCCCGCGGCATCCAGAACAAGGTGCTGGAGGGCATGGCGATGGGCAAACCGGTCATCGCCTCCCCGCCCGCGTACGAGGGCGTGCGCGCCCAGGCCGGCACCGAACTTCTGGTCGCCGACGGTGCCACCGCCTTCGTGGAGGCGGTCTGCGCGGTGCTGGACGGCCGCCATCCCGGCCTCGGCGCCGCGGCCCGGCAATCGATGGAACGCGGCTACGCCTGGCTGTCGGTGCTGGCCCGCCTCGACCGATACCTCCACCCGCAGATGCCGCCTTGAACGGGGTCCGGTAGCAGGGGGCCCGAAAGTCTGTCGTTTGCCTCGTCGGGCAATCTGAATCGAACTTCGGTTCGGTTGCTACCGGACCCCCGAACGGTCAGAGGCGAGCCGGCCTCTGGCCGAGCGGCGTATTCGCCGCCTGGGCCTTGCCGCTTCTCGTTGGGCGTTCATTGCTGGAAGCCAGCTCGGTTCGGACTTTCCGCTGCCCGCTTGTCAGACCACGTGCTTCATCGGGTCAGTGGCAGGGTCATTGGTCGGATGCTGTTTGAGACTGTCGGTGCAGCTACGCCGGACTGGTTGCCAGGAGAGTTCGGATGCGATCGGCGGTCGTTCGCGACGCCGGATTGTAGACGACCATTCCCAACTCCGGTCGGCCATCGACGGCGAAGGCGGAAAACTCCAGTTCCAGCAGACCGGCTTCCGGATGATGGATACGCTTCAATCCGTCGCCGTGAGCGACAACGTCGTTGTCCCGCCATAGCACGTCGAATTCAGCGCTCGTCCTCGTCAGCTCCTCGATCAGCCGCGTGATCTCCTCGCCCGCACCAGCGCGCACGACATCTGCGCGGAATGCGCCGACCACGAAGCGTGCCACGCTCTGCCAATCTTCCTGCGCTGCCCGCACCTGCGCATTGCCGAACATGAGGCGAAGGATGTTGCGCTGCTCACGTGGCAACTTCGAATAATCTGTGAACAGCGCCGCCGCGGCGCCATTCCAGGCGACCACGTCCCAAATCGCGGTCTTGACGATCGCGGGGCTGACCTCCAGCGCGTCGAGTACGCGCTGCAGCCGCGGCGTCACGCCGAGAGCGGGCTTGTAGCGGATTTCGGGCGGACGGCCGAGCCCGAGCATGAAGATATGCTCGCGCTCGGGTTCAGTGAGCATGAGCCCGGTAGCAATACGGTCGAGGACGTCGGCCGATGGCGCCCCGCCCCGGCCCTGTTCCAGCCAGGCGTACCAGGTCGGGCTGATGTTGGCGCGTTGTGCGACCTCCTCGCGCCGTAGCCCCGGCGTCCGCCGACGGCCCGCCGGGAAGCCGAAGGTAGCCGGGTCAAGCCGTGTGCGACGATTGCGGAGATAGGTTCCGAGCTGATTGGCGTCCTGAGCAGACATCCTGCATCCTGTTGTCGATTATAAGACGATAACACCACTACTTTAACAGGGTAGAGTGGAGCGCGATACTGCTGGCAGACTGAACAGAGGTGCCTCATGCGTGTATTCCTGACGGGTGCGACCGGCTTCATCGGCTCCCGTATCGTGGCCGAACTCATCGGGGCCGGCCATCAGGTGCTCGGGTTGACCCGGTCGGACGCTGGTGCGCGATGGCTGGAACAGGCCGGGGCGGAAGCGTATCACGGCGAACTCGATGACCCGGGCAGCCTTGCCAACGGAGCGGCGCGCTCGGACGCTGTGATCCACACGGCCTTTGATCATGACTTCACGAATTTCGTCGCAAACTGCGAGAAGGACAGGCGCGTGATCGAGGCGCTTGGCTCTGCGCTCAGGGGGTCCGACCGTCCCCTTGTCATCACGTCAGGAACCGGGATGGGCGACCCTGGATCGGGCCAGCCCGCAACGGAGGACGTGTTCAAGGCGGACAACCACAACCCTCGCGTCGCATCCGAGTTGGAGGGCAATGCGATGCTGCAGATGGGCATCGACGTCCGCGTGGTCCGGCTCCCGCAGGTGCATGACACGTTCAAGCAAGGGCTGATCTCGCCCTTCGTCGCAATCGCGCGGGAGAAAGGCGTCGTGGCCTACGTAGGCGACGGCGCCAATTGCTGGCCGGCGGCCCACGTGCTCGATGTGGCGAAGCTCTATCGACTCGTCCTCGAAAAGGGCCACCGGGCTGCCCGATATCATGCCGTCGCCGAGGCGGGCATACCGGCGCGCGACATAGCCGAGACGGTGGCCGCAGGTCTCGGCATGCCGGTGGTCTCCCTTTCCCCCGAGCAGGCGCAAGATCATTTCGGCTGGTTCGCGATGTTCGCCAGCATGGACCTTCGGGCTTCCGGCGCATGGACCCAGGCACAGCTTGGCTGGGAGCCCAGCGGTCCGGGATTGATCGCGGACTTGCAGGGAATGGACTATTCCTTGCCAGCCGCTGCCGCGTAGCTGGAGGGTTGCCCCGATCGGCAACTTTGGGCGCCTTTCGAGTTTCGTGACCTCGCCGCTGAGGGACCAGGGCGAACATCGTCCTGACCTTACAAGCGCCAAACCCCGGATGCACGGCGAGCGATGCGTACCAGCGTCGGCGTCGTGCCCCCGTCGCGGATCATGGGGTCAAGCCCGTGCGCCTGCGCCAGCGTCCGGCCCAGTGCCGCGCGATCTGCACCGCACCCGCCGCCCGCCAGGGCGCCGCCAGCACCACGCCCACACGCTGCCGGCGCTCGCCGGTCCAGGACCGCTTGTAGGGATCGTCCCCGCGACCGAAATCCAGCGCCGCCGCCCCGTCCTGCTCCAGCAGGTGCCGGACCATCAGGGCGGTCAGCACGGTGCCCGGCGCCCACCGCCTGTGCGCCTCGTCATGCGCCAGCTTCTGCACCCCGGCCCAGCACCCGGCCCCGCCGTCATGCAATAGCCAGAACTGCACGGCGATCGGCACGTCCCCCAGATGCAGCACACCCAGCCGCAAGCCGCCAGACAACGCGGCCGCACGCATCAGCGTCGGGTTAAACCGGGAATAGGGCTCCGCCTCCTTCCAGCTCGCCGCATAGACCCTGTCGTATGCCGCCAGCGCCGCCTCCAGCCCGTCCGGGCCGTCCACCAGGGTGAACCTGGCGCCTTCCCCCTGCAGCAACCGCCGCGTACGCCGCCCGATCGCGGTGCGCAGCTCGCCCGGCCGGCCCGCCAGGTAGGCGTCCCAGCCCAGGCCGGCCACGCCGAGACGCCAATTGCCGAAATGGTCGAACCGCAACGGCAGCAGCCCCGCGCGTCGCAGCCCGCCCAGCAGCGGCGGCAGCCAGGCCGCGTCGGGGTCGAGCGCGTCCAGCCGCGTGCACGGCCAGCCTCGCCACCGTCTGCCGAGCGCGCGCCCGACCGCCACGATGTCGGCCGGCGGCACCCCGCCCGCCAGCAACGGCGACCACAGCACGGTGTAGGGCGTGGTCAGGGCGGACAGGCCGTCCGCGCCGCGCCGCATGGGTACCACACCCAGCACGGCTTCGCCGCGATACGCCACGTGGAAGCACGGTCGCGCGCCCGGCGCCATCGCGGCCGCGGCCACGCTCGCGTACCACCCCGAAGTGGAGAACGCGTCCGCGCCGAACAGCGCCAGCGCCGCGTCCGGCATCGCACCCAGCTCGGCAAACTCTTCGATACGGACGGCATCCTCAGCCATGCAGCGCGTACCAGGCGCAGCCGATCCATTCGTGCAGCGCCCAGAAACTCTCCTGCCAGGCGGCGATACGCGGCACGAAGCTGCGCAACTCCAGCCGCGGCGCGCGGGCCGCGTCCACCGGGAACGCCACGGCGTGCAGCCCTGCCGCCCGGAACGCGATCAGCGCGCGACGCATGTGCCAGGCATGGGTGACCACGTAGACCGTGCCGATCCCGGCCGTCCGCAGCACGGTGGCCGAGTCCGCGGCGTTTTCCCACGTGTCCTGCGACCCGGCCTCCAGCCAGCGCGGGGTCACGCCGAAATCGTCGTGCAGGCTGCGCGCCATCAGCGCCGCCAGGCTCGGCGCACCGGGTCGTATCACGCCGCCGGACACCAGGACCGGCAGCCCCGTCGCCCGCGCCGCCCGGGCGCCGGCCACCTCGCGCTCCAGCGTCAGGCGACCCACCTCGTAGCCGTCCAACCCATCCGCCTGCCCCAGATCCTGCGCCAGTTCGACCTGGTCGCCGCTCAGGATCACCACTGCGCCCGGCGGGTCGTGCGTGTCCGCCCGAACCGGCAGCCCGCCTTCCAGCGAGGCGATCAGCCAGCCGGAAACCATGGGCACCGACAGCAGAACCAGTCCGCCGAGTCCGAGACCCAGCAGCCTGCGCCCGACGCGCCGGCGACAAAGCACCGCGCCGGCGCAGGCGGCCACCAGGCAGTTCAGCGGCGGCACGAGCAGCAGGGTCGGCAGGTCGGCCAGCGACATGGTTTGTGCTTGCCCGATCGGGCAAGCAGAAGAAAGCAGTTCTTTCTTGCAAAGAAAAACCAAATTCATTCGATTGTGCAATGGAAGACGTTTTTGCGTCCTTCGTCCAAAAGGGACCGCTTCCTTAGACTTCCTTAGCCACCACCCCGCGACAATGCTGCCCACACTCGTTACGAAGCACCGTCGTGTTGCAAATCACCCTGAAACCGGTCGGCGACCTCGACGCGCTCGGCAGCCGCTGGCGGGCGCTGGAAGCCCGGTCAGACGCCGGGTTCTTCCGCAGCTGGACCTTTCTCGGCTGCCTGGCGGCGGAACGCTTCGGGCAAGCGCGCCTGCTCACCGTGTCGCAGGACGGGTGCGACGTGTCGCTCGCCCTGCTCGGCCAGCGCGGCGGCCGGTTGTGGCTGAATCAGACCGGCGATCCGGCGCAGGATTCGCCTTTCATCGAACATAACGGCCTGCTGACCGCGCAGGGCGAGCAGTATGCAATTTCGATGGCCCTGCGCCACGTCGCCCGCCTGGGCCCGGCCCTGGTCCTGTCCGGCGTGGACGACGAGACGTTGGCGGCGGCGGACGAAGCTGGCTGGCTGTCAGACGGGCAAAGCCGCAACGCCCCGGCCGTCGACCTGACGTCGCTCGGCGGTGTGCCCTACCTGCAGACATTGAGTGCCGGCGCACGCGCGCAGATCAGGCGCTCGCGCCGCCTATACGGCCCCGACCTGCGGCTGGAGCGCGCACCGACCGTCGCCGACGCGCAAGCCTGGTTCGACGAGATGGTGCGGCTGCACCAGACTTCCTGGTCCAGGCGGGGCCGGCCGGGCGCCTTCGCGCTCGCTGCCACACGACGTTTTCATCGCACGCTGATTGCGCGCGCCTGGCCGCGGGGCGAGGCCGACTTGCTGCGCGTGCAGGCCGGGAACCGCGTCGTGGGCCTGCTCTACACGCTGCAGCGTGACGGCCACGTGCTCAGCTACCAGAGCGGTTTCGACTACGACCGCGACCGCCCGCGCGAGAAGCCCGGCCTCGTCTGCCACGCCCTGGCAATCGAGCATTACGCGACCGCCGGCGCCCGCCTCTACGACCTGCTGGCCGGTCCGGAACGCTACAAGCTGACGCTGGCGAAGGGCGGCACGACGCTGTACTGGACCACGCTGCATCGCGCCTGGTCCGGCGCCTGGCTGGCGGTGCAGGCCAGGCGAGGCGCGACGCGGCTCATGACCGCGTTGTCGCGGAACCGGCTGCAAAGCGGCCCGGACCAAGCTGCGTGAGGATTGATTTCAGAAGGGCCTCCGCATCCGCGCCGCCAGGCTCAAGCGTGACGGACCTGGCGATCGTCGGATCGGCCGTACCACGGCCCAGCATGTCGCCCAGCATTCGCAGCCGGTCACGGAGCCCGCCCACGCCCTGCACGCCGCCGACCCGCACGGCGTAGGCCGCCAACCGCCCGGTGTCGCGGGCACTGACAAGCATCCAGGGCGACGCCTCCGACCCCGGCGTTTGCCAGGCCTCGGTGTCGATGTCGCCGCCAAGCCCCGCAATCGCGGGCAGGCGAGCCGCATCGAGGACACGAGCCGGGTTGGAGCCGTGCGGCAGCGCGGTGCTCACCAGCCGCAGGCTCTGTCCACCGCAGAGAAAGGCGGCGGTAACGGTTGGGCCGGAGACACGGGCGCCGAAGCCGACACAGCCGACGAGCGGCTCCGGGGCGGCCGGCGCAGCAACAGAACCGGAGGGTGCGCCCTGTCCGGCGAGAAGCGGGCAGGCCAGTGCCAGCACAAGCACCGGCCCGCCGGCCAGCGCCACGGCCCGGCCCGGCGGTCCCGCGTCACCGGTCGAGCGATACCGGCCCGACGCGGCGGTGACCGGCGCCTGGCGGAACGGCAGCCCAGCCAGCGCCAGCAGCACGATGACGGTCGAGAAAAAAACCCAGCCATAGATCAGGTGGTCCGCCGCCCCGGCCCGCGCACTGCCCAGCGCGTGGCCCAGCAGCACGATACCCAGCGCCCGCACGCCGTTGGCCAGCACCGGCACCGCGCAGGACACCGCGACGAACAGGAGCCGCCGCCCGGGCGAGCGGAACATCGTGACCGCGTACAGCACGCCGAACGCCACAGACGCGATCAGGAAACGCAACCCGGCGCACGCCTCGGCCACGTAGAACACGCCCTCGGGTATGGTGATCTGGAAGCTGTCGGCCTCGAAAGGGATGTCCAGCAGGCGCAGCCCGGCCACGACCGAGCCGGCGGTGAAACGTTGCAGCACCGGGGTGACAAAGGCCCCGAACGGCACCAGGAACACGAGGTAGAGAAAGGCCGCCGACAGCGCCCACCACAGCCGGGCGCCGAGCACGGCCAGCAGCAGCAGGAGCACGAAGCCGAGCGCCGCCAGCTGCCGCCCTTCCATGATCCCCAGCAGGTCCGACAACCACCAGGCCAGCACCAGCGGTATCGCCAGCAACCCGGCCCAGGCGGCGGGCCGCGCCGGTTGCGCCGCGAGCACGCCCCGCCTCTCCCACAGCAGCCAGGCCACGATCGGCAGCACCAGCCAGCAATGGCCGTAGGCGGTGGAGCTGTTCCACACCGTCACCGCCGACGCGATCTCCGGCCGGAACACCGCGCCAAGCACGAAGACCCCCGCCGCCGCCGCGATCCAGGCCGCGCCGTCACGCCGCAGCGCCGCGGCGGCGTTCATCCGACGCCCCTGACCAGCACGGGGCCGAGCAGGTTGGCCACCGGCACCGGCAGGCGCTTCCAGGCGGCGATCATCAGCCGGTATTTGGGGTTGAGCGGGTTCACCTCCGGCACCGCCTGTCCCGGCGCCAGCGCCAGCCGGTAGTGCAGCTTCGCAGGCTGGAACCCCCAGTTCTTCTTGAACGCGAACGCGCCGGTCCCTTCCTTGCTGCGCCCGAAATCGAACAGGCGGCAGCCGCGCGCGGCGGCGCGACGCATCACCTCCCAGTACATGAAATCGTTGCCCTGGCAGGTACGCGCGGTGTCGGTCCCGCCGCCGTAATAGGGGATCACCTCGTCGCGCCAGTAGAAGTTCATCACCGAGGCGACCGGCACGCTTGCGTTGCGGACCGTGACCACGTCGAGCGACGGGCCGAACGTCTCGGCCAGGATGCGGAAGTAGCGTCGCGCGAACACCGGGGTGCCGAGGTTGCGCACGCTGACCGCGTAGATCGCGTGCAGCAGGTCCACGTCGCGATCGGTGGTGGCGACCAGCCCGCGTTCGATGCCCTTGCGCACCACCGCGCGCTGCTTTCGCGGGATAGCACGCAGGTTGGCGTCGTCATCGCCGGCGATGGCGCGGCGGAACGTCACGTAGAGCGCATCACGTTCCTGCCAGTCATCGTCCAGCCAGCCGGTTGGTGGTGCCTGAAGGAAACGAAACTCGCAGGCCTGCGCCCCGAGCTGGGCGCGCAACCTGGCCGCATGATCCGACAACGCCCGCGCCGCCTCGGCGCTGGCCACCAGCGGACCGCCGTAGACGCAGAACGGGTTGGACACCAACGCGTGGCCGAACAGGCGCGTGCGCACCTGCACCAGCGGCAGCACGCCCACGACGGCGCCGTCCTGCTCGGCCATAACGTAGTGCGCACGGTGGGAAAACGCTCGCTCGATCACACCGCGCCAGGCAGCCAGGTGGAAGAAGGTCGCCTCCGGCCGGGCGTGCACGAAGGCATCCCACGGAGCGGTGTCAGGCCCCAGAGCCACGACACGGATCATGGCGGGTCCAGTTCGGCGGCGAACACCCGGTCCATGCGGTCCCAGGCGAAGTCGGACAGCAGCCGTCTCACCCGGCCCGCCGTGCGCCCCAGGTTGACGGTGTGCCTGAACTGCGCGAGGCGCGGTGCGGCCGCCACACGCGGCTGGCCGGGATCGATCTCCCACGGGTGGGTGTAGAACACGCCGCGCGCCCTCTCGGCACCCACCCGACGCAGACCGGCGCGGAACACCCGATACGGCATCAGGCGGAAATAGCCGCCGCCGGAGAACGGCAGGTTGCGGCCGCCCAGCCGCAGCGTGGTCATCGGCAGTTCCAGCAGCCGGCCACCACCCACGCGATGCGGGCCGCGTGGCGCGTCCGGCATGCCATACAAGTCGTGGCGGACCGGATAGACGCTCGAACTGTAGGCGTAACCCTGATCGGCGAGCACCTCGAACGCCCACGGGTTGCGCGCGTCGATCGAGAAGGTGGGCGCGCGGTAGCCGCGTACCGCAACGCCGCCCACATCCTCCAGCAAGCGGCGCGCGCGGCCCACATCCTCGGCGAAATCGGCCGGACCCTGTTCGTGGACCGGACGATGCGCGTAGCCGTGGCTCGCCAGCTCGTGCCCCCCTGCCACGATCCGGCGCACCAGGTCCGTGTGACGGTCCGCCACCCAGCCGAGCGTAAAGAAGGTGGCATGCACGCCAGCATCGGCAAACATCTGCAAAAAACGGTCGGTGCTGGCCTCGACGCGGCGCGGCAGGCCGTCCCAATCGCCGCGCGCGATCGTGCCGGCAAAGGCCTGAACCTGGAACCAATCCTCCACGTCCACCGTCATCGCGTTGGTGGGCGGTGCGGTGTGCGCTGCAGCCGGCCCACGCATGCTCAGAACCGCTTCACGGCGCCGACGAGGACCGTCGTGTCGTTGCCGTTCAGGCCCTGGTAGCCCGCCGCTGCAAACGCCGAGCCGCCGACCACGTAGGTGCCGCCAACGCGGACGTAGCCGGTCAGCGTATTGGTGAACGTGCGGTCCAGCCCCACCGAGACGGCGATCGTCTGCCCAGTATCGCCGGCGCTCCCCTGCACCAGGCCGGTCCGGTTCCGGTCGTACTGCACGAAGCCGGTCAGGCTCAGCACGGGGCTGAGCTCGTGCACTACGGTCAAGCTGCAAAACATGCCGCTGGTGGAGACGGGGGTGAACGGCCCGACCTGACGCCCGACCGGATCCGTCGTCTCCTGCTGCACCGACAGGGTGACGGTGTCGCGGCGGGCGAGCCAGCTGGCCGAGACGTCGAGCCGGTGAATACGGTTGAGGTTCTGATTGGCCCCGAACGCGTTGTCCGACTGCAGCAGCGGCGCCGCCTGCAGCGCCGAGGCTGCGGCGCCCGTGCCGTCGGCTGCGCTGTCCAGCAGCGTGTTCTGCACATCCTGCTGGAAGGTGGAGATGCCGGCCGAGTAGCCGCCGAACACCCGTATGGTCGGCGCGACCTGCACCGAGCCCTGCACGAACGCCGAGCCGAACCCGTCGAGGTAGCGGTACTCCACCGTCAGGCTGCTCCCCCGGCTGGGGGTCAGCTGAACGCCGCCGGAGCCGACCGGACCCGAATAGCCGAACCCGCTGCGCGGGTAGGCGAGGTCCTCGTAAGCGGCCTCGCCCAGCAGCGAGACGAGCCGGGTGACGGCGTAGCTGGCGTCGTCGGTGAACAGCAGGCGGCGGCTGTCGGCCAGCGCGCCGGAGCCGTCGTAGAAGCTGTCGTCGGTGCCAACCTTATTGCGCAGCCGGCCCAGGTTCTCGCCCGTGGTGTAGCTGGCGAACACCCGCTTGGTCGCCAGGTACGAACTGCCATAGGCGCCCAACCCGCCCAGCACGTTGTCACCGGCCAGGCCCGGCGCGTCGGTGGCGCTGTAGGCGTAACTGGCTCCGGCCTGAACCGTGCCGTTGCCGCCGAGCGTGCGGCTCAGATAAGGCGAGGCTGACATGCTGCTCACGGTCTGCCGGTTGCCGGGCGACAGCGTGACGGTGCTGGCCGGCCCGAGCCCGCCATAGACTGCCTCCTGGCTCACCGAGCCGCGCAGATCCACGTACAGCCAGCCAGGCAGGGCGGTGGCCACGATGCTGCCGTCGGCCTGCTGCTCGAACTGCGAGAAATCGCCATGCCGGGCGTAGATCTGCCCGGTCGGCCGGTAGTCCAGGCTGACCTGCAGGCGCTGCGTGGTGTCGACGATGTCGATCCCAGGCTGCAGCAGGGTGATGAGGTCGGAGCCGCCGCCGCTATGGCCGCTGTCAGGTGCGCCCACGTTGCTCGTGAACTCCTCAGACGCGCCGAACTGGCCGGTCATCCGCAGTGTCGGACCGGCTGCGGCAGGCGCTGGCTCTGCATCGCCGTAAGCTCGAAGCAGGTGCTCGCGCAGGTCCGATACCTCAGGATCGATGCCGGTGCGGGGAAGCAGCGTGTCGGCAGCCCCCGGCAGCGGCGGCGCCACGGCATCCTGGCCCGAGACGGCCTGAGCCAGCGCCGGCGCGGCCATGGCAGGGGACAGCAGCACCGTGGCAAGCAGCGACCCGGCGAGCGCCTGGCCGGGCCGGGCATGCCGGCCCGGATCGTGCTCCAGATCCGAAAGCAAGCCCGATCGCATCAGGCGGAGGCCGGCGGGATGTTCGGCTTGGCGTAGTAGCCGCCCGAGTAGCTGTAGGCGCCGAACGCGGCGCGGTTCTGGCCGGCCTGCTTGTTGAGCAGCAGCACCACCTTGGGGCAGGCCTTGATCATCTCGAGCGCGGCTTCCAACTCGCCGCGCTGTGTCCGGCCGGCTTCGACCACCATCAGGATCTGCGAGGCGACCGGCGCCAGCACGCTGGGATCGCTGGTGGCCAGCAGCGGCCCGGTATCGATCACCAGCGTCGAACCGGCGAAGCGCCGCGACAGCTGCTCGGCCGCCTCCTGCAGCGGCTGGCCATGGCCACTCCCGGCAATCGCCGCCGACCGGCTGCCCAGCGGCAGGAGCGAGAGGCCGGCGACCGGGGTGGCAGCCACCAGCCGCTCAGGCGAGAGGCGACTGTCGGCGATGTAGTCGAGCAGGCCGACGGCGCCGCTCAGTCCGAACAGGTCGGTAAGGCAGTGCGGCTTGGCGTCGGCATCGACCAGAAGCACCGGGCGCGCGCCGGTCCGGGCCAGGGCCGCGGCCAGGTTGACCGAGGCGAAGCTCTTGCCCTCCGCCGGGCGCGTGCTGGTCACCAGCACCACGTTTCCCGATCGCTCACCGGCTGCCAACGAGGCGTTGACCAGGCCGTGCAGGCGGCTGGCGGCGATGCGAAATTCGTCCCCGAGCCGGGTGCGGCCCTCGGACTCGACGATCAGCCCGGCGCGCGCCATGTCCTCGACCCGACGTGGCGTCCGCGTGTCCGGCAGCATGGCGGGGCCATCGGGAAGGTGCAGATCCATCAGAGGTGCTGCGTGTAGTGCAACAGCACGCCTCCGAGCACAGCCGCCAGCAGCCCGACCGCCGAACCGAAAACGGCCGCGTGCCGCAGCCTGGAGGCGAGCGAAAGCGGCATCGCCGCCAGCGAGATGGCGCCGATGACCGGCCGGCCCAGGGCGCGCAGGTCGTGGATCGTGTGGAACGACTGGTCCAGCATCATCAGGGCGCCAACGATCCCGACGCCGCCCGCAAGCCCCGCCACCAGCACGGCGATCGACAGCGGCACGCGCGCCGGCGCCACCGGCGTCTGCGGCAGCTGCGGCGGGTCGATGATGACCATCTTGACGTTGTTCGCCCGCACCTGGGCTGCCGTCGCGATTCGCATGCCTTCGCGCCGGGCCAGCAGCTCATCGTAGTTCTTGCGAAGCACATCGTAATCGCGGTTGAGGTTGAGGTAGCGCGCCTCCAGGTTCGGCGCGCCGTGCTGGATCGTGTCGAGCCGGTCACGCTCGTGCGCCGCGTCGTCGATCTGGCGCTGCAAACTCTCGACCAGGGCATCGGTCTCGACCACGCGCAGCTTCAACTGCTCGTAGACCGGGTTGGGCGCCGATTTGCCGCCCGAGGCGGCCGCCGGTGCGGCATCGGAACGTCGCAGCCCCTCCACCACGCGCTTCTGCGAGATCACCTCCGGGTAGGCATCCGTGTAGACCTGCTGCAGGTTGCGCAGCTTCTCCTCGGCGGCGCGCAGGGCACCGTGCGTGTCGTAGCCGCCGCCGGCAGCCTGCTCGGTCACCACGAGCGCCGGGGTCGTGGTAAGCTCCCGGGCCAGCAGCACGCGTCGCGAACGGGCATCGGCCAACTGGCCGGACAGGGCGATCACCTGGGCGCGCGCCTGCTCCAGCCGGTTTCCCCCGCTCTCGCCCGGCAGGAGATCGGTGTAGCGGGTGCGGAACTCGGCGCGCTTGCCTTCGGCGTCGCGAAGCTGCCGCTCGTAGCTGGCGATCTGCTCGTCGAGGAACTGCGACGCTTTCTCCATGTCGTCGCGATTGTCGCCCGCCCGGTTCTCGATGTAGCTGGCCAGCACCGCCTGCACCACGTCGTAGGCCAGCTGCCGGTCCGGGGAGCGGAAGGCGATCGAGAAGATGTTGTGCGTCTGGGCGTTCACCTTGATCGTGGCGCCCAGCCTGGCGACCAGCCGCTCCATGTCGGCGGGCGTCCTCGCATCGAGCGCCAGATCCGTCTTGGCAATGATCTTCTCGATGTTCGGGCGCGACAGCAGCATGTGCTGAAGCAGATCGATCTGATCGGCCATCGAGCTGTCCGCCGCGATGCCGCGCAGCAGCGGCGTCAGCACCGCGTCCGCATCGATGTACACGCGCGCGCTCGCCTCGTACTGACTCGGCATGGCCCAGACGCCGAGCCATCCCGCAAGGCACAACACCCATGCGGCCACCAGGCCCCACCAGCGCCGGCGCCAGGCGAGCCGCCCGTAACGGCCAGCCATGTCCTGAAGCGATTCCATACCCGACCCTCGACTTCATCCGGCGCGTGGCAGCCGGCCGCACCACTATGCCTGCGCAATCGTCATCACATCGTCAGAAGAAACTCTGCGGGATTATCAGCGTGTCGCCCGGCCGCATCACCATGTTCTGGCTGATGTCGCCGTCCCGTATCAGATCCGACAGGTGTACCGGGATGCGCTGCTCGGTCGTGCCCACACGGCGCACGATCACCGCACGGTTGCCGGCAGCGAACTTCGTAAGCCCCTTGGTGGCGATCATCACGTCCAGCAGGGTCATGTTCTCGCGATAAGGTATTGCCTGCGGATCGGTCGCCTCGCCGATCACGCGCACCTGGCGGTCCGCGGGGCCCTGGAACGAACGCACCATCACCGTCACGTTTGGGTTGTTCACATAGGTTTTCAGGCTCGAAGCGATCGCGGCACCGAGTTCGGACGGGGTCTTTCCGGCGGCCATCACGTCGGGCACCAGCGGTACCGAGATGCGCCCGTCCGGCCGCACCGGCAATTCACCTACCGAGAGCGGCGGGGCCTCGTAGACGAAGATCGACAGCACGTCACCAGGCCCGATCACATACTGGCCGGCATCCGAAGCCGCTGCCACGCCTGCATTGGCCGAAGGCCCAGGTGCAGCCGTCTGGCACGCGGCGAGGCACAGTAACCCGGCCAGCACCGCATGACGCGGACCGATCCGGATCGTAGGCGCGGAAGGAGTTGAACCCCCGACCTCTGCCGAGTTGGAGCAGCGCTCTGCCACTGAGCTACACGCCTTCAGCCGACCTTTGAGGTTGCCGCCACCATGGCCGCATCCCCAGGGCAAGTCGGCGCTTGAACCGTCGCAGGGCGTATATAAACAGCGACTCCTTACCGATAAATGTATTTTTTTGACCTTGATTTGCAACCTGGCCGGGAGCATCTCCCACGCGATACGTCATAAAGCTGCGCAGGACCGGCGACAACACCCGTCCAGCACGGGTCGTGCTTCGTCGGTCTCGGCGCAGCGCTTTTTGTGCGTCGATCAGCTTCGATGCTTCAGGAGTCGGCCACGTTGCGAACCCACGCGAGAATGTCGTCATGCGCAAGGCACTGATCGTCGGGCTGCTGTTTCTGGTGCTGGCCTCAGGCGCGGGCGCGTGGTTTGCGTTGCATGCCGGCGACCCGGTTGCCAGCGCCGAGCACCTGATGGCGCGCGGCGACATGCGGGGTGCCGAGCTTTACCTGCGGCAGGCGCAACGTGCGCATCCGGCCAATCCCGAAGTGGCCTTCCTGCTCGGCCGCGCCGACCTCGGTCTGGGCAACCCGCAAGCGGCCGAGCTGGAGCTCAGGCGCGCCCAGCAGGGCGGCTACAGCCACGCCGCCACCGTGCTGCCGCTCGGGCAAGCCTACCTGCAACAGCGGCACTTCGACGCGGCGCTGCGCGATTTCGACGACGCCGGTGCGCCGACCGCCGAACGCGCCGACAGGCTCACCATACGCGCCGCCGCCCAGCTTGCCCTGGGCGATACCGCAGGCGCCACCGCCACCGCCGCCGAGGCCGAGCACCTGGCGCCTGCCGGGCGCGAGACGCTGCTGACAGCCGCCCAGGTGGCGCTGGCCCGCGGCGACCTCGCCATGGCCGCGGACCGCGCCCGACAGCTGCTCGCCAGGACGCCGAACGACCCCGACGCGCTGCTGCTGCACAGTCAGGTCGCCATGCGCCGCAACGACGTCAAGGCCGCCCTGGCCGACACCCAGGCGGTGCTGGCCGCCAGCCCTGGCCGGCTGGACGCGCAGATGCTCCGGGCCCGCCTGCTGGCGGCTCTCGGTCAGCCGGACGCCGCGCGCCGGACGGTGGCGCAGGTGCTGCAAGCGGCCCCGCGCTCGGCCGATGCCAACTTCCTCGGCGCCATGCTGGCGATCCAGGCCAGAGACTACCCGGCCGCGGACGCGATGCTGACGCAGATCAGCACCGTGCTCGGCCAGCTGCCGCGTGGCGACTACTTCCTGGCGGTCACCAAGCTCGGCCTAGGCGAGCCAGCCCAGGCGGAGGAGGCGGTCAGCCGCTTCCTGGCGCACGCCCCCGCGGACCAAGCCGGATTGAAGCTGCTGGCCTTCGTCGACCTGGCCAGGGCACGGCCGCAAGCGGCGCTGGCCACCCTTCAGCACGGCCCGCTCGCCGCCCAACCCGACGCGGACACGCTGGACCTGACCGGGCGCGCCCAGGCGATGTCGGGCGACCTGGCCGCGGCCAGCGGCAGCTTCACCGCGGCGTCCAAACTCGCACCCGGCGACACCGCCATCCTCAACCGGCTGGCCGCGGCGCAACTCGACCTCGGCGACAGCGCGGCGGCCGAGACCGAGCTGAAGCGGTCGCTTGCGATCACGCCGGACCAGCCGGTCGCCGGCGAAGCGCTCGTGCAGACGGCCCTGCTGCGCGGCGACTACGCTGCCGCCGCAGCCGGCGTCGAACGCCTGCGACATGCCTCCGGCGACAACGAGGCCGTGGGCGTGCTGGGCGCTCAGGTCAAGCTCGCGTCGCTGGACCTGGAGGGGGCGGCGGCCCAGCTGCGCGACGTGCTCAGGCGCCTGCCCGACAGCCGGGCCGCGGCCTTGGCGCTGGCCCGGGTCGAGGGGCTGCGCGGCCATCCGGACGCGGCGCAGGCCGAGCTGGAGGCGCTGCTCTCGCGTCACCCGGACGACCAGGCCGCGCTGGCGGCCGTGCTGCCCGTGCTGTTCGCTCGGCACAAGCCGGACCGCGCCCTCGCCTTGGCCGAGGCCGCGCATGCCGCCGCCGCGGACAACGTCGAAGTCATCGCCGCCCTTGCAGCAACCTACGTGCGCGCCGGCCAGGCCGGGCGGGCCGTGGCCCTGCTCGACCGTGCCAGTGCCGGGACCAACCCGCAGCTGACCAGCCTGCTCGCCCGGGTGCTGGCCGAGGACGGCAAGACGGACCAGGCCGAGGGCCGTTACCGCGACATTTTGCGCCAGGCCCCGGGCGACCTGCGCACGCGCGCCGACCTTGCCGCGCTGCTCGCCAGGGCCAAGCGCTACGACGATGCCCGGGCCGTGCTGCAGGACGGGCTGGCGCGGACCCCCGGCAACGCGATGCTGCTGGGAGCGACCGTCGGCATCGACCTGCGGCAGGGTGGCATCACCCGGGCGCTGTCAGGCATAGCCGCCCTGCGCACGGACCCGCGCAACCTGCCCGCCGCCAACGCGCTGACCGGCCAGGCGTGGCTCGCGGCGGGCGACCAGCGCCAGGCCGCCGCCGCCTTCACCGCCGCCTACCACGCCGCGCCCACCGGCGAACTCGCCACCAGGGCGGCCAGCGCGCTCTCGGTGAGCGGCAGCATGGAGCAGGCGATCGGACTGCTCTCCGCCTGGGTCGCGGCCCATCCGCGGGACGTGGCCGCGCAGGCGGTGCTGGGGTCGCTCTACATCACCACCCGACAGCTCACCGAGGCGGAGCAGCACCTCGACGCGGTGCTGGCGATGCGCGGCACCGACTCCGCCACGCTGAACAACCTGGCCTGGGTGAAGCAGCAGCAGGGCGACGCGACGCTGGCGCGCAGCCTGGCCGAACGCGCCTATTTCCAGGCCCCGTCGCCCCAAGTGGCCGACACGCTCGGCTGGATCCTGGCCCGTGCCGGGGAGCCGCAGCGCGCCCTGCCGCTGCTGGCCCAGGCGGCGGCCGACACCAACCCCGCGTCCCAGCCGGCGGCCGCCTACCACTACGGCTACGCGCTGCACGCCGCCGGGCGCGCGGATGAGGCGCGGACGCAACTTGCCCGCGCGGCCCAGGCAAAGGCCGACTTCCCGGAAAAGGCCGATGCCGAGAAGCTGCTGGCCAGCCTGAAATAGCGCGACGGGCGACCGGAGCCGCAACCGCCATGCTGAACCTCCTCACCTTCACCACGCTGTTCCCAAGCCAGGGCAAGCCGAACCACGGCGTGTTCGTCGAGAACCGGCTGCGGCACCTGGTCGGCACCGGCCAGGCGCGCGCCACCGTGCTGGCGCCGGTCGCCTGGTTTCCCGGACGCGGCGAGGCCGCATTGGCCGAGGAACACCGTCATGGCCTGCGCGTGCTGCACCCGCGCTGGCTGTCGGTCCCCGCCATCGGCATGGCCGTGGCGCCGCATTTGCTCGCCGCCGCGGCGTCGCGCGCGCTGTCGCGGCTGCTGGCGGAAGGCCATCGCTTCGACGCGATCGACGCCCATTATTTCTACCCGGACGGTGTCGCAGCGGTCTGGCTCGGGCGCCGCTTCGGCCTGCCCGCGGTCGTGACCGCGCGCGGTTCGGACATCACCCAGTTTCCCGATTACACGGTCGCGCGCCGGCTGATCCTGCGCGCGGCGCGCGACGCGGCGGGCATCATCACCGTCAGCGCCGGGCTGCGCGACGCGATGGTGGCGCTCGGCGTGCCGGCCGACCGGATCACCGTCCTGCGCAACGGCGTCGATCTCGGCGTGTTCCGGCCCAAGCCGAGAGAGGCGGCGCGCCTCGCCTTGGGCGTGCAGGGCAAGGTGGCGGTCTCGGTGGGCGCGCTGATCGAGCGCAAGGGCCACCACCGCACCATCGCGGCGCTGGCCCGCCTGCCGGGCTGGCAGCTGCTGATCGCGGGCGAAGGGCCGGAACGGGCGCGGCTGCAGGCGCTGGCCGAGCGTCTCGGCGTCGCGTCGCGTGTGCGCCTGCTCGGCCCGCTGCCGCACGCGGGCCTCGCCGCCCTCTACAGCGCCGCCGACCTCTCCGTGCTGGCCTCCTCGCGTGAGGGCTGGGCCAACGTGCTGCTGGAATCCATGGCCTGCGGCACGCCGGTGGTGGCAAGCCCGATCCCCGGCAACCCCGAAGTGGTGAGCGAACCGGCGGCTGGGCTGCTCGCGCGCGAGAACAATGCCGACGGCATCGCCGACGCCATACGCGCGTGGGAGGCCGACCCCGGCGACCGGGCCGCCACCCGACGCTACGCCGAGGCGTTCGGTTGGGACACGACGAGCGCGGGGCAGCTTGCGCTGTTCCACCGTATCCTGCGTGGCTGCGCCGCGCCTTCCTCGATCAAGGGCGGGGATCCGGTCGCTGGATCCCCACCCCGCTCTCAGCCGTGATGCGGCTCTGGGTGGCCGCCTGCGGCCGGGTGCGGCGCCGCGGCGGGGTGCGGCGCGGCCATCGGATGCGGGGCTGCCACCGCATGCGGCGCCTGCATCGCGGGGCGAGCGCCGGACAGGCCGGCGCCGTGCACGCCCTGGGCATGCACCATGCCCGCAGGACGCTGGTGCGCCATGCCGCCAGGATACGCCGCTGCGCTCGGGTGGGCGGCCGTGGCGGGCGCGTGCTCCATGCCAGCCGGACGATGCATCGCCTCCGAAGGCGCGGCGGCCGCCGGCCGCATGCCCGAGCCGGGGCTGCGCAGTGCCGGATGCCCCGCGGCGGGGTTTGCGGCGGTGTTGCTGCGTGCGGGCTCGTTGGTCTTCGCGGCTTCTGCAGGACGCGCCATCGGCGTGCCCGCGCCACGACCAGGCACCACGCCGGGGCCCTGGAACTCGGCCGGACGTGCGGTCGCGGCGATGGCAGGCGTGCCATGGTTCACCGAGGCCCGCAGCGCCGGGTTGCGCGCGGCCGTCTGCTCATGCTGCTGCTGCAGCGCAGTGCGCTCGACATGTGCCTCGTGGGCGTAGGCGAGTTCCTCCGGCCGTGGACGCACGTTCACGCCGTTCGGCCCGTTGAAGCTGACGTTGGTGACGCTGCGGTTGACGACGGTGCGCTCATAGACGTTGGTGACGTGCACGTTGCCGAAATTGTTCACTGCCCGGTTATAGGCGAACGCCCCGCCACGCCACTCGCCGCCCTCAAAGCCCGCGCCGCCATAGCCGAAACCGTAATTGATGCCGCCGTAAAAGCCGACATGCGGGCCCCAGTAACCGCGGTTGAACGCGTAGATGCCGTTGTTGAATGCCCAGTACCCGGGCGTCCACAGCAGGCCCACCGACGGCGGTTCGACCCAGGTGCCTGGCACCCAGTAATAGCCGGCCTCGCCGTAATCCCAGAAGCCAGGCGTCCAGAGATACCCCGGCGCCGGCAGCGGCGGCTGCACGTAGACCGGCAGCGGCGGTGGCGCGACGGTGATGCTCAGCCCGATGCCGATCTGGGCATGGGCAGGCCGGGTTGGCGCCAGCGCGAGCGGGCCGGCCAGCATGGCGAGCGTCAGCGTGGACGCGGAAAGCAGATGAACACGTCGCATGGTCTTGATCCTTGGTCGAGACTGACAAAACTGGGTGGGTGTACTAGTCGCCACAAGCGCGTGACCTGCGTCATAGTGTTGCTCAACTACGGCGAATTTATGCCGTTGTTACTGGGCCGGCCTGCACGGCTTCCGCGCCTTGCAGGCCGGTGACGATGTCGGCCACACGCCGGGAAGCGGGGTCCAGCACGGCGCCCCAGTCGCGCGCCATGTTCAGCGAAGCGGTCCGCGGGCCGGCCGCCGCCGATCGGGCCGCCTGCACCAGCCCGGCCGCCATGCCCTCCACCGTCGCCGGGGTCGCGACGATGTTGTCCGACAACGCACGAAGCCGCTCCAGGGTCTTGGTCGCGAACACGTTGGTGACCGACAGACCGCCGCACGCGGCCATCTCGAGCACCGGATAGCTGGTGTGCGGCGAGAGCATCGGACACAGCAGCAGGTCGGCCCGGCGCAGCAGGTCGCCATAGCCGGCGTAATCCATCCACGGCGCCGGCCGCAGCACGTGGCCGTGGCCGAGCGCCAGCGCGGGCACGCTGCCGCGGCCGCCGATGGAGAGGAACTCCCAGCCCGCAAACGCCGGGTCCGCCGCCGCCAGGCGCAGTGCTGCGAGCCCGAGGCCGAACATGTTTCTTGTGTTGGTCGGCCGCGCATAGAACAGCAGCCGACGCCGCCGCGCGCCACCGGCCTCGCCAGGGTAGAACAGCGTGCCGTCCACGGCTGGCTCGAACACCACGGCGCGGCGCCGCATCGCGGGATCGGACAGGCGGCCGAACGACAGGCCGAACAGGTAGTCGGCCAGCATCGCCTCGTTGATCAGCGGCCAGAAATCCATCTCGAAGGTTTCAAGTGCCAGGGCGTGGTTGCTGGACATCGGGTAGAAACCCGGCTCGAACTCCTGCAGCATGTAAAGGAACTGCCGTATCGGCAGGCGCTCCAGCACGGGCTTGAGCTGCCGCGCGGTGCTCCAATGCGTGGCCAGGAACACGTCCGATGGCCCGAGCGCCAGTGGACGCGACGGGTCGCTGGCGGACACGACCGGGATCGGCGGCGGTGGCGCACCGCCCACCAGGGTTGCCACGTGACGGGCGAACCACGCCGGGTCCAGCGTCGGCGGCCTGACGGTCGCGACCAGCCGGACTTCGATGCCCAGCCGTGCCACGCGCGCTGCTAGGTTGAGCACGGTGTTTGGCCCGCCCGTCATGCCGGATTGGGACCAGGCGGAATCGAGCACGTTCAGCCTTGGGCGGGTCATCGGGCCGGGCACCACACGCGCATGCATCGGCACAGTACCGAGCATGTCGCTCAACCGCTCCTCGAAGAGCGACGGATTGGTCACCTGCAGCAGGTTGTGTCCGAACCGTTCCGGATCGCGGCGCAACAAGGCGAAGTTGGCGGCGAATTTGGCCGGCAGGTCGGCAAGCCGCGGCAGCGAAACCATGCGAACGTCCCAACCCTTCGTTACGGCGTGAGGATGGCGACGGCCGGCGGCGGCATACGCAGCAGCCGACGTGCAGCCGCCAGCGCCTCGCGCCGTTCGGGCGGCCGCAGATAGACCAGCGCAGACGTGCCCAGAAAGACGGCGAACACGGCGCAATCCAAAGCCAGCCGCGACACGGGCCGGTCGGGTGCGAGGATCCAGCGCAGCCACAGGCACGCCCACGCCGAGCCGAGCATGCCCGCCAGCGGCCAGGGCGGCATGGAGACCGCGTGCACCCGCCACGCGAAAACCCAGCAGGCAGCGCAATAGGCCGACCAGGTTCCGAAGGTGGCCCAGGCCGCGCCCCAGATGCCGAAATGCGGAATCAGCACCGCGTTGAGCGCCAGGTTGAGCACGGCGCCGGCAATCGCGATGCGTCCGACCAGCCCCGAACCGATGCCGATCAGCAGCATGCTGTTGAAGAAGTCGCCCACCTCGCGCAGAAAGTAGCCGAACACCAGCACCGGCAGCATCAGTGGCGGCGGGTAGTAGCTGGGCGGCACCATCAGCGTCAGCACGTCGCGCCCCAACAGCGAGATGCCGACGGCGCCCGCCCCGAGCACCAGGATCAGCCAGCGACCGACCTGCACGAAACGCTGCTGCCATCCCTCGCCCGAGGCGAAGCTGTAGAACGACACGCCCCAGCTCTTGGAGAAGCTGTCGCCGATCAGGACGCTGAGCAGGAAGGCGAAGTTGTACACCAGCGAGTAGACGCCCACCTCGGCGCGGCTGACATGGGCGAGGAACAGCCGGTCAGAGAAGTGAATGGCGAGGTAAGAGCCGCCGGACAGGATCAGCGGCGCCGCGAACCGCGCCAGCGCGCGGGCGATCGTCGTGCGCCAGACAAGCCCAACCTCGCCCAGGATGCGCGCCAGCAGGAACGTGGTCCCCGCCCCGGTCACCACGAGCTTGCTCACCACGAAGCCCCAGACGCCCAGACGCCAATAGCCGATGCAGGCGATGTTGAGCGAGAGCATTCCCACCAGCATGACCATGTTGTAGGCGACGAAGAACCGGGCACGGTTACGCATGCGCTGATACACCAACGCCACCTCGCCGATGCTGCTGAAGACCATCGCCGCGAAAGCGAGCCGCAGCAGCCCCGCCTGTCCGGGCAGGCTGACCGCGATGCTGATCGGCGAGGCTGCCAGCGACGCCAGCACCGCCACCGCGCCTGCCAGCCCGACCATGCCGAGCAGCGCGGTCGAGACCGTTGCCGCTCGCCCCGCCGCATCGGCCTGCTCGTGGTAGATGCGTGTCAGCGACTGGCCCATGCTCTGCAGGCCAAACGAAAGCGCAACGATCGTCGTCGCCAGCTCCAGCAGGTTCAGCACGCCGTACTCGTCCGGCGAGAGGTTGCGCGCGTAGAACGGGATCATCAGGAACCCGACCATCTTGAAGGCGAGGTTGCCGACGAGGTACAGCGTGGAATCCTGCAGCAGCCGTCCCATGCCGGCGCCGTGGGGCGGCGCTGCGGAACTGACGTTCGTGTCAGTCTGCATACGTCACCTGCATGGCGCGTGGTGGACGCCCGAACGAAGAAGCGAGGATGTCGACTTGAACTTGGACGCCAGCATAGCCGTGTTCTGCCATAACGAAGCCGCGCGCATCCGCGCCTGCATCGCCAGCCTCGCCGCCGCTTCGCGCCAGCAACGCGTCGTCCTTACGGTGATCGCCAACGGCTGCACCGACGACAGCGCCGCGCAGGCGTTGCAGGAGGCGCGTTCGCAGGGGCTGCGCGCGCGCATCTACACCATCGCGCATGGCGACAAGTCCAACGCCATCAACCACAGCCTTGATGGCCTGCGCGAGCCGGCGGCCATGCACGTCTTCGTCGACGGCTACGTCACCATCGGCCCGGACGCGCTCACCGGGCTCGCCGGGGCGCTGGCGGCCGACCCGCACGCTTTGGCCGCGACCGGCATCGCCAGCAACGGGCGCACGATGGCGGCCGAGACGACCGCCGCGCTGCGCGATGGCGGCCGGCTGAACGGAAACCTTTACGCCCTGCGGCCGGACTTCGTCGATCGCATGGTCGGGGCTGGGCTCGGCCTGCCGGTCGGGCTGTATCGCGGCGACGGGCTGCTCGGGTCGATGGTCTGCCACGACCTGAACCCGCTCGGACAGGAATGGGACGCGCGCCGCGTGCGCAGCGTGGCCGCGGCGACGTTCGCGCTGCGGCGCCTGTCCCCTCGGCGGCCGGCCGACATCGCGCGCCAGTTCCGACGAAAGATTCGCCAGATGCGCGGCCAGCTCGAGAACGCCGCCATCCGCTCGGTGATCTACGAGGGCGGCTACACGGCGCTGCCGCGTTTCGCCGACGACATGATCGCCAGCTGGCTGGCGGATGGCGGCCGCCCATCCGCCGGCGTCGCCGACCGGGCCTTCATGGCGCTGGCGTTGCGCCAGCATGCGCAGGCCGTACGGCCTGCGGAAGCGTCCCTGCGACCGGTGTTGTACGGCACCAGCTAGCAAGGCCTGCTTTTCTGCAAAAAAGCAGCAAAAAACTTCTGGTCGTGCTGTCACGGAGGTTTCTGCAACGCGCGACCGACGAACAGAAGTTTTTTGGTTCCTTTCAAAGAACCGCTTGCCTAACGTCATGACAGCGCCGCCACCGGCGCCCAGTCCCACAGGCCACGCGGCGTCACCAGGCTGCGCAACGGCGACCAGGCCTGGACCAGAGCCGCGAGCGCGAGCGACACACCACCTGCCACGACCACGCTGGCCGCAGCACCGGTCCAATACAGCGCCATGCCGACCGGCGAAGCCAGCAGCGCCGGCATGCAGAAACGCAGAAGCACGGCCAGCACCGGCTTGTACACCAGCGGGTGGATGAGATAGACCATCAGCGAGTAACGGCCCAACACGACCAGGCCCGGAACGCGCGCGAGCTTCGAGGCGCAGCTTGCCAGGATCGCCAGGAACGACAGGTCGCTGCAATCGGTGGCGATCACCCAGAGCGGCTGCCGCCACGTCGGCAGCACCAGCGTCGCCACCTCCACCTCGTGCCCGAGTTCGAACCGCCAGCACGCCAGCAACACGCAGGCGGCAACCGGCACGACCCAGAGCCCGCTTCGCCGCAGCAGCCACGGCGCCGCCTGCCGCACGACCAGCCCGAGCGGAAACAGGTAGAGCGCGATCAGCAGGCCCTGCGGCACCGCGCCCTTGAACGCCTGCGGTGCCGCACCGACGCCCAGGTGCACACCCAGCGCCACGGCAAGCAGCATCGGTCGCAGCCTGGGTGCACGCACACAGGCGGCTGCCAGCAGCACCATGCAGAGGAGCGCCGGCAGAAACCACAGCACGATGAAGCCGGTGGCGAGCTTCAGCGACCACGGATCGGCCAGCAGGAACGCACGTACGACATGGCCGGCCCACGCAGCGTCCGGCGGCAAGCGCATCGCCAGGAACTGGAACGCCGCGGCGTAAGTCAGCAACGCGAACAGGAACGGCACCAGATAGCGCACGGCATGATCACGCGCCATCGGCACCGAGAGCGGCCTGGCCGGCGCCAGGAACGGCAGCAGCAGAAAGCCGGCGACGTGGAACGTCATCGGCAGGAACCAGGCGTTCACCGCGTGCACGTTGCGCACAATATCGTTGTGGTCCAGCAGCACGGCCAGGATCAGCATGCCGCGCATGGCGGTGTGGTCCGAACGGCCCGGAATGGCCGGCAGGGGCGTGCCGTCAGCCGGACGGATCGCTGAGTCGTGCCGTGGCGCCAGGGCTTCCGCGAGATCAGGCATAGCCCAGCTCCGCGATCTCGCCCGCCGGAACCCCGCCGAGGCCACCGGACGCTGTCGCCTCGGCCGCGAGCGTCGCGCGCACGATCCGGCGGCAGCGCGAAACCACCGCCAGCATCACGTAGAGCAGCTCGAAATACGCCATGCTCAGCGCCGCCCCGGTCACCAGGTAGATCACCAGGCTGATCTGCGCCATGCTCGCCAGATCCGCCGCCCATCGCAACGACGGGCTGCGGCGCGCGTGGCGGACGATCCAGCGGCAGTTCCAGATCGCCCCGAGCACGATGGCGAGGAACAGGGCGAGGCCGACGAAGCCGAGATCGCCCAGGACTTCGAAATAGATGCTGTGCGCCGCGTGCGGAACGGTGTCGGCCGGTGGGGTTTGGACGAAATCCAGCGTCGGCAGCAGCGGCTTGTAGGCGGACCACACCTCGATGTGCTGGACGGCGTGCATGCCCCCGCCGAAGAAGGGGCGGCTCATGGCGATCAGCCAGCTCATCTTCCAGGCGACGACGCGGCCCATGAACGACCCGTCATTGTCGGCGTCCTTGATGGTGTTCAGCCGCTCGAACCACGAATCCGGTGCCAGCGCGTAGATCAGCGCGCCCACCCCCACCACCAGCGCCAGGGTGCGCAGCTTGCTGCCGCCGCTTTTGGCCACCATGAACAGCGCCAGCACCAGCAGGCCCACGAACCCGCCGCGCGAGAAGGTCATCACCACCGTCACGACGCTCAGCCCCAGCACGCAATAGAGCGAGAACCTGACCAGCCGGACGGCGGCGTGACGGGCCAGGTACCAGGTGAGCGGAATGACCATCAGCAGCGCGGTCGCCAGCGAGTTGTTGTCGCCGATGCTGCCCGAGCCGATGATCTTGTGGCCACCGACGGTCAGGAGAGAGATCAGGCCCTCCTTGACCGCGAGAAAGCCGAGCGACATCACCACGGCCAGCACCAGGAGGTGCACGCGGTGGCGCGTCACCATGACCGAAACGATCATGAAGGCGAGCACGATGTCCTTGATCAGCTTCTGGTAGAGTTCGTCGCCGGCATCGGTGGAGACAAGCCCGATCCGCCAGGACACGGTGGCGCTCAGCGCGAGCAGCAGCAGCAGCAGCATCGTGGCGTCCAGGTAAGGCTCCTTTCGCTCACGGCTGACGAAAAACAGCAGCAGCGTGGTCAGCGCCACCACCTTGTTGAACGGCACGCCGGCCATGAAGCCCATCAGCAACTCGTTCGGCGACAGCAACGCCACCCAGACCCAGAGCAGCACGCCCACATGGGCAGACATCAGGCTGACAGGCAGCAGGGCCGTCCACACGAAGGCGAACATCAGATCCCTCAAAACGCGATCCCATGCTGGCCACGCCGCTCACCCGGCACATCCGGGTTCGGCGCCGGGCTTGCCGGCCCTTCGTCCTCGATCGTTCTGAAAATGCTTCTAGGCCGCGCACACGGCGCGCGGCGGTCATCGGCCAGGCCCATGTAGACCATGGTGACGACGAGAAATGAATCGACCATGAACAGCAACGCTTCCATCGGCATCCACGTCCGGTTTCTGGTTGTGGCGGCACGCGGCGGCACCGCCGTAGGTTGGTGTACACCTAGGGAAGCGTAACGGTCCAGGCTCCTCCGGCAACCGCGACGCTTACGCGAAATGCGTGAAGCCCAGCAGTTCGACATGGGCGCCGCTCGTCATGGTCAGCCATGTCGAGCCGTCAACGACCGATTGCGACGCGATCGCCGGGTCGGTCTGGCCGCCGAACCCGCCGCCATGCACGGTCGCGTCGTCCACCAGCCTGTCCTGTGCGGTCCAGTTTTCCACCACCAGTGTCCCGGTGGCGCCGCCCGTGACGATGAAGGTGTCGGCGGCACCGCCATTGACGGTCATGGCGCCGCTGCCGAGCCTGACCGTGTCCGCGCCGCTCCCGAGGTTGAGCAGGGCCGACCCGCTGCCGCCGTTGAACACGTCGCTGCCGCTGCCGCCATTCAGCGTCGCGTTGCCGCTTCCCGCGGTGAACAGCACGCCAGCCGCGCCCGAGGTGACCGACAGGCTGCCGGCACCGCCCACGATGGTGTCGGCGGTGGCGCCCGCGACCGCCTGGCTCAGCACGCTGGCCGTGCCCGCGCCGCCGACCACGCTGACCCCGCCGGCGGTCACCGCCGACAGCGAAGCGTAATAGCTGTCAGACGCCGAGATGGTGGCCGCCCCGCCCGCGAGATCCAGCGACGCCGGACCATCCGGCAGCGCGGCGGTGACAGAAACGCTGCCCCCGGCCAGCTTGCACACCCCCATGCTGCCCGAGCCCGTCAGCCCGACCGTCACGGTCGCGTGCTGCCCGACAGTCACGCTGCCGCCGGCCGTGGTCAGGGTGCCGCTGCCCTCGAGGTCGAAGCTGCTGTTGCCGGAAGCCGAGGCGATGCTCGCAGCCCCGAAGGCGGTAACCTGGTCGTAATCTCCCTGCACGACCAGCCGATCGGTGCCGTAGCTGACCACCGTGCTACGCCCGGCGATCGAAATCGTGTCGGTGGCGCCGGCATGCGTCACCACCTGGTCGTAATTGCCGGCCAGGCTGGCCATCAGGCCGCCCACATCCCCGATGACCGTGTTGCCGCCCAACACGTCGGTGACGCTCAGCAGGCCGGCTCCGCCCTTCACCAGGGCGCCGCCGTTTTGCAGGGCGACGTTGGCGGTTTCGTGTTCGACGATCGTGTCGCCCGTGCCGGTCACCGTCACCTGGTCGGCCCCGCCTCCGGTCAGGGTGTCGTCACGCGAGAGCACCAGCCGGTTCGTGGTGCCTGAAGCGGTGCTGAGCAGGTCGGTCCATCCGGCCGTGGCCGAGAGGCCGCCGGCGCCGCCCTGGATCGTGTTGCCGCCCACGAGGTCGCTGACCGTCAACGCCGCGGCGCCGCCAACGACCGTCTGGCCGCCGCTCGTCAGCACGGTGCCGCCGGCCACCGTGGGGCCGGGCGTGCCCGACGCAGGCGGCGCGGCGGGCGCGGGGGTGGGCACGGGCGCGGGCGCGCCGCCGGAGACCTTGTAGCCCGCGAGCGCCACGCCGTTGAACTGGACCGTGGTCCCGTCCGTCAATGTCAGGACGGTGTTGCCTCCGGTCACCACGCCGCTCGCCACGATACTGCCGGCGAACCCCTCGAACGCCAGCACGTCCAAGCCCTGCCTGAAGCCGTCGATGGTGTCCTGGCCGTCGGAGCCTTGATGGAAGTGATAGGTATCCACGCCCGTCCCGCCCGTCACCGACGCGCTGCCGCTGCCGAACACCACCTGGTCCGCGCCGCCGCCCAGGGTGAACACGTCCGTACCGGACCCTGCCTGCAAGGTGTCGGCGCCCGCGCCGCCGGCCACGCTCACCTGCCCGGCGCCGGCCACCACGTGCGCGCCGCCATCGCCCGTGGTCAGCGACACCGATCCCGAATCCGCCAGCAGGCCCCGCACCGCTCCCGAAACGGTGGCCGCCGCCGCGACAGCGCCCGGCACGGTGGACGCCTGGTCCGACAAGACCGCGCGCCCGCCGGCAGCCACCGACAGCACGACGCCGCCGCCCATGTCGATGACCCGCACGTCGCCGGTGCCGGCCACGTTGGCGTAGCATCCCGCATAGGACGTCAGGCCCTCGTTCGCGCCGGCCAGGTTGTAGGTGTCGAAGCCGGAGCTGGTGATGGAGGCCGCCCCGGTCGCATCCACCTCCTCGTAGGCGCCCGAGACGACGATCTGGTCATGGCCGGCATCGTGCAGCACGCTGTTACGGCCGGTCAGGGTGATGGTGTCGGTGGCGCCGGCCTGCGTGCTGATCTCGTCCCACCCCGCCACGGCGTTGACCGTCAGGCCGCCGGCGCCGCCATGGATGGTGTTGCTGCCGCCATTGTCGGTGATCGTGAGGTGCGCCGACCCGCCGCCGACGGTGTGGTTGCCGTTGGTCAGGGTCAGTGCCTGCTGCCCCGCGGCGATGGCCGTCTTGGGCAGCGCGGACCAGGTGACCGGTGCCGCGATGCCGGGCCTGGTGGTCAGGATGGTGTTGCCGGACAGCGTGCCGGGCCCGATCAGCCTGGCCGCGGGGTCGAACCCGTAGAGCCGGTTCCCGGTGATCTGGGCGCCCACTTTGATCCCGTTGAGCGCGGACTGGTTCAGCACGACGTTGGCCAGCGGGCCGAAATCGTTGACGATGGTGTTGCCGGTCACCAGCAGCGCGTTGTCCGCATAGGAATACTGCGTCTCGCCGCCGTAATGGATGACCGGCCGGTTGGACGCGTTCGCACCCTTTTCGATGAGGTTGCCGCTGACCCTCGCGACCCCGCCGTTCGGGATGTCGATGTCGTAGCTGGCCGTGCCGTTCGGCCCGTCGGCGATGACGTTGTTGGTGATGGTGGTGACCGCAGCACGCGACTTGATCTCGTGGCCGACATTGGCGTCGTGAAAGTAGCTGTCGGTGATGGTCAGCGACGCCACCGCGCCGACATAGAGGTTGTGCGTGTAGCCGTCGCCGGTACCGTTATGGGCGAACTCGCTGTGGTCGATGGTGACGTTCGCGTTCGTGACGGCGCCGGTCAGCAGACCTTCCTGCATGTCGTGGAAGTCGCAGTAGGACACGTTGAGGCTGCCGCTCTCCAGCCTTATGCCGGCGACGTTGCCGTCCGGCGAGCCGTCGCTGCCGCCGGTGAAGGTGAAGCCCTGGATCGACAGCGTGTCGTCCACCGTCAGCAGCGCCTTGTCGTTCGGCGGCGGCACGGTGGCCACCTCGTTGACCACGCCGCCCACCGCCACGATGCGGACCGCTGCGTTCACCACGCCGAAATCGTTGACGTAGGTGCCAGCCTCGACCGCGATCGTCTCGCCGTCCACCGCCGCCTTCAGCGCGTCCGACAGCGTCGCGAACTCCATGCCGGCACCCACCGTCAGAACCGTCCCGGCATCGGCGTGCAACAGCGTCGGCTCGGGCGCCGCAGCTGGGGTGGCGAGCGGCTTGGCGGCGATGGCACTGGCCATGGGACGGCTCCTCAAATCCGAGATCGACTCTCAAAATCAGGGATGACCTCCAAGGAGAAATTAACGCGACGGCCGCCACACGCACCCGTGAAGCAGGGTCTGCAAACTCAAGGGCGGCTGGTGCCGTCGCCACGCAACGCCTGCACCGCGCCAGACAGCGTGTTGCCGCGCAGAACCGCCTCGGTGGCAGTCACGTTCCAGACGAACGCGGTGCGGTCATCGCCGTCATTGGTGAAACGGTTGTCCTCTACGGTGATCTCCGGCGTCGGCTGGTTCACGCCTTCCAGCCCGATGACGATGGCCGCGCTGTGATTGCCGGACCGCGGACCCTTCTCCAGCGTGTTGCCGCGCACCACCAGCGCGCCGCCGTTCGGCGCCTCGATGAGGTAGCTGGAGGTGCCGTCCGGCCCGTCTGCGATGTCGCAACCGGTCACCTCGGTGACCGCCGCCCGCGACTTGATGCTGTGGCCCTCACGCGTGTCGCGGAACAAGCTGTGCTCCACCACCACCCTGGCGATGCGGCCGGCATAGATCGCGTGGGCGCAGGCTTCCTGGCAGGCGCCGTTGCGAATGAACGTGCTACCTCGAACCGTCAGCACCATCGCCGGCTTGTCCGCCGACAGGATGCCGTTCTGGTTGTTGACGAAATGCACGCCGTCCACCGTCAGGTTGCCGCCCTCGGCCCGTATGCCGGCGCCGTTGCCGTCCGGCACGCGCGCGCGCGTCAGCGTCAGGTTGGCCACCGTCACGTCGCGCCCGTCGATCACCAGAAGCGCCTTGCCCTGGCAGGTCTTGTCGGTCAGCACGATCCGGTCGGCATCGCCCACGCCTTCGATCCTCAACCGATCCGCCGATACCACGGCGCAGTCGAAATACTCGCCGGGTGAAATCAGGATGCGGTCGCCGGCCGACGCCGCGGCCAGGGCGGCCGACGGGCTGGCGAACGCCCGGCCAAAACCGACCGTCAGGTCGCGCGCCGCGGCAGCGCCGCCGACCGCCCAGAGCCCAACGAACACCAGCCGACCAACCAATGACGTTAACGAGTTGACAGAAAAACGCATGAGAGTCTCCGAAAAGCCGCAACCTGCGAAGGCACCGTCAGCAATTTGGTAGGGATCATCGTCCATATCTGTGTCGGGCGGTTCGTCCACGGCACGGCATCGGCTATACATACCCCATTTCGGTCACGGACGGACGGCATGTGCGGCCTCGCAGGTTTTTTCACCCCGACTTTGCTGGCCGTACCCGGCATTGCCGAGGTGCGCGCCATGACCGACGCCATCGCCCATCGCGGCCCGGACGGGGACGGCTTTCACCTGGGCCCGGGCCTCGCACTCGGCCATCGCCGTCTGGCGGTGATCGACCCGGAAGGCGGTCACCAGCCGATGTACAACGAGGACCGCAGCGTCGCCATCGTGTTCAACGGCGAGATCTACAATTTCGAAACGCTGCGTAAGGAGCTCGAAGCGCTCGGCCACGTCTTCGAAAACCGCTGCGACACCGAGGCGATCGTGCACGCCTGGGAAAGCTGGGGCCCGGCCTGCGTGCAGCATCTGTCCGGCATGTTCGCCTTCGCGCTGTGGGACGCCACGCGGCAAACCCTGTTCTGCGCCCGCGACCGGCTCGGCAAGAAGCCGTTCTACTACAGCTACGCGGGCGGCCGCTTCGCCTTCGCCTCCGAACTGGCCGCACTCGATGCGCTGCCGGGACCACGACGGCGCATCAGGCCGCGTGCCGTCAATGCGTTCTTCGCCTACGGCTACGTGCCCGAGCCCGAAACCATCTTCGAGGGTATCGAGAAACTGCCAGCCGCCAGCACGCTGCTGCTGGACCGCAGCGGCAACCCGCCTCGGATCGCCCGCTACTGGCAGCCGACCGCCACCACCACCCCCTGCACCGAGGCCGACGCCGTCCCCGCGCTCCGCGCGCGGTTGCAGGCGGCCGTCGCCTGCCGTCTGGTCGCCGACGTCCCGCTCGGCGCCTTTCTGTCCGGCGGCGTGGACAGCTCCGCCGTGGTCGCCCTGGCCGCCCCGATGCGCGCCGGCAAGCTCGACACCTTCACCATCGGCTTCGACGGCGCCGAGGACGAGACCCGCTACGCCCGCCTGGTTGCCGAACGCTACGGCACCCGCCACCACCTCGACCGCGCCGCCGCCACCGACATGATCGGCGGCGCCCGCGCCCAGGCCGCCGTGTTCGGCGAGCCGTTCGGCGACAGCTCCTCGGTGCCCACGCTCACGGTCTGTCGCCTGGCGCGCCGCCACGCGACGGTCGCCGTCTCCGGCGATGGCGGGGACGAGGTGTTCGGCGGCTACCGACGCTACCGCTGGCATCGCCTGGTCTCCGGCGTGCGCCAGCACCTGCCGTCCGGTGTGCGGCGTCACGCCATTGCCCGGCTGGCGGCACTCTACCCGAAGCTCGACCGCGCGCCGCGCTTCCTGCGGGCCAAGCACACCCTGACCGAGCTGAGCCTGGACGACGCGCAGGGCTACGCCGCCACCGTCGCGCGCAGTCAGACGGCGCGTCGCCACGCCCTGTTCAGCCCCACGCTGCGGGCGCAGGTCGCGGGCCACGACCCGTTCGCCCTGCTGGCGGCCACGATGGCCGACGCGCATGACGCCGACCCGCTGCTGCAGGCGCAACTCGCGGACCTCGCCACTTGGCTGCCGGGCGACATACTGACCAAGGTGGACCGTGCCAGCATGGCCGCCTCGCTGGAGGTGCGCGCCCCCTTCCTCGACACCGCGTTCCTCGACTGGGGCCTGGGCCTGCCCGCCGCGCTCAAGATCGGCCCTGGCGGCGGCAAGCACATCCTCAAGCGCGCGTTGGAACCGTTGCTCCCGCGCGAGGTGCTCTACCGTCCGAAACAGGGCTTCGCGTCCGACCTGGCCCCGCTGTTCCGTCGCGAAGCCGGCCGTGTGCGCGGCCTGCTGCTCGGCCCCTGCATGCTGGAAAGCGGCCTGTTCGACGAACGCGCCATCGCCCGCCTGCTCGACGAGCACGAGGCCGGAAGTTCGGACCACGCCCAGCTGATCTGGCTGCTGCTCGCCTTCGAGGGTTTTCTGCAAGTGCTGTCAACACCCCAGCCGCACGCGGTAACCGAGCCGGCCCTGCACGCGGCATGAGGGCCCGGGACGCGGCCGGCGTTAAAGCAGCAGCCACGCCAAAGCACATCGCCTGGGTGTTCCCGGGATTCGGCGTCGGTGGCGCCCAGGTACGCTTTGCTTCCCTCGCCAACCGCATGGGCGGCGCCTGCCGACACAGCATCGTCTCGCTCAACGGCGACATCGCCTGCCGCGAAAGACTCGACCTGTCGCTGGACGTGGCGTTCCCGCCATCCGGCCACGCCCCGCGCCGCATGGTCGGCGCCATACGCCACGCGCGCCGCTTCCTGCGCGACGCGTCACCCGACCTCGTGGTGACCAGCAACTGGGGCGCGATCGAGTGGGCGGGCGGCGCGCGACTGGCCGGGATCGCGCACCTGCACACCGAGGACGGTTTCGGCCCCGAAGAACGCACGCGCCAGATCCCCCGTCGTGCGCTCACGCGCCGCATCGTCCTGCGCGGCAGCACGGTGGTGCTGCCCTCGCAGACGCTGCACGCCATCGCCACCGGCATCTGGCGCCTGAAGCCGCGTACCCTGCACGTCATCCCCAACGGGATCGACCCGCACCGCTTCTCCGCCGCCGAACCCATGCCCCTGAAGCCTGGCGAGGGTCCGGTCATCGGAACCATCGCCGCCTTGCGGCCGGAGAAGAACATCGCACGCCTGCTGCACGCCTTCGCCGCCCTCCGCGCACAGCGCCCGGCGCGGTTGCTGATCGTGGGCGACGGGCCGGAACGCGCCGGGCTGGAAGCCTTGGCCGAGACGCTCGGCATCGCCGCCGACATCCAGTTCGCCGGCCACACCACACGCTCCGAGCGCTGGCTGGCGAGCATGGACGTCTTCGCGCTGTCCTCGGACACCGAGCAGATGCCGATCTCCCTGCTCGAAGCCATGGCGTCCGGCCTGCCCGCAATCTGCACCGACGTGGGCGACGTGCGCCTGATGCTGCCGCCGGCGAGCGCCGCCCAGATCGTGAAGCCGGACGCCGCCGCCCTGGCCGCCGCGCTGACCGCCCTGCTCGACGGTGATCCGGCGTCTGCCGGCGCTGCCAACCGGGAACGGGCAATCCACCATTACGACCAGAAGACGATGTTCAAGAGCTGGGCGGCACTTCTAGGCATTGCGCCTGACAATTTGGAGGAAAAGTCCTTTTGAAAAAAGCAGGCAATTTGGTTGTGCCGTCGTGGAGAGTAACGGTGACGGGTGCTGCGACCGAACGAGGCTGACGTTTGGCACCGCCTCACGAAATGCTCGGTTCAAACTGGTCCGGACAACCGCGCCGCCATCGTGTCCCAGCGCCAGAGGTTTTCATTGGTGATGCGCGTTCCACCAATCCAGCGACGAATTGGATTGTGGTCTGACCAATCTTCGGTTTGAGCGACGAGGCGGTGCCCGAGATCCGTCAACTGAACCGGAGTTTCGGAGAACCGCTGTTGGCGGGCCGGATCCAGATCCATGTCCAGTGTGAAGTGAGGCTCGGTGATGCCGGCAAGCGCCGGCACCGGGGCGTTCGCCAAATTACAGATGGCTTCACCAACTTCAAAATATGACAGGGGCACGTGCTCACCCGTCTCCGTGAGCCGCCGCATCAAGTGGATCGGCCCACGATCAGCCTTCGGCAAGGTACGGCAAGACACGTCTTTCCCGAGGCGTTCGGCATCGAACCACCAGGGTTGCTTCTCCGTAAGCGCCAGGATGCGGCGTTCCGTAGCGCCCAAACCTGTGCCATCGGGCAACTCGCGCAGCATGCGATCAACAGCGTGGTGGAGCCCAGGCAAACGACCAAGATCCGGCTCGTTGCGTAAGTCAGCCCAAGGTTGCGGAGTGGAGGCACCGAACGCGGACCAGGCACGGTGCGCAAGCGTGAGATCGGCGGCCTCGATCCGGTGGGGTGGCAGGGCCCAGTCCCCTGCACGCCGTCGCCCAAGCGGACTGTCGGATTGCTTCAGCCATAGACGGGGCGCGATCTTTGGTCGGCCTCCGAGCCAATCCAGCAACTGCACCATGATCAGCTGGGCATTCGGATCGGGGTCGATCCACAACTCGATCCGATCGTATGCTTCGCACACCTCCGGCAGGCGGCTCCAAATCCGCTTGTACCCGGGCTTTGTACCGTCGAGATCCTCCACGTCGAACCACCAGGCTTCGTGGAACAGGCCTTCGCTTTCGTACAGCGCCTGTCGTCGCTGGAAGAAAGTCTCGGGCGCGCCATCGACCGGTACAGGGCCGGTGACAAGACGGTGGATGAACGTCAGGATGCGATCGGCCCGCTTTTCCTGCTTGAGATGGCCGGCCCCTGAGTCGCAGGTCACCAGGATCAACGTCGCCATCGTCATCCGCCTCGATGTCCGGGAACAACGTTAGGCCGCAGTGCCTGATCGCTCAAGTTTGTGTCCAGCTCGCCGGTGCGCGTGTTCGGATGCCGTCGACCGTCCGGTTCAGGGTATCTTGTATCCACGCGAGACACTCGGTTTGTCGATCGATCCGATCACCTGGCACGATCCATACACACTCAACGAGAAGAGTATGCGGCAGAAGGCCCAGCCTACCCCAAAGCCCGCTCGATCAGCGCCTCGTAAGCCCGGATGTACTCGTCCATTCCAAGGTTCGCCTCCGCCCAGGCCCGCGCCGCCGCCCGCAGCCGCCGCGCTAGCCGCGTGTCCTCGAGCATCTCCAGCACCCGGTCGGCAACGACGTCGGGCTGCAGGAACGGCGCCAGCAACCCCGTCACCCCATGCTCGACGAACTCGCGCACCGGTGCGGTGTCACTGGCGACGATGGCGCAACCGGCCGACATCGCCTCACGCAACGACCAGGACGCGACGAACGGGTAGGTCAGGTAGACGTGCACGTCGGAGCGTTGCAGCAGCTTGACGTAGGTTTCGTACTGCACCCGACCGGCGAAGTGGACGCGCGAGAGGTCGAGCTTGCCGGCAAGCTCGATCTGCATGTGCTCGCGCCAGGTGCCCTGCGCGGGGCGGGCGCCGTAGCTGACGCCGTCGCCGCCCACCAGGATGACCTGCGCATCGGGGCGCGCGGCCAGCACCTTGGGCAGCGAGCGCATCATCACGTGAAAGCCGCGATACGGCTCGAGGTCGCGCACTACGTAGGTGATCAGCTTGTCCGACGGCCGGATTTTGTAGCCGCCGAGCGTCACGACCCGCCGCCGCAACTCGGGGTCGGGCCGGCAAACATCCAGGTTCACGCCCTCCGGCAGCACGCTGATGTTGCCCCGCGCCCACAGCGGATAGGTGCTGAGCTGGAACGTCGTCGGCGTCTGCCCGAGGCCCGGGTTGGCAAGCGCCATCATGTTCACCGCGTTCTTGCCGCGGATGCGCGCTGCCATGTCGGGCAGCGGCGGAAATTCCGGATCGAAGCCCACGTCGTAGCCGTCCAGGTTGTAAAAAAATTCGTGGTAGCCGAGCAGCGGCACGCCGGGCCAGACGTCGTTGACGTGCAGCATCTCGCCCCAGCCGTGGTGGCCGATGATGATGTCCGGCGTGAAGCCCAGCGAGTTGAGGCTGCGCGCGGCACCGGTGACGATGTCTGCCCGCAGCATCGCCAGTTCCAGCTCGCGCGCGTAGGGGTGCCACTCGGCCATCGCCGCCCGTGGCACCGCACGCACCAGCTTGCGGACGCCGGGGATCTGGCCGCGCTGTGCCTCGGTGATGAACAGCAGCTCGTGCCGGTTCTGCGCCGCCAGGTGACGCAGCAGGTGCAGGAACTGCGCCGGGAAGTTCTGGTGGATGAACAGGTATTTCAAGATCGTCCGCCGACCAGGCGGCGCTCTCTCGCCCCGCGGGCAAGCCCGGCCCGAATGCCGCCGCTCACCGCTTGCTGCGGGGCGGCGCCTTGACCGAAGACGGCGCCTTGGCGCGCGGCGCCGGCTTGGCGGCCGGCGTTTCAACCGGGGCCTTTGCCCGCTTCGTCTTCGCGCTCTCGGCCGGGGCCGGCTCCGGCTCCGGCTGGCCACGCGCCACCACCTTGATCTCGAACGCCTCCAGCGGGGACATGCTCTCCGCCTGGCAAGGTTCGCCGTTGTCGAGCGGGCCGACCTTGGTGCCGTCCACGAAGCTGGCGCTGACCACGCAGTCGAAACGCTCGGCGGCCTCGCCCCGCAGGCGCATGCGCAGGCCCAGGATCGGCAGGCTCATGCCCCGGCTGCCGCAATACTGCCCGCCTTCCGCCCAAGGGCTGAGCCAGCCGCGCCCCAGCACCGCCTGGTACTCCACGTCGTTCGGCCCGATCTCGCTTCTCGGCGTGACCGCGAAGCCTTCGATCCAGCGCTTGCTGTCGGGCTCCCCCATCCAGGTACCGAGCCGCGCCACCACGTCGCCGCGCCCCTGTATGTGCGCGACGATCTCGGCGCTCCCCTCCGCCTCCTCTCCGGTGGGCTGGGCCGCCGCCGCCGGCGTGTTCTGCGGCTCGGCGCCCGCCCCCGGAGCC
Source organism: uncultured Acetobacteraceae bacterium (assembly GCA_964244615.1). Taxonomy (GTDB): domain Bacteria; phylum Pseudomonadota; class Alphaproteobacteria; order Acetobacterales; family Acetobacteraceae; genus BOG-908. Next base: position 56,519 of record CAXTJP010000004.1, read on the forward strand.
TCCACCCGCGCCGCGGCTACGCCCACAGACTGGGCCACCTGGCTCGGCAGCACGGCCACCGGCTGCAGCCTGACGCCGGCGGGCACCGACAGCGGCGGCAGCGCCCCGCTCTCGGCCAGGCGCAGCACCTGCAGCCGCGGCGCCTCGGTCTGGCTGTTCGGCGCCTGATATATAGTGACCAGCACCTGCGCCGGCCCGCGCGTCACCCGAACCAACGCCGCCCCGTTCCAGCCGCCGAGCCAGCCATCGTCGCGAAAGCTGGTGATGGTCACCGCATCCGGCCGGAACACCGGGCCCGGCGGCAGTGAGACGCGCACGCCGGGCAGCCCGGTACCCGGATCGGGAAGCGCACTGCCGGGCGCGTTGAAGATGCAGAATAGGCCGGAATCGAGCGTCATCAGGTTGCCCGACACCTTCAACTCGGTCACGAGTCGCTGGGGCTGGCTCGCCGTGGCGCCGGCGTTCACCGCGGTCTTCTGGTCACTCACGCTGATCATCCAACTCTAATGAGAACAACACGCTGGGCGGTCTATCGTACGTGCCGCGCAACATAGCGGCAAGGTGTGCCAGCCGCCAATACCACCCTGGCTTGCATCACAGCGAGAGCAGCACTTCGTTCACGCGCGTGGCAGGAAGGCCGAGCGGCAACACCCAGCCCGCCCCGGACTGCCGAACCCGATCGGCCGGCGTGCCGATATCGAACACCGCCGCCGACAGACCGGCCGACCAGACGTCGCTCAGCGCGTAGCACCAGGTCTCCGGCCAGACCGAAGGCAGGAAGCCGAGCTGCGCCTCCTGCGACGCGATCAGGGACGCCGCCTCGCTGCGCCGGAACTCGCCGGTGACAAACACCCGTCCGGTCTGCAGCAGCGCCTCGTCATCGCTGGTGTAGCCGACCACCACGAATCGCAGGTGCAGGTTGCGTGCCGCCGCATCGCGTGCACAGGCGAGGAGCACTTCGAAGCCCTTCTCGAGCCCGATCGCACCCACCACCGCCACCAGCCGCTCGCCCGACGACGGACGGACAGTTGCACGGCGGAACGGCACCGCCGGCTCCCAAGGCCGGATGTGCGGAACGGCCCCCGGAACATGGCGCACGACCCGCCTGGACACGTCGGCGGACGGCACGACGACGCGCCCGGCGCGCCGGAAATCGGCAGCGCTGCGTTGGCGCAGGGCCGCCGGCGCCACCGGGTCGTCGATGCCCCTGCCCCATTGCGACAGGCAAGCCTCGCAGACGCTGGCCGGCGCCTCGCCGCAGAACCGACCCTCGCCGGTGACGAAGGACAGGCGCGCGCAGAACCAGCCATAATCGTGCACCCACACGTCGTAGCGCACACCGAGCGCCCCCAGCAGGTGCAGCACGCTGTGGTCATGACCGAGCAGGTGGTGCAATTCGGCAGAAACGGGGTGCCCGGAAGCCAGCAATCGGCGCAGCGCGCCGAACTCGGCCGGCATGGCATAGCTGAGGTTTGGATAGCTGTCCTGGCCGTCACCCACGGTGCACAGCCCGTCCTTGGCCTGCAGCACGATCGGGCTCAGCCCACGGTCGCGCAGCGTCTGCATCCGCTCGCCGACGATGCGCGTGGTGCCGCCGCCGCCGCCATGCGTGACCAGCAGCACGCTGCCGCCGCCGGCCTGCGCCTCTGGCCTGGCGCGCCAGCGTTCCACGTCCAGCCGCCGCCGCGCCGGAAACAGCGGGTCGTGCTCGATGAAAGCGGCGACCCTGGCCGCGTATTCCGGGTGCCGTCGGTCGAGCAGAGCGAGGTTGCGGACCAGCAGGTCACGCCCCGCCCCGCCGAACGACACGCCGCCCCGATGCGACACGAACACGCCGGGGACAGCCACGTGACGATAGCCCAAGCCCCGCGCACGCTCGCAGAAATCGTTCTCCTCGCCGTAGCCCTGGGCGAACAGCGCCTCCTCGAACGGGCCGGTGGCGTCCAGGCAATCGCGCCGGATGAACATGCAGAAGCCGTGCGCCGTTGGCACATCCACCAGCAGGCCCGCATTGGCGCGCGCCGCGAGCGCCGCCCACCGGCCTGTGTCCAGCGCGTCCGGGGCCGGGTTGCTGCCGGCCGGGTCTGGCGTGCTGAAGATGCTGGCCTGGTTGGATAGCGGCGTCGCGGTGCCGATATCGGGCGCGCTGCAGGCTGCCGCACGCAACACCTCAAGCCAGCCGGGTGCGACCAGCGTGTCGCTGTTCAGCAGCACCACGTGCCGGCCTGACGCAAACCGTATGCCGGCGTTCACCGCCGCGGGGAACCCACCGGCGACGGGCTTCGAAGCAGCCGGCCGGACCAGCACGATGGCACCGGAGGCCGCCAGCAAGTCCAGCGCGGCGACGAGGTCCGCGTCGGGCGAGGAATCGTCGACCACCACGATACGGTGCGGAGCCGAGACCGTGTGCATCACCGAATCCAGGCAATCCAGCGTAGTCTGCAGTCCGCGATAGACGGGTATCACCACGTCCACGGCCAAGTCGGGTTCGGCGAGGTGGACCACCGGGCCGGCAGACGGCGTCGGCGATGCGACGGTATGCGGCAACGGGCTGCCCAGCAGATGGCGGCCATCGCTGCCGAACACGTGCACGGTCGATTGGTCCGGCACCGGCAGGCTGAAGCCGCGCAGCCGCGCCAGCGGCCGGGTACCCTCCACCGGCAGCAACGTGCGCGCGACCACGGCGATCGTCTGATCGGCATGACCGGCGCCGGCGTGCACCACGACGGCAAGCTCCGGGTCCGTGCCCGGCGATGCGGGGCACCACGCCCAGCCGCTGACAACGCCCTCATAGCGCGCGACAAAGCCCTCCACGCGACGCATTTCGTCCAGTCGCAGCGGGCTGCCCAGCAGATGGCGCCCGCCCGCGGTGACGGCCAGGCGATGCGCCTGGCGCCATAAGACCGGCAAAACCCGGTGGCTGTCTGCATCCGGCTCGACGACGATCGGCTGATCGTCGAGGGCGAGTTCGAGCGGTAGGCCCGAGGCTTCGGCCAGCAGCACACCGTCCCGTACGCCGCACCAACCTGTCAGCCCCGCCTCGCGCATTGTCCTGTCCGCCACGGACGCCAGAGCCGGCTCGATCGCGTGACCCGACAGCGCACGCTGTGCAGCTTGCTGCGCCTCGGCGAGCTGCCCGATCTGCAAGCTGGCAGCGGCCAGGCCGGTCCAGCACTCCCGCACATCGTGGGCCTCGGCCATGTCGCGGAACAGCGTTGCGGCCCCGGCCGCGTCGCCGGTGTCAAGGCGGAGGCAGGCCAGCGCGAAACACAGATTCTGGTCTGACGGCGCCATTCGGTGAGCGCGCCCAAGCCAAGCCAGAGCAGCCCTGAGGTCGCCGGCTGCGGCCAGCGTCTCGCCCTTGTCCCAGGCCGCCCGCGCCCGAGCGCGGGCGGCGTCCAGGTCGAGCACCGGCTTGTCCTGCATAGGACGTGGGGTCGCTGGCGCATCCCGACGGAAGCCCGAAGGCAGATGGCGGGAGATGGCGGCGCGTGTCGCCTCCGCGCCGCCCGGGGCGGGGCGGGATTCTGCTGCCAGCCCGCCGATCTCGATGGTGTCGACGGCGCCTGCCATAGAGCCCGGACGGCTCGGCAATCGCTAGTTCAGCGCCGAACGCAGAAGCGCCGGCTCCGCAGCCTCGGGCTCCAAGCGCTCGAGGTCGGCGCCAGCGTCCTCAAGCCCGCCGGACCGGGCCCGCTCCAGCCAGGCCCGCGCCTCGTGCAGATCCCGAACCCCGCCCAGGCCCCGGGCCAGAAACCGGCCCAGCATCATCTGCGCGTGCAGGTGGCCCTTCTCCGCCGCCAGACGGTACCAACGCCTGGCATCGTTCCGGTCTTCGGGCACCTCGTGGCCACCGCCCAGCATGGCGCCCATGGCGAACATGGCACCGGCATGGCCCTGATCGGCGGCCTGCCGAAACAGGCGGAGAGATTCGACGTGGTCGCGTGCGCCACCCGTGCCGTTCAACGACATCTCGGCGAGCGCGACGACCGCATCCACCATCCCGGCGCCGGCGGCCTTTGCGATCCAAAGCCGGCCTTCCGCAGGGTCGGCCTCCAGGCCGCGCCCTTCCGACAGCATGCGGCCGTACCAATACTGCGCGTTGACCACGCCGTCGGCCGCGCGACGCAGCCACAGGATGGCACGCCGGTCGTCACGCGCCACGCCCACGCCTTCGGCGAGACATACGCCCAGGTTGAACGCCGCCACCAAATCTCCGGAACCGGCCGACGTCTCGAACAGCTGGCGGGTCAGTCTACCATCGTCGCTCGAACCGGTGCCGGACAGCAGCAGGTTCGCGAGGTCGGCCTGGGCCTGCCGGTCGCCGCCCTCCGCCGCACGACGAAACCAACGCCCCGCCTCTTCCGGGTCACGATGCACGCCGGCACCAGTCAGGAACAACAGGCCGAGCGCGCGCGATGCCGCGGGGTGGCCCGCCTCAGCGGCCCGGGTGTACCATATTGCCGCCTCGGCGTAGTTAGGCGGCAGGTCGCCACCGCGTGCGTAGATGTCCCCGACCAGGGCAGCCGCTTCGCGATCGCCGGCATTCGCGGCGCGACGCAGCCAGGATTCGCCGTCGACCAGGTTGCAGGGCACGCCGCGGCCCTCCAGCAGAGCCAGGCCCCACCGCGCCTGGCCGCTGCGTACGTTTTTCTCGGCGGCTTGCTTGTAGTAGCTCGCCGCCATCTCCAGGCTGGCCGGAAGACCGGCGCCCCGCTCGTGCATCACGCCCAGCAGGTAGATGGCGGTGGGCAATCCCGCGTCTGCCGCCTTCTTCAAGGCTGCTGCGGCGGCGGCATGCGTCTCGAAATCCGCCGCGGAGCGGAGGAGCGACAGGCCGCGGCCCAGAAATCCCTGGGGGCAGTCTGCAGCCGCAGACCGTTCGTACCAACGATCCGCCTCTTCGAGGTCGCGCATCCCCTCCGGACCGGAGGTCAGGATGTAGCCGAGCAGCGCCTGTGCTTCGGGCGCTCCCCCTTCCGCGCCGGTGCGCGCCCATTTCAGGGCAGCCCGAAAATCCGGCTCGTCACCGGTTGTGGTCGAAGCTCTGGCGAAAAGCTCGGTGCCGGGTGCAGCCTGGCTGCCGCGACCCGCAAGCCCATAGAGATAGAGGGTCGCCAGCAGCGTCTGCGCCTCGAGCCAGCCGCCCTGTGCCGCCCGCTCCAGCCATTCCGAGCCATCCCGACGGCTTACCGGGACGCCCAGCCCCTTCATGTAGGCTCGGCCAACCCAGAATTGTGCCTCGGGCAAACCGGCCCGAGCCGCGCGGGTCAATAGCGGGAAAGCCCGTCGGTGATGGCCAGACTCGAAGAGCTTCACGCCACGTTTCAAAGCTGCCGCGGGCGAGCCTGCCGAAGCTATGCGATCGATGATCGTCAGCATGAATAAGGCGGATCCTGAACGTCTCGGGTTGAGTGTCGGGGGCCAGTTAACCTCAGGAAAGTGTCGGAGAGATGAACGCTCATCTCTCCGACCACCCTCTCTCCACCCACGAGATCAGCGGTCCCGGCCGACCTGGCGCGGGACGTTGCGCCCGGTCTCGCCCATCAGGTCGGCTCGCGCATACCCGTCTTGATCACCGGCATCATGCGCTCGATCAGGTACTCCCAGATCGTACGCTGTCCGACCTTGATGTCAGCCTCGACGGGCATGCCGGGAATGATGTGCATGTCCTTGGGAAGGTGGCGGAACGCCAGCCGGTCGAGGCTCACGCGCACGTCGTAGAAATACGGGCTTGTCGGCTGCTGCCCAGTGAACACGGCGTTAGAGGTTGTGCCAGCGCTGGTTGCCGTGTTGCTGGACGGGCTGCTGCCGGTCAGGAAGCTGTCGGCACTGACCAGGCGAACGCTGCCCTCGCCGGACCCGAACCTGGAAAATGGAAAGGCGTCGAACTTCACCTGGACCGGCTGGCCGTTCTCGACGAAGCCTGCCTCGTCGCCGGTCATCTGCCCGTCGATCTCGAGCGGTGCGTTAAGCGGAACCAGAGTGAAAAAGGTCTGGCCGGGCTGCAGGATCGCACCCACCGAAACCGACGCCACCGACAGCACCGTCGAATCCTGCTCGGCGCGCAGGTCGATCAGCTTGCTGCCAAGCGCTGCGTGTTCTAGTTGGCTGCGATACGTCGCCAACTGCACGCTGTCGCTTGTGACGGTCTGCGAGACGTCGGCGAACCACTGCTGATTGTAGTTGTCGAGCTGCCCCTTCAGGGCCGCCGCGTTCTGCCGCGCATTCTCCGCCTGCTGCACGCTCGACAGCACCTGACGCTCGGATTCAAGGCGCTGGGTGACGGCGGCCAGCGTGTTGATCCTGCTGCCAACCTGATCATGCTCCAGCTGAACCCGCATCTTCTCCACGTCGACCGCGACGCCCGTTTCCTTGGCGTATTGGCGTATGTCGGCATCGGACTGCGCAGCCAGGGCGTTCTGGGCGTTCATCTGCCCCTGATAGTAGCGCAGCTCGGCTTCGCGTGCTGCGGCGCGCTGGGCGTAGATCCCCTCCTGCACCAGGGCCCCCGGGGTCAGGTGTTGCGGGCGATAGGGCGTCTGCTGATTCTCGGCGTTCAGGCGGTCTATCTCGGTCTGGTAACGATCGACCTGTTCTAGGGCCGCGTTGTTGTCGGCGGTCGTCAGGGTCGGATCCAACTGGGCCAGCAGCTGCCCCTTGCGGACGATGTCGCCCGCTGAGACGGCAATGGTCTTGACGATGGCGGTGTTGAACGGCTGCACGACGATCTCGGGGACCATCGAGATTACCTTGCCGGTCGCCACCACCGTCCGGTCTACCGAAATGACGGCGAACAGGAAGAAGATGATCATCACCATCGAGCAGGTCAGGGTGACCACGCTGCGCGCCGCGCGCTTGGCGGGCACGCCGGCCAGGGCCAGCGACGGCGAGTAGAACTCCATCAGCTCGGCCGGCGTATCGTCCCCGCCGCGCCGGACCCGGCCTGAGAACATTCCGGAGAACAGGCCCGGCTTCGCAGGCGGCGTCTCGGTGGTGGGCGCAGGTGTCGGAGTGGTGGTGACAGACATGGCTTACTCCCCTTGCGCCAGCGCAGCGGCCGCGCGGACCGGGTCGATGTGGCGGTTCTGCTGGTTCCAGAGCGTGCGATACACGGCGCACCGGTCCAGCAACACGTCATGCGGTGCAATATCCACCACGGCGCCCCGGTCGAGCACCATGATCAGGTCGCAATTCACCAGGCTGGACAGACGGTGCGACACGATGACCATCGTGCGTCCCTTGCCGATCCGGGTCAGGTTGGCGTTCACCAGCGCCTCGCTCTCCGGGTCCAGCGCGCTTGTCGCTTCGTCCAGGATCATGATCCGCGGGTTGGTGATCAGGGCACGGGCGATGGCCAACCGCTGTCTCTGGCCGCCGGAGATGTTCGCCGACCCTTCCTCGATCCAGGTATCGTAGCCCGAAGGCATACGCTCGATGAACTCCTCGGCACCGGCCAGACGGGCCGAACGCACGGCATCTTCGAGCGTCAGGCCCGGGCGGCCTGCCGTGATGTTGTCCCGGATCGTGCCGCGGAACAGGAAGTTGTCCTGCAGCACCACGCCGAAGCTGCGCCGGAGATGGCTGAGATTGATCTCCCGCAGCTCCGCCCCGTCAATTCGCACCGCGCCCGAATACTCGCGGTTGATGCCTTGCAGCAGTCGCGTGATGGTCGACTTGCCAGAGCCGCTTCGGCCGACCAGTCCCAGCATCGTCCCGGGTGGGATGGAGAAGCTGACCTTGTTCAAGGCCGGGCGCTGGCCGAGAGGATAGGTGAAGACGACGTCCTCGAAGGTGATCTGGCCTTCGAACTGCGGCCGCATGCCATCGGTCTGCGCCCGGGTCTCGGTGGGGTTGTTCAGCACCTTGGCGATCTGGCCCACCGCGGTGCGCACCTCGTGGAAGTCCTCCAGCAGGCGGGCGAACCCGACAAGCGGCGAGGCCACACGGCCGCTGAGGATCATGAAGGCGATCAGTCCGCCCTTGTCCACCGTCGTGTCGTTCTGCAAGGCCAGGAACGCGCCGAACAGCACCACGCCGCGCGACATGAACGTCTGCAACGGGTCGATCAACGTCTGCGGCCAGTTGCCCAGGCGGCCGGCAGCCAGGCGCCAACGTCCGGCATCGGCCACGCGCTCGTCCCAGACGACCTTTTGCTGCGGCTCCAGCGCGAGCGACTTGACGGTACGAATGCCGTACACCGTCTCGCTCATCACCGCGCCCTTCTTGTGCTCGGCCTGAATCGACAGCGCGATCAGCCGACCAACGGGACGCAGGAAGATCATGATGATCATCGCGATCATCCCGGCCACGGCGATCGACACCCAGGCCAGCGTCGGTTCCATGTAGAACATGAACGGCAGCATCACCATCAGGGTGATACCGTCCAGGAACGTGTAGAGCAGCTTGCCGGTCAGGAACTCGCGAACCCGATAAACCTCGCGCAGTCGCGAGATAGTCTCGCCCGCCTGGCTGCGTTCGAAGTAGTCCAGCGGCAAGGACAGCAACCGGCTGAACACGTGCAGGTTCAACTGCACGTCCAGTCGCGCAGAGAGCACCAGCACCAGCTCCCGCCGTGCCCAGCCGATGATCATCTCGAACATCATCATGACGCCCATGATGCTGGTGAGCAAGTAGAAGGTGGAGAGGCTGTTGTACTCCAGCACGCGGTCCACCACCGCCATCACCATCAGCGCCGGAATGATGGTGAGCGCCGAGGTGGTGACTGAGGCGAAACCGATCTGCACCAGGAACTTCTTCTGCTGCAGGACCTTGTTGAAAATCCAGCCGAGGGTGAACGGCGCCTCGCCCGCGCCCTGGCCGAACGGCCGCTTGACGAGAATGACCTCGCCGCCCCAGGCCTGCTCCAGCCGCAGCCGGTCCACCGCCACGGGCGGCTCGCTGTCACGCGCGGTCGGGCTCTTGAGCCAAACGATGTCGCGCGCGGGATCGGCACCCACCACCAGGCCAGCCGTGCCGTCGCGCAACAGCAGCACCACCGGCGCCGCCTCCTTAAAGCGGAACAGGTTGCGCCACACCAGGCGCATCGCGCGTGCGGTCATGCCCTGGTCACGCAGCCAGTTCACCAGCGAGGCGGGCGAGGGATACGGCTCGCCGGCCGGCCCGCGATAGGCGCTCATGTCCAGATCGATGCCGTGGAACCGGGCGGCCGCAACCACGGCGCGCAGGCGCAGCTCGGTCGGCGTCAGCGCCTCGGCGGCGGCATCGGACTCGATCTGTAGGGGCTCGGGAGTGTCTGACACGGCAGGTCCTCAGGATCTATGGCTGCGCCCCTAGCAAGGAAACTGCTTCCCTCGGCGCTCCGCAGGCAGCTCAATACCACGGAGTTTCCTGCGAATGACATAATTTTTGGCGGTATTGCTGGCCTGCGACGCCACCGTGCCGCTAAACCGGGCGCTCCCGGGAGACCCGTCAAGGAGACCGCGTTGCAGATACGGACCGCCTCCGACGCCGACCTCCCCGAGATCCAGGCCATCTACGCCCACCATGTGCTGCACGGCACCGGCACCTTCGAGGAAATCCCCCCGAGCATCGAGCAGATGACCGGCCGGCGCGAAGCGGGCGTGACGGCGGGCCACGACTGGGTCGTGGCGCAGGATGCCACCGGCGTGCTGGGCTTTGGCTACTACGGCCCGTTCCGCGCCCGCAGCGCCTACGACTGGACCGTCGAGGACAGCGTCTACGTGCGCGAAGACGTGCGCGGCCAGGGCGTGGGCAAGGCGATCGTCGGCGAGTTGCTGGCCCGCGCCGAGGCACGCGGCTTCCGCCAGATGCTCGCGCTGATCGGCGACTCCGACAACATCGGCTCGATCGGCATGCACGCCAGCCTGGGTTTCCTACGCGCCGGCACCATGCGGGCCTGCGGCGTAAAATTCGGCCGCTGGCTCGACGTGGTCGTCATGCAGCGCCCGCTGGGCCGGGGCGACCAGGACGTGCCGCAGACCCGATGACCCCGTCGCCGGTACTATAGCACGAGGCGACGACCGCATCGCCCGCCAGGGCCGCCTCAAGCGCCGCCCGCCCCGCCTCTGTCGCGGTGCACGCCACCACGCGGCGGAAGAACGGCACCTCGCCCCGTGCCCGCGCCTGCACCAGCGAAGCGAGCGCTCGGGCCGCCTCGCTCCGCGGCGCGCAGCAGGAGCAGCCCGGCGCATGCCCGTCCGCCGCCGAGGCCGTGAAGCTCATGGCGGCCTGCGGATGGCCGCCCTCGGCCAGCAGCGCGTCGTCCGGCCCTGCATGGTCCGCCCGGCCGAAGATGACCGGTATGCGTAAATCAGAAACCATGAATTACCACCCTGCCACCTTATATCGGTGCTCCAAGACGCCGTTCCATGACTGCGAGGCCCCGAGTTGACCCGACCCCATTTGCTGGATGCGCTGCGCGATCAGGTCCTGCTCTGCGACGGCGGCACCGGCAGCCGCGTCCAGGCCATGGACCTCGACACCGACCGCGACTACTGGGGCCAGGAAAACTGTACCGACATCCTGAACCTGTCCCGCCCCGACCTGGTGCGCGACATCGCCCGCGGCTACTTCGCCGCCGGCGCCGACATGGTCGAGACCAACACCTTCGGCGCCTCCCCCATCACGCTGAGCGAGTTCGGCCTGTCCGATCGCGCCCGCGAGATCAACCGTGCCGCCGCCGGCCTGGCCCGAGAGGCGGCGAACGAGTTCTCCGACGGCCGCCACCGCTGGGTGCTGGGCGGCGTCGGCCCCGGCACCAAGCTGCCCTCGCTCGGCAACATCGACTACGACACGCTGGAAGCGGGCCTCGCCGAACAGTGCCGCGGCCTGATCGACGGCGAGGTGGACGCCTTTCTCATCGAAACCTGCCAGGACACGCTGCAGATCAAGGCTGCGGTCAACGGTGCCCGCATCGCCCGCGCCGAAGCCGGCCGCGACACGCCGATCTTCGTCCAGGTCACCGTCGAGACCACCGGCACCCTGCTCGTCGGCCCGGACATCGCCACCGCCGCCACCGTGGTCCACGCGCTGGACGTGCCGCTCATCGGCCTGAACTGCGCCACCGGGCCGCAGGAGATGGCGGAACACGTGCGCTGGCTGGCCGCCAACTGGCCAGGCCTGCTCAGCGTGCAGCCCAACGCCGGTCTGCCCGAACTGGTGGACGGCCAGACCCGCTACCCGCTCGGCGCCGACGCCATGGCGAGCTGGATGGAGCGCTTCGTCGAGGAAGACGGCCTCAACCTGATCGGCGGCTGCTGCGGCACGGACGTCCCCCACATCCAGGCGCTGGACGCGATGCTCCGCCGCCGCGCCTCGGCCAAGGGCAGCGGCTTCCGCCCGGCGCCGGTCGCCCGCACCGTCATCTGGGTGCCCTCCGTCGCCAGCCTGTACAGCGCCACGCCGTTGCGCCAGGACAACAGCTTCTTCTCCATCGGCGAGCGCTGCAACGCCAACGGCTCGAAGAAATGGCGCGAGCTGCAGGAAGCCGGCGACTGGGACGGCTGCGTCAGCGTCGGCCGCGAACAGACCGCCGAGGGCTCCAACAGCCTGGACATCTGCACCGCCTTCGTCGGCCGCGACGAGACCGCCGAGATGAACGAGATCATCCGCCGCTTCACCAACTCGGTGAACGCCCCCCTGGTGATCGACAGCACCGAAACCCCGGTCATCGCCAGCGCGCTCAAGCTCCACGGCGGTAAGCCGATCATCAACTCCATCAACTTCGAGGACGGCGAAGCCGCCGCCACCGACCGCCTGATCCTCGCGAAGAAGTTCGGCGCCGCCGTCATCGCGCTCACCATCGACGAGACCGGCATGGCCAAGCAACCGGAGCAGAAACTCGCCATCGCCGAACGCCTGGTCGCCTTCGCCTGCGGCCGCTTCGGCCTGCCGCAGAGCGACCTGCTGATCGACCCGCTCACCTTCACCATCGCCACCGGCAACGAGGACGACCGCAAGCTCGCCTGCTGGACGCTGGACGGCATCAAGCTGATCCATGACCGCTTCCCCGACATCCAGATCATCCTCGGCCTCTCCAACGTCAGCTTCGGCCTCAACCCCGCCGCCCGCGCCGTGCTGAACTCCGTCTTCCTCGACCACGCCGTACGCGCCGGCATGACCGGCGCCATCGTCCATGTCAGCAAGATCAAGCCGCTGCACCTGATCGCCCCCGAGGAGGTGGAGGTGTGCGAGGACCTGATCTTCGACCGACGACGCGAAGGCTACGACCCGCTGCAGCGCCTCCTCGAAATCTTCGCCGACCGCAAGCTCGCCGAAACCGCCAAGCGCGCCAAATCCGAAACCGTCGAGGGCCGCCTGCGCGACCGCATCGTCGATGGCGACCGCAAGGGCCTCGAAGCCGAGCTCGACACCGCACTGGCCACACACGAACCGCTCGCCATCATCAACGACATCCTCCTCGGTGGCATGAAAACCGTCGGCGACCTGTTCGGTGCCGGCAAGATGCAGCTCCCCTTCGTGCTTCAGAGTGCGGAGACCATGAAGGCCGCCGTCGCCTACCTCGAACCCATGATGACGCGCGTCGCCGGCCAGGAAAAAGGCACCATCGTGCTCGCGACCGTGAAGGGCGACGTGCACGACATCGGCAAGAACCTGGTGGACATCATCCTGACCAATAATGGTTACCGGGTGGTGAACCTCGGCATCAAGGTCAAGCTCGCCGACATGGTCGAGGCCGCGAAAGCGAACCGCGCCCACGCCATCGGCATGTCCGGCCTGCTGGTCAAATCCACCGTCATCATGCGCGAGAACCTCGAGGAGATGTCGCGCCAGGGCCTGGAAATCCCCGTCCTGCTCGGCGGCGCGGCGCTGACCCGAAACTACGTCGAAGACGACTGCGTCGCCGCCTATGCCTGCGGCCGCGTCGCCTACGCCCGCGACGCGTTCGACGGCCTGCATCTGATGGACCGCGTCACCGGCAACGGTTTCGACGACTACCTCTCCGCCCTGCAGGCCAAACGCAGCGGCCGCGCGCGCAACACCAAGCGCAGCCTTGGGAAAGCCGACGAACGCGCCTGGCGCCCGATCGACCTGGCCACCGTCCAGGCCCGCCGCCGCCGCCTCACCCAGACCACGCCGGTGATCGAACCCCCCTTCTGGGGCCCGCGCCTGATCGAGGCCCCGGCCAAGGCCATCGTGCCCTTCCTCAACGAACGCAGCCTCTACCAATTCCAGTGGGGCTTTCGAAAACAGGGCAAGAACCTCGACGACTTCCTGGGCTGGGCCAAACAGGAACTGCGCCCGATCATGAAGCGCATGCTCGCCACCTGCGAATCCGAAAACATCCTGCGCCCGCAAGCCATCTACGGCTACTGGCGCGCCGCGGGCCAAGGCAACGACCTGATCCTGTTCGAACAGGACGGCACCACCGAGATCGCCCGTTTCACCCTGCCCCGCCAACCCCGCGAGGACGGCGACTGCATCGCCGACTTCTTCCGCGACGTGGACGAAGCCGAACGCGACGTCATCGGCCTGCAAGTCGTCACCGTCGGCCAGGCCGCGTCGGACACCGCCCGCCTCTGGTTCGAAGACAACCGCTACCAGGATTACCTTTACCTGCACGGCCTTTCGGTAGAGATGGCCGAAGCCATGGCCGAATACGTCCACAAACGCATCCGCGCCGAACTGGGTTTTTCCAGCGAAGACGACCGCGACATGGAGCGCATGCTCGCCCAAGGCTACCGCGGCTCCCGCTACTCCTTCGGCTACCCGGCCTGCCCCCGCGTGGAAGACCAGGACATGCTGCTGCGGATGCTGGACGCGGAGCGCATCGGCGTGTCGCTGTCCGACGAGCACCAGTTGCACCCGGAACAGAGCACGAGCGCGATCGTGGTGGTGAATCCGAGCGCGAAGTATTTCAGCGTTTAGGTAAGGTCAGGGGCGCTGCCCCTGGACCCCGCTGGGGCCCGCGGCCCCAGGCCCCTCATAGAATTTCCTGAAGAAAATAGAGCTTGCAGCTCGTCATTCACCCTGGTGCAGCCGATACTTTGTGGTCGGGCTCGGACACTCTTCGACCAGAACTCTCGCCTGCTCGCCGTTTGCCCCAAAAGCCGCAGGGTCACGTGCTGACGGAGGATCAGACCGTCAACTTCGTCTCGCGGTCTGACGGTAGCCGTGCGGATCGGGCTTTGCTCGGGTTGACAGCCGCGATTTGGTTCTCCGTCGAGGCGGGGCACTCTGTCCTCGCTTTTGATGCCTGCCTTGGCGGCGGGCCTACCAGGTGTACAGTAGTCACGGACCAAGTCTCGCCGCACGCTCGAGGCGCAGGCTTGCGACAGCACACGAGGCGACTCGCGGGGCAGAGCGCAAGCTGATTTTTTGTCGCGCCACCACAGGAGGACGGGTGCAAAAACCGGTTTCCGTCACAGGCGGCGAAGTCTCGGCCCGCAATCCCGGCATCGACGCGCTGCGGGGCCTGTGCATCTTGCTGGTGGTGGTCCATCACACGGCGCTGCGCATCCCGTTGCAGAACACCGGGTTGGCCGCGATCGTGCCGCAGCGCGTCCTGCTGGCACTGGGCTACAACGGCTACGAGGCGGTGTTCGTCTTCTTCGTCGTGTCCGGCTTCCTAATCACCGGCACGTCGCGGCGTCGCTGGTCCTCGCTCGGCCGCATCGACCTGCGCGCGTTCTACCTGCGCCGGTTCGCCCGCATCGCACCTTGCCTGCTGCTGCTGGTGGCCGTGCTATCGGCGTTCGACCTGCTGCATGTGCCGGGCTTCACCATCGACCGACAGGGCCAGACGCTGAGCCGCGCCGTGTTCTCCACGCTGGCCCTGCACCTGAACTGGTACGAGGGCCGCACCGGCTACCTGCCCGCGGGATGGGACGTGCTGTGGTCGCTCTCGATCGAGGAAGTGTTTTACATCGGCTTCCCGCTCACCTGCCTGCTCGCCCGGCGCGCCACGGTGCTGCTGGTCGTGCCGCTTGTGCTGCTCGCCCTGTCGCTACCCGTGACACGCGGCATGCTGTCCGGCAACGAGATCTGGCAGGAGAAGGCCTACCTGCCGGGCATGGCCGCGATAGCGACGGGCGTGCTGGCAGCGTTCTGGGCGGATGCCTTACCCCGCATGGGTCATGGCGCTTGGGCCGTGCTGGGCTGGCTCGGCATCGCCTGCATCGGCGCCGTGCTGCTCATGGAGGATCTGCTCTGGCGCGTGCTCGGCGAGGAGACGATGCTGGTCCTGACGTTCGGCACCGCATTCTTGGTGATGGCGTTTGAATATGGTTGGGGCGCCACACGCCTACCCACCTGGACCGGCTGGCTGCGCTCCAACGGCCGACTCAGCTACGAAATCTATCTCACGCACATGTTCGTCGTTCTGCCCGCTGTCGGACTGTTTCGGAGGACCGGCGGTAGCCTATGGCTGGGCTGGCTGTGGTTCCCGCCGACCGTCGCTCTTGCATGGGCGCTGGGCTGGGTCGTTGACCGAGCAATTTCGACACCCACGTACCGTAGGCTCGTCATCAGATGCGCACCGACATGGTCTAGCGCCGTGCATGCCTCGCCATCGTGATGATCGAGGCTTCGTGCAAGGCGGGCGTCCGCACGCGTAGAGCGGAAAAGAGCAGCTCCTTCCGCCGTTTCCACACCCAGCCAGGATATTCTTTGCGGCGTGCTTAATGATACATTGTTCGGTGAACTCTCCAAGAACTCGGATCAGAACCGTAAGAATGCCCACACCCGCAAAGCGGAAGGCCTTTCGTTTTCCGCCCTACGACGCCGAACGACCTGTGGGCAATACGCCTCCATCACCATTGAACCCCAAGCAAACGCGGGTCCACACGCGACGAGACGTCAGGAAGCATCGCCACTCACGCCACTCCGCACGGCCTCCAACACCGTCCGCAGCGCCTCATGCCCCACACTAAACACATCCGGAACGATAAGGACCACCTCGCCCTCTGGGTCACGCACGATCACCCCACTCATGTTGCCACCCCGGCCCGCCAGTGTCAGTGCCGAGACGCTGACCAACTTGCCGATCCGCGTCCACGGCACCGAACGCCGCCCCGGCAACGTGCGAAGCACCAATCCATCCGGCCCGACCGACAGCCAGGTCACGGCGGGATAGACCAGCTGCACATACCCGACCAGCAACACTCCGAGCATCACAAGTACTGGCTGTCCCTCGATGCGGCCATGCACCACACCGTGCAGCAGATAACCGGCAGCGCCAGCCGCCATCAGCACGCAGCCGATGATGTCCAGAAAACCAGCACCGCGCGCCCTCTGGCGACGCGGAAAACCTGTTGCCGAACGGACACCCAGACCCTATGGCGCTGTGTGGCACGAGGACGGCAAAACCTTATATGCCGCCTGCCGGGAGGCGGCGTAGGCTGACAGCGCGCGGGCATCGGCCTCACGCAATCGATGCCAAGCGCGGCGCTTTCCAGCAAAGGCGCTGATCGCCCAACCAAAACTCCGGCGACCAGCATGCCCGAAACCGTTCGGTAAACAGACACTCACCGCGAACCTCCACGCCGCTCCCCCGGTTCCGCACCGGGACGCATCCACGCGACGCGCCGCTACGCCTTCGATCTGGCCAACGTGCGTCGCGCCTACTACCATAGCGTGCAGTCCCTATGCGGAGCACGCCCATGCTGGCCCGACTACTCCTCCGCCTCGCCGTCCTGGCACTCGCGCTGCTGCCCGCTACCGCGTCAGCCGCCCCCCCACCCTCGGCGGTCTTCCCGGCCAAGACGTCACCGAAATACGCCAAGCTGTCCGCCGGCCAGGCGCGCATGCACACCTGCCTGGACCAGTACACCGCCAACAAGGCCACCAAGGGCAATGGCGGGCTGAGCTGGATCCAGAAAGGCGGCGGCTATTACAGCCTCTGCTCCAAACACCTGAAAGGCTGATCCGCCAACCTTCCGGCGCGCACCCGCCCCCGGACTGCGCAGTCACGATCGGGTGCATCCCTGCCGTGCCACGTTGAACGCTTGCCACCGGCACACGTTGTTAGCGTCACACGCACGACAACCGGAAGGCGACAAGCAATGACGTTCCATGATCGCGTCCTCGGCGTGGCCGGCGCAGTGGCCCTGGGGCTTCTGGCAGCGCCTGTCGCCCATGCGCAGAGCACCGCGGCGCCCACCCCCACGCCGCCGGCGGCCCGGCCCTCGCCGCAGGCGCAGGTGAACACCGGCTACCGCGCCGCCCCCACCGTCCGGCTGTTCGGCGTGCCCACCACCGCCTGGGCGCCGGTTGATCCCCCATACTCCGGCACCGCCTACCGCACCCTCGGCGGCCAGGCCGAGACGAGCGCCGACGCAGTGGCCGAACAGGGCACACCATGGCACTAGCCGCAGTGGCGGCCGACCCGCTTGTTGCAAAACCGGCCCGCCCGGTCTAGCCGGGGCGGACCCGCTTTCAAAGGATAAGCCCATGCGACGCTCCTTGACGCTGGCGCTCGCCGCCTGCACTGCGCTGAGCGTCGCCGCGTCCGCAGCACCCGAGGCCGAAAGGGTGCGCGGCACCATCACCGCTGCCACCGCAACCAGCCTCACCGTCCATCCCGCCCAGGGCAGCGACGTCACCGTGCAGCTCGGCGCCGGCGTCAGATACGCCGCCGTGGTCGCCTCCAGCCTCAAGGCCATCACCCCCGGCAGCTTCATCGGCACCGCCACCAAGGGCTTCGGCAGCCGCACCACCGCGCTGGAAGTGGTCGTCTTCCCGCCCGAGATGCGCGGCACCGGCGAAGGCCACTACGCCTGGGACAAGCTGCCCGACACGGCCGGCGGCGCCGCCTCCGGCTCGATGACCGCCAGTTCCATGACCAACGGCACGGTCGGCGCCGGCCACGCCCCGCTCGTCGGCAGCTCCATGACCAACGGCAACATCGATGCCGCCAGCACGGATGCCGGCGCGCTGCACATCGCCGTCTCCTACAAGGGCGGCCACAAGGACATCGTCGTGCCGGCCACCGCCCCGATCGTGGCGTTCAAGCTGGCCGGCCCGGAGGTCGTGAAGACCGGCGCGCAGGCCTTCATCGTCGGCGTGCCGGACGGCGCCAAGCTGGAGGCGAAGTTCGTGGCCGTGGGCCAGGACGGCATCAAGCCGCCGATGTAGGAGCGAGGCGCCGGCCCACCGGGCCGATCCCGCTTGACCTGCCAGCCACCCGGGCCAATACCGGAGCCACCCCTGCGAAGGCGCCATTTGCGAAAGGGTGTCGCATGACCCAACGGCCCGCCACCACGCTGATCCACGGCGCCATCGAGCGCACGCCCCATGGCGAGACCAGCGAGGCGATGTTCCTGACCTCCGGCTTCGTCTACGACGACGCCGAGCAGGCCGAGGCCACCTTCGCCGGCGCCGCCACCCACTACCAGTATTCCCGTTTCGGCAACCCCACGGTGAGCGCGTTCGAACGCCGCATGGCGCTGCTGGAGGGTGCCGAGGCGTGCCGCGCCACCGCCACCGGCATGGCCGCCGTCAACGCCGCCATGCTCGCCCATTTGCGCGCCGGCGACCGCGTGGTCGCCAGCCGGGCGCTGTTCGGCTCCTGCCACTGGATCGTCTCCACCCTGCTGCCGCGCCTCGGCATCGCGCACGAGTTCGTCGATGCCGGAGACGTGGCGGGCTGGCGCGAAGCCCTGTCCCGCCCGGCCCAGCTCGTGCTGCTGGAAACGCCCTCCAACCCGATGCTGGAGATCGTGGACCTGCAGGCCGTGGCCGACCTCGCCCACGCCGCCGGCGCGCTGGTGGTGGTGGACAACGTGTTCGCCACCCCGCTGCTGCAGCGCCCGCTGGCGTTCGGCGCCGACGTGGTCGTCTACTCCGCCACCAAGCACATCGACGGCCAGGGCCGCGTGCTGGGCGGCGCCGTGCTCGGCTCCACCAAATGGATCGAGGAGACGCTGCAGCCCTTCACACGCAACACCGGACCCGCCCTCTCGCCGTTCAACGCCTGGACGCTGCTCAAGGGCATGGAGACGCTGTCGCTCCGCGTGGAGGCGATGTGCGCGCGCGCCGCCATCCTGGCCGATTTCCTGGCCGACGATCCGCGGGTGTCGCGAACCTGGTATCCCGCCCGCCCGGACCACCCGCAGCACGCGCTCGCGATGCGCCAGATGAGCGCCGGCGGCACGCTGGTCACCTTCGAGCTGGCTGGCGGGAAGGCGGCCGCGTTCCGCTTCTGCAACGCGCTGCGCCTGGTGGCCATCAGCAACAACCTGGGCGACAGCCGCAGCATGGTCACCCATCCCGCCACCACCACCCACATGCGCATCGGGGCCGAGGAAAGGGCCCGCCTCGGCATCACCGATGGCGTGGTGCGCCTCTCGGTCGGGCTGGAGGATGTGCGCGATCTGCAGGACGATCTGCGCACCGGCCTCGCCGCATCCGCCATGCGCCACGCGGCTGAATGAACACCACCGGTCAGGCGGACGGCCAGGCAGCAGGCATGGAACGCGAATACGCCCAGGTCACACGCGACATCAACGTCCGGGTCGCGGCCTTCTACCTCGAGGACCAGTCCGAGCCGGACGAGGGCCGCTACGTCTGGGCCTACCGCGTCACGATCGAGAATCGCGGTTCCCAGACCGTGCAGTTGCTGAGCCGCGTCTGGCGCATCACCGACGGCCGTGGCCGCACCTTCATGGTGGAGGGCGAAGGCGTGGTCGGCGAGCAGCCGGTGCTGGAGCCGGGCGAGGCGTTCGAATACACCTCCGGCACCCCGCTGGAGACGCCGTCCGGCTTCATGGCCGGCCAGTACCGCATGATAGCGCATGGACGCGGACCGGCGGTGGCGCTGGACGCTCCGGCGGGCGAGCTGTTCGACGTCGAGATACCGGCCTTCAGCCTGGACAGCCCGCACCAGCCCGGCCGCGTTCACTGAACCGCTTCCCGCCCGCGACGACGCTCCCCTCCCCCAGGCCCCTCGCCGGCTGGCGGGCGTGTTTCGACAGGATCAAACCTTGAACGAAGCCAGCCATCCCAGGCCCGCGCCGCCCGACGCCTCGGGCACCCGGCCCACCGCCGAGGAGGCCGAAGCCGCGGTGCGCACCCTGATACGCTGGGCCGGCGACGACCCGCTGCGCGAGGGCCTGAACGACACGCCCAAGCGCGTCGTGCGCTCCTTCCTGGAGTTCTACCGCGGCTACGAGGAGGACCCGGTGGCGCTGCTGGAGCGCACCTTCGCCGAGATCGAGGGCTACGACGAGATCGTGCTGCTGCGCGACATCCGGATCGAGAGCCACTGCGAACACCACATGCTGCCGATCATCGGCCGCGCCCACGTGGCCTACCTGCCGCATCGCCGCGTGGTGGGCATCAGCAAGCTGGCCCGCGTGGTGGACGCCTATGCCAGCCGGCTGCAGATCCAGGAGAAGCTGACCGCGCAGATCGCCAACACCATCAACGAGGTGCTGGCCCCCCGCGGCACCGCCGTCATCATCGAGGCGTCGCACGAATGCATGACCACGCGCGGCGTGCACAAGCCGGGCGTCGCCATGGTCACCAGCCGCATGCTGGGC
The DNA here is from genome assembly GCA_964244615.1 of uncultured Acetobacteraceae bacterium. Classification (GTDB taxonomy): domain Bacteria; phylum Pseudomonadota; class Alphaproteobacteria; order Acetobacterales; family Acetobacteraceae; genus BOG-908. The sequence goes on from CAXTJP010000004.1 coordinate 77,002, forward strand.
GCCTTTCGCGACGACCCGACCACACGGCGCGAGCTGCTGGCGATGGTGGGCAACCGGGCGCCGGGCAGCCTGGAGGCTTGAGCGCGCCGCGGCGGCACGTCGCAAGCGCCTCGCGCAGGGCCGCGCGCGCTTGAACGTCGCCCACGAGATCATCCTGGTCGCCGGCGCCCTCTGCATGCTGGCCATCCTCGCCGGCACGCTCTCCGCCCGTATCGGCACGCCGCTGCTGCTGGTGTTCATCGGCGTCGGCATGCTCGCCGGCGAGGACGGCCCAGGCCGGATACCGTTCAACGATTTCCACGCCGCCTACCTGATCGGCAGCCTGTCCCTGGCGGTCATCCTGTTCCAGGGCGGCCTCGGCACGGAACGGCCGATGATCCGTCAGGCCTTCTGGCCGTCGCTGTGCCTCGCCACGGTGGGGGTCGCGATCAGCGCCGGGCTGGTGGGCGTGGCGGCCCGGCTGCTGTTCGGGATCTCCTGGCCCGAGGCGCTGCTGCTGGGCGCGGTACTGTCGCCGACGGACGCCGCGGCCGTCTCCGTGCTGCTGCGCATGTCCGGCGCGCGCGTGCCGCACCCGGTGATCGCGGTGCTGGAGGTCGAATCCGGGCTGAACGACCCGATGAGCGTGTTCCTGACCGTCAGCCTGGTCGCAACACTGACGGTCCCGGGCGGGCTGCAAGCCGGCCATGCGGCCCTGCTGTTCGCCGAGGAAATGGGCGGCGGCGCGGCGCTGGGCCTCGCCGCCGGCTTCACCCTGCTTTGGCTGTTCCGCCGGCTCGACGCAGAGACCGCCGTGTTCCCCGTGCTGGCGCTGGGCGCGGCGCTGGCGGTGTTCGGCGGCGCGCAGGCGCTCGGCGCCAGCGGCTTCCTGGCGGTGTACCTCACCGCCGTGGTGGTCGGAAACTACGACTACAGGGCCAGCCGCGCCCTGTCCCGCTTCTTCGAGGCGCTGGGCTGGCTGGCGCAGATCAGCCTGTTCCTGATGCTGGGCCTGCTGGTCACGCCGCACGCTTTGGCGCCGGTGATCCTGCCGGCGCTCGCCGTCGCCGCCGTGCTGGTCCTGCTGGCCCGCCCCGTCGCCGTGCTGGCCTGCCTGCTGCCGTTCCGCTGCCGGCTGCGCGATGTGGGGTTCGTCTCCTGGGTCGGGCTGCGCGGCGCGGTGCCGATCTACCTCACCATCGTTCCGCTGCTCGAAGGCGTCCACGCCGCACGAATCCTGTTCGACATCGTCTTCGTCGTGGTGATCGTCTCGGTCGCGGTGCAGGGCTGGACCATCGGCCTGGCCGCCCGCCTGCTGCGGCTCACGCCGTGAACCCGTGGGACCGCCTCGTGCGGCCGCACTGGCGCCTGCTGCGTCGCCGCACGCGCGGTGATGGGCGGCTGGACTGCAACCTGTGCGGCTGGCAGGGCGGATTCCTGCAGCGCGGGCACGATCCGGCGCAACGCCACTGCCCGCGCTGCAAATCCGCCAACCGGCACCGGCTGCTCCTCTGGTACCTGCGGGACGCAAACCTGCTCCGGCCGGCCACGCGCGTGCTGCACGTGGCGCCCGAAGCCGCCCTGGCCGACCGCCTGCGCCACTGCCGCGATTACGAGAGCTGCGACCTGGTCCGCGCCGACGTCGACCACCGGCTCGACCTGCAGACCGCGATCGTCGCCGCCGACCGTTACGACCTGATCGTCATCAACCACGTCCTCGAACACGTGCCGGACGACCGCGCCGTGCTGCGCAACCTGCAGCGCATGCTGGCGCCCGGCGGCGTGTGCCTGATCACCGTGCCGATGCGCCCCTCGGGCGGCGCGACCGACGAAGACCCGAACCTCGCCGACCCGGCCGCCCGGCTGGCACGCTTCGGACAGGACGACCATTTCCGCCTGTACGGCCTCGACCTGCTGGACCGTATGGAAGCGGCCGGACTGCAGGCTTGCAGCTTCACCAGCGCGGAGGCAGACCAGCAGGCGGTCTTGCGCTGGTCGATGGAGAACGAGACGCTGTTCGAAGGCAAGAAAGGCCTTCTTTTCTGAAGAAAAGAAGCAAAAGACTTCTGGCCTTGCTGTCGCGGAGGTTCCTGCCAACACCCGACCAGTAACCCAAAACCTTCCTATCGCGTGGCCTTGGGTGGCGTAACGCTATAATCGTAGAACCCGCGCCCCGTCTTGCGACCCAGCCAGCCCGCCTCGACATACTTCACCAGTAACGGGCAGGGCCGGTACTTGCTGTCCGACATCCCCTCCAGCAGCACCCGCATGATCGACAGGCAGGTGTCCAGCCCGATGAAATCGGCCAGTTCCAGCGGCCCCATCGGGTGATTGCAGCCGAGCTTCAGCGTAGTGTCGATCGCCTCGACGGTGCCGATGCCCTCGTAAAGCGCGGTGATCGCCTCGTTGATCATCGGCATCAGCACGCGGTTGGCCATGAAGCCCGGAAAATCCTCCGACAGCGCCGTCGTCTTGCCGAGCGTGGCGGCGAGGGCCGCCACCGCCGCGTAGGTCGCGTCGTCGGTCGCGATGCCGCGTATCACCTCGACCAGCTTCATAACCGGAACCGGGTTGAAGAAGTGCATGCCGATAAACCGCGCCGGCCGGTCGGTCGCGGCCGCCAGCCGCGTGATCGAAATCGAGGAGGTGTTGGTGGCCAGGATGCAGTCCGGCCCGACTGCCGCGATCACGCTGGCGAAGATCGCGTGCTTGATCTCCTCGCGCTCGGTCGCCGCCTCGATGACGATGTCGGCCGGGGCCAGGCCCGCGTAGCCGTCCAGGCCCGAGATCCGTCCCATCGCCGCCTGTCGCGCCTCGGCCGACACGCCGCCGCGGGCCACCTGACGGTCCAGGTTGCGGCCGATGGTGGCGATCGCCTGCTCCACGGCACCGGGCTTGGCGTCCAGCACAAGCACGTCGAGCCCGGCCAGCGCCGCGACGTGGGCGATGCCGTTGCCCATCTGGCCGGCGCCGACCACGCCGACCGTCTGCAAGCCCGCCATCAGGCCCGCTCGAGTTCCGCCTTCAGTTCCGGCAGGACGGTGAACAGGTCGGCCACCAGCCCGTAATCGGCCACCTGGAAGATCGGCGCGTCCTCATCCTTGTTGATCGCCACGATCACCTTGCTGTCCTTCATGCCGGCCAAGTGCTGGATCGCCCCCGAAATGCCGATCGCCATGTAGAGGTCCGGCGCCACGATCTTGCCGGTCTGGCCCACCTGGTAGTCGTTCGGCACGTAGCCCGCATCCACCGCGGCGCGCGAAGCGCCGACCGCCGCGCCCAGCTTGTCGGCGATCGGGTCGAGCAGGTGAAAGTTCTCGCCGTTCTGCATGCCGCGGCCGCCGGAGATCACCACCCGGGCCGCGGTCAGCTCCGGCCGCTCGCTGCGGGACAGCTCGGCCGAGACGAAGCGCGACGTGCCGGTGTTGCCGGCGTCCGCCGCGTCCTCGATCGTCGCACTGCCCCCCTCGGAAGGTACAGGGTCGAAACTCGCCGCGCGCACGGTGATGACCTTGATGCGGTCGGACGACTTGACCGTGGCCAGCGCGTTGCCCGCGTAGATCGGCCGGACGAAGGTGTCGGCGTCCTCCACGCCCGCGATGTCGCTGATCGGCTGCACGTCCAGCAGGGCGGCCACACGCGGCATCACGTTCTTGCCGGTGGCGGTCGAGGCGGACAGCAGATGGCTGTAACCGGGGGCGAGCGCCACGAGCAGGGCGGCCAGAGGCTCCGCCAAGGCGTGGGTGTAGCCGGGGGCGTCGGCCTTGAGCACACGCGCCACGCCGGGCAGCTTGGACGCGGCTTCGACGGCCCCGCCCACCTGGTAGCCCGCCACCAGCGCATGCACCTCGCCGAGCTTGGTCGCCGCCGCCACGGCGCTGCGCGAGGGCTGCTTCAGCAGGCCGTTTTCGTGATCGATGAGAACGAGGACGGCCATGTCAGATCACCTTCGCTTCGGTGCGCAGCTTCTGGACCAGCTCGGCCACCGAGCCGACCTTGCGGCCGGCGGAGCGCTTGGGCGGCTCCACCACCTTCAGCGTGGTCAGCCGCGGCGCCGGGTCCACGCCCAGATCGGCGGGCTTCATCGTCTCGATCGGCTTCTTGCGCGCCTTCATGATGTTCGGAAGGCTGGCATAGCGAGGCTCGTTCAGCCGCAGATCGGCGGTCACGATCGCGGGCAGCGTCAGCGCCACCGTCTCCAGCCCGCCATCCACCTCGCGGGTCACCGTCGCCGTGTCGCCCTCGATGGTCACCTTGCTGGCAAACGTGCCCTGCGGCCAGCCGAGCAGCGCCGCCAGCATCTGGCCGGTGGCGTTCATGTCGTCGTCGATCGCCTGCTTGCCCAGGATCACCAGGCGGGGCTGTTCGCGCTCCACCAGCGCGCGGAGTATCTTGGCCACCGCCAGCGGCTCGGGGGAGATGTCGGTCTCCACCAGCACGCCACGGTCGGCACCCATGGCCAGCGCGGTGCGGATGGTCTCCTGGCAGGCGGCGATCCCGATGGAGACGACCACGATCTCGGTCGCCACACCCTTTTCCTTCAGGCGCACCGCTTCCTCGATGGCGATCTCGTCGAACGGGTTCATCGCCATCTTCACGCCGGCGAGTTCCACGCCGGTCTGGTCCGATCTGACCCGGACCTTCACGTTGTAATCGACGACCCGCTTGACGGGCACCAGAAGCTTCATCGTCTTCGCCGTCCCTACCCTGTGGTCGTAGATAATGGGGCGGTTCCACGGGTGTCAAACCGAGTGCCCGTCAGGAAAGCTGCATGGACGGCCGGATGTCGGACGCCCCCTGGCCGAGCGCTACCGGCCGGTGACGTGCACGCCCATCAGCTGCGCCCGGGCCGGCAGCGGTGCGGCGGCGATCTCGCCGAAGGTCACCTTCTGCGGCGGCGTCATCGTCACCGTCAGGGTCTGCGGGTTGTTCAGGAACGCGTTCATCTGGTCGGCGGCGTCCGGCTGTCCGGGCAGCATCAGGCCGAGCGTCGCCACCGGAACGGCAAGCTGCGCCCGGATCAGCTCGGGCGTGCTGTGCATCTGCGCGGCGGCGGTCGCGAACAGGCGCTTGGCGAGGCCGGCATCCTTCCAGGCGATCTCGGCATGGTCGAGCGTCATGGCCAGCGCCGGCGCGAGCGGATCCGCCTGGGCCGACGCCGCAGCGCCGAGGTTGCCGATGCCGGCGGCCAGATGCAGCGTGCCCAGATCGTGCAGCTCCCAATCCTCCACGATCTCGCTCCGCGTGGGCGGCGTGGTGGAGGTGGCGCGGGCCTCGATGTCGAGGGTGATGGTGTTCAGGCCGAACGCCGACAGCCCAGGCTGCAGCGAGGGCGGCACTACGGTCTGGCCAAGTGCCAGGACCATGCCGTGCAGCCAGCCGGACCCGGTACGAACGCCGGCTGCATCGGCCGCCCCCTGCTCGAAATGCAGGTCGCGCATGGTGATCACCGGCCCGGCGGTGAAACGGATCGCCAGGTCGCCGGCATTGGCGGCCGCGTAGGTGGTGGCGCCGAGCGCCGTGTTGGCGTGCCCCGGCTGGCGCAGAGCTTCCAGCGCGGCCCGAGCGTCCACGGCGGTCAGCTGGACGTGGTCCATCGTGGCGTTCAGGACCCGATCGCCGGTCTTGCCCGCCGCGTCCAGGGCCGCGTCACGCAACGCCGCCGAGCCGAGCTTTCCGGCGTCGTAGTCGCTGATGCTGACCTCGCCGAGCTTCAGCGCGATCGCGGTGGGCGCGTTCTCCAGCACCTCCAGCCCGTGCGCCGCCAGGCTGTCCAAGGCCAGCGCCAGCGCCGCATCGGCCCGGAAGGTGTTCGTCGCCAGGTTTTCGGGCGTCGGCGGCACCGCAAAGGGGCGGCCGCTCAGCCGGTGCAGGGTGACGTGCCTGACCCTGACATCGCCGCGGCCGGGCGCCGCCTCGGCCCAGTGCACGCCGGTCGCGGACGCGTCGGCGATCAGCAGCCGCCGGTCGGTCCAGGCAGGATGGCCGTTCGGGTAGTTCGACGGCTCGAACACGTCGTGCAGCGCCTGCTGGTCGAGGCCGGCCAGCGTGACCTCGTCGGCGGCGACGAGCGGCGCGCCGTCATGGCTGACCGACACGTCGTGCACGGTGAGCGAGGCGGTGAGCGGGTTGTACTCGGTCGCGCCGTGTTTCACGGCGTAGCCGGGCGGCAGGTCGGCCAGCACTTCTTCGATGCCATGGTCCAGCGCCTGCCCTGCCTGCCGGTGGGTGACCGCGCGCAAGCCCAGCGCACCCGCAACCACCAGCACCACCGCACCCGCACCCAGAAGAACACCACGCTGCATGACGGTAGGCACCCCGATCGTTCGCAAAAAGCTAACGCAAGCTCCGCCCCGCCGCAAAAGCCTGGCCCAGCTAGCTTCGCGCCAGCCGGCGCGCCAGGTGCATCAGGATCTCGGCCGTGGTGCCCCAGACGTGGTGTTCAGGGTGCGGCCAGACCCAGAAACTGCGCTCCACGCCGCGTATGGTCTCGTGCCGGCGCTGCGGCGCGTTCGGGTCCAGCAGCACCGCCAGCGGAAGCAGGAACACCGCCGCCACCTCGTGCGCCGACGGCAGGCTGACGAAACCCGGGCTGAGTAGCGCCGTCACCGGCGTCACGCGGTAGTTGCTGACGGTCACATGGTCGGGCAGCCGCCCGAGCAGCTCGGCGTGCGAGGGATCAAGGCCCACCTCCTCTTGCGCCTCGCGCAGGGCCGCCGCCTCGGGGCCGGAGTCGCCGGGATCGATGCGGCCGCCCGGGAAGCTCACCTGGCCGGAATGCTGCCGAAGATGGGCGGTGCGCCGGGTCAGCAGCACGCCGGGTTCCGGGCCGGTGACGATGCCCACCAGGACGGCCGCGGGCACCAGCTCCGGCTGCCCGCGCTCGGCCGGCGTGGCCGCGACCGGTGCCGGGCTATGTCCGGCGAGCCGGTCGCGCAACGCGTCCGGGCTCACCCCTCGTCGGTCGGCACGAGGTCGCCCAAGGGGAAGAAGACGCCGCAGCTCCACACGCCCAGCTTCTGCTGCCCGGCAACCCAGCCAGGCACGGCGATCGCCACCAGCTCGTAGTAGACAGGCCGGGAGATGCGCGCCTCCAGCGCGTGGCCCGCCTGCCCGGCGCGGATATGGACGTAGGGCACCGGCTCGCAGGTCAGCGCGTTGTGCGCGACGCGCAGCGGGTGTTCGGGGCCGGCGGTCACCACCTGGTCCACGTTGGTGCGAAAGGACAGGCACTGGTTCTGCCCGCTGCCACAGCGCTTCCAGTCCATCTCGACGGCGATCCAGGGCGTGTCCTCCACCTGGATGCGGCCGCGTTCGACCGGGGTCTCCAGGTAGTAGGCACCCTCGGCGTCACGGGTCAGCACGCTGCTGAACAGGCAGACCAGTTCCTTCCGGCCGATCGGGCTGCCCCGATACATCCAGGTGCCGTCGCGGCGAACCAGGAAAGGCATGTCGCCGCCTTCGCGTCGGGCGCGGCGCGGCGCGGCGCAGGGACCGCCGGCCAGGCCCACGACCGAACCTGCGGTATCGCCGACCGACGAAAGGGAGCGGGTCACGGCGTGCAGTCCGCCACAGGGCTGATCCTTCGCATGACCCGCATATAGGGAGCCATCTGTCGTGTATGTAATACCGGGGCGGCGATTTCGCGGCGTCGGCCGGCGAGTGTGGCTGGACGGTTCGTCCGGGCCGGTTGCAGAGTGCGGCGGCGTGTCCAGACTCTGCACAACAGGCGGGAACATCGGTTGCAAGACACTCTGATCGCCGACGCGGACCGCCTGACCGCCGCGGTGACCGCGGCGCGTGCCGAGATCGGACGCGTAATCTTCGGCCAGGCGGACATCGTGGAGCAGACGCTGGTGGCGCTGCTCGCCGGCGGCCACGCGTTGCTCGTCGGCGTGCCGGGGCTGGGCAAGACGCTGCTGGTGGAAACGCTCGGCACCGTGCTCGGGCTGGACCGCCGACGCGTGCAGTTCACCCCGGACCTGATGCCCGCCGACATCACCGGCAGCGAGGTCCTGGAGGAGCAGGAAAGCGGACGGCGCGCCTTCCGCTTCGTGCCCGGCCCGATCTTCTGCCAGCTGCTGATGGCCGACGAGATCAACCGCGCGAGCCCCCGCACCCAGTCCGCCCTGCTGCAGGCGATGCAGGAACGCCGTGTCGCGGTGGGCGGGACGGACCACGCGTTGCCGGCACCGTTCCACGTGCTGGCGACGCAGAACCCGATCGAGCAGGAAGGCACCTACCCGCTGCCGGAAGCGCAGCTCGACCGCTTCCTGCTGCAGG
>CAXTJP010000005.1:0-68433 GCA_964244615.1 uncultured Acetobacteraceae bacterium
CGCAGATCGCGTCGCACCGCCTGATGCTGCGGGCCGGGCTGGTGCGGCAGACCGCGTCCGGAATCTATGCCTGGCTGCCGGTCGGCTTGCGTGTGCTCCGCAACATCGCCGACATCGTGCGTGCCGAGCAGGACCGGGCCGGTGCGCAGGAGTTGCTGATGCCGACCCTGCAGACGGCCGATCTGTGGCGCGAGAGCGGGCGCTACGATGCGTACGGGCCGGAGATGCTGCGCATACGCGACCGTCACGAGCGCGACCTGCTCTACGGCCCGACGAACGAGGAGATGATCACCGATTTGGCGCGCCAGGCTATCAGATCGTACCGCGAACTGCCGCAGACCCTGTATCATATACAGTGGAAGTTCCGGGACGAGATGCGCCCGCGTTTCGGGGTCATGCGCGGGCGCGAGTTCCTGATGAAGGATGCCTACAGCTTCGATCTGACCGTGCAGGGCGCCGTGGACAGCTACCGGCGCATGATGCTGGCCTACATGCGCACCTTTCAGCGCCTGGGTGTGCGCGCCATCCCCATGCTCGCCGATACCGGTCCGATCGGCGGCGACCTCAGCCACGAGTTCATCGTCCTGGCCCAAACCGGCGAGAGCCAGGTGTTCTACGATGCGAGCCTGGAACAACTCGACTACCTCGCCGCCGATGTCTCGTACGACGACCCCGCGCAGCTGGCATCGTTCCACGCGCTGATCAACTCGTACTACGCAGCCACCGAGGAGAAGCACGATCCGGCGCGCTGGGCCGAAATCGACACGTCGCAGAAGCGCGAGGGCCGCGGCATCGAGGTCGGCCAGATCTTCTATTTCGGCCGCAAGTACAGCGATGCGATGAACTTCTCCGTGGCCGGGCCGGACGGGACGAGCATCGTGCCGGAGATGGGCAGCTACGGCATCGGCGTCTCCCGCCTCGTGGGGGCGATCATCGAGGCAAGCCACGACGAGGCCGGCATCGTCTGGCCGAAGAGCATCGCGCCGTTCCGCACCGCGATCCTGAACCTGCGCGTCGGCGATGCCGCCTGTGACAGGATATGCAACGAGTTGCACGACCGGTTTGGCGGCGTGAACGGCCAGGCGCTGCTGGACGACCGCGACGAGCGCGCCGGCGTGAAGTTCGCGGATGCGGACCTGATGGGCCACCCCTGGCAGATCATCGTCGGTCCGCGCGGTGCGGCGGCTGGCACGGTCGAGCTGAAGCGTCGCGCTGGGGGGGAGCGCAAGGAGGTTTCGGTTGAACAGGCGTTCGATGAAGTGAGCGCGTGAAAGGCAAGGCCTGCTTTTTTGAAAAAAGCAGCAAAAAACTTTTGATCGTGCTGTCGCGAAGTCTTCTACAACGCGCGATCCTGGACCAAAAGTGTTTTGGTTCTTTTTTAAAAAGAACCGTTTGCCTTAAAGGGTAACATTCATGTTCAACGCCTTCGAGCGAGCCGTCGCCGGCCGCTACCTGCGCGCCAGGCGCGGCGAGCGTTTCATCTCCGTCATCGCCATCTTCTCGCTGGTCGGCATCGCGCTCGGCGTCGCCACGCTGATCATCGTCATGTCGGTGATGAGCGGCTTCAAGGACGACCTGCTCTCGCGCATCCTCGGCCTGAACGGCCATCTCGGCGTCTATGCCGGCAGCTCGACCGGATTGCAGAACTACGACGCGATCGCCGCGCGCATACGGGCCGTGCCCGGTGTCGTTTCGGCAACGCCGGTGATCGAGGGCCAGGTTCTGTTGACCGGGCGGACGCAGAACGCCGGCGGCCTGGTGCGCGGCATCACGCAGCAGGATATCCGGCGCCTGCCCTCGATCGCGGGCACCATACGGGCCGGCTCGCTGGACGACTTCCACGGCGACGACGCGATCGCAGTAGGGTTCGCGCTGGCGGAACGGTTCGGCCTGGATGTCGGCTCGAAGATCACGCTGCTCTCGCCCGACGGTGCGGTCACCGCGTTCGGCACGGTGCCGCGCGTGCGCGCCTATCGCGTGGTGGCGATCTTCCAGGCCGGCATGAACGAGTACGACAGCAGCTTCACCTTCCTGCCGCTGGAAGCCGCACAGATCTTTTTCCAGAAGCCGGGCTCGGTCACCCAGATCGAGGTGATGGTGCAGGACCCCAGCCACGTCTCGGTCGTCAACCGCGCGATACGCCGGGCGCTGGCCGATCCCACCCTGCGCGTGATCGACTGGACGCAGAGCAACGACAGCTTCTTCGCCGCCGTGCAGGTGGAGCAGAACGTGATGTTCCTGATCCTGACGCTCATCATCATCGTCGCCGCGTTCAACGTCGTCTCCTCGCTGATCATGATGGTGAAGGACAAGACGCGCGACATCGCGGTGCTGCGCACGCTGGGCGCCGGGCGCGGCGCCATCATGCGCATCTTCCTGATGTGCGGCGCCTCGGTCGGCATCACCGGAACGGTGCTGGGCACGGTGCTGGGCGTGGTGTTCTGCCTCAACATCGAGCGCATCCGGCTCGGCCTGCAGAGCCTGACCGGCACCACTTTGTTCGACCCGACGGTGTACTACCTGGAACATCTGCCGGCCAAGCTTGACGGCACGACCGTGGCGCAGGTGGTGGCCATGGCGCTGGTGCTGTCGCTGCTGGCCACGCTCTACCCGAGCTGGCGCGCCGCCAGGACCGACCCGGTGGAAGCCCTGCGGCATGAGTGAGCCGCTTGTGCTGCGCCACGTCACGCGTGTGTATCGCAGTCCCGCGGGTGATCTGCCGGTGCTGCGCGGTGTCGATCTCTCGTTGCGGCCTGGCGAGATCGTGGCGCTGGTGGCGCCGTCGGGCACCGGCAAGTCGACTCTGCTGCACCTGGCAGGTCTGCTCGAACGGCCTGATTCGGGCACGGTGCTCGTGCAGGGGCGGGATGCCGGCGGGCTTTCGGATGCCGATCGTACGCAGCTGCGCCGGGATCGTGTCGGCTTCGTCTACCAATTCCATCACCTGCTGGCGGAGTTCTCGGCGATCGAGAACGTGGCACTGCCGCAGATGATAGCGGGTGTGTCCAAGCGAGCCGCGAAGCTGCGCGCAAAGGGCCTGCTGGAAGCGTTCGGTCTGGGCGCGCGCCTGCAGCAACTGCCGGGCAAGCTGTCCGGCGGCGAGCAGCAACGCGTGGCCATCGCACGCGCGCTGGCCAATCGGCCGGCGGTGATCCTGGCGGACGAGCCGACCGGCAACCTGGATGCGGCCACATCGGACGTGGTGTTCGGTGAATTGCTGCGTATCGTGCGCGACCAGGGGGCGGCCGCCCTGGTCGCCACGCACAACGCCGAGCTCGCATCCCGCATGGATCGCGTGGTGACGCTGCGTGACGGCAGGATCGTCGAGGTTTGAGCGCCGCCCGGTAGCGCGGCGCGACGCGGCTTCCTATGCTGGCGACCATGCCGCATGCCGATTTCGTACACCTCCGAGTCCATTCCGCCTACTCGCTGAGCGAGGGCGCGATCAAGCCCGACCGTATCGCTGCGCTGGCGCGCGAGGCGGGGATGCCGGCGGTGGCCATCGCGGACACGGGCAACCTGTTCGGCGCGCTCGAGTTCTCGCAATACTGCGTGGCGAAGGGCGTGCAGCCGATCATCGGCTGCCAGGTCAGCATCGCGCGCAGCGGCGGCGCCGACCCGATCGTGTTGCTGGCGCAGACCGAGGCGGGGCTCGCGAACTTGCAGCGGCTGTCCTCGGCCGGGTTCCTGACATCCGATCCTGCGGCGCCGCAGCTTGAATTCAGCGAAGTGGCGGCGCAGTCGGACGGCTTGATGCTGCTGACCGGCGGCTCGCGCGGGCCTTTGGCGCGGCTGCTGGGCGAGGGCCGCGAGCCGGATGCGGCGTTGCTTCTGGCGCGGATGGGCGAGGCGTTCGACGGCCGCGTGGCGGTGGAGCTGCACCGCCACGGCACCGCGTTGGAGCGCGCGGTGGAGCCCGGCCTGATCGCGCTGGCCGACCGTTTCGCACACCCGCTGGTCGCCACCAACGAGTGCTTCTTCGCGACGCCCTCGATGCACCTGGCGCACGACGCGCTGCTGTGCATCGCCGAGGCGCGGCTGCTGTCGGAAGCCGAGCGGCGTCGCGTGACGCCGGAACACTATTTCAAGTCCGCGGCACAGATGCGCGTCCTGTTCGCCGACCTGCCGGAGGCGTGCGACAACACGCTGGCTATCGCACGAAGCTGCGCCGTGATGGCGGAAACCCGCAAGCCCCTGCTGCCGATCTGCCCGAAGGTGCGGCCCGGCAGCACCGAGGCCGAGACGCTGCGGGCGATGGCGCGCGAGGGGCTGGGCCGGCGCATGGCAACCACGCCCGCCGATGCCGCAAGCCACGCGCGCTACGCCGAGCGGCTGGAATACGAGCTCGACGTGATCGTGACGATGGGCTTCGCCGGCTACTTCCTGATCGTGGCCGACTTCATCCAGTGGTCGAAGGGCCAGGGCATCCCCGTCGGCCCCGGGCGCGGGTCCGGCGCGGGCTCCGTCGTCGCGTGGGCGCTGACGATCACCGACCTCGATCCGTTGCGCTTCGACCTGCTGTTCGAGCGGTTCCTCAACCCCGAGCGCGTGTCGATGCCGGATTTCGACATCGATTTCTGCCAGAACCGGCGGGACGAGGTGATCGGCTACGTGCGACGCGAGTACGGCGACGACCGTGTGGCGCAGATCATCACCTTCGGCAAGCTGCAGGCGCGCGCCGCGGTGCGCGACGTCGGCCGCGTGCTCGGCATGCCCTACGGCCAGGTCAACAGGGTTGCCGAACTGATCCCGAACAACCCGGCCAAGCCTGTGACGCTGAAGCAGGCGGTCGATGGCGAACCCCGCCTGCAGGAACTGCGCGACGGCGACGAAGCGACCGGGCGTCTGCTGGAAATCGCGATGCAGGTGGAAGGGCTGTACCGCCATGCCAGCACCCATGCCGCCGGCGTGGTCATCGGCGATCGCAAGCTGGTCGACCTGGTGCCGATGTATCGCGATCCGCGCGAGGGCACGCTGGTGACGCAGTACAACATGAAATGGGTGGAGCAGGCCGGGCTGGTGAAGTTCGACTTCCTTGGCCTGACGACGCTGACCATCCTGCAGCGCGCGGTGGAGTACCTGCGCGAGCTGGGCATGGCGGTGGACCTGGACCGCCTGCCCCTCGACGACGGGCCGACGTTTGCCATGCTGCAGCGTGGCGATGCCGGCGGGGTGTTCCAGTTCGAATCGGCCGGCATGCGCGACGTGCTGCGGCAGATGCGCCCCGACCGCCTGGAGGATTTGATCGCCGCGGTGGCACTGTACCGTCCGGGCCCGATGGCGAACATTCCAGATTACTGCAGGCGCAAGCACGGCGAGCCGTGGGCGCCGCCGCATGAGGAGCTTCGCGAGATCCTGGGCGAGACCTACGGCATCATGGTCTATCAGGAGCAGGTGATGCAGATCGCCCAGCGCATGGGCGGCTACAGCCTCGGCAGCGCCGACCTGCTGCGTCGCGCGATGGGCAAGAAGATACGCGCGGAGATGGACAGCCAGCGCCAAGTCTTCACCAACGGCGCCGTCGCGCGCGGCATACCGGAGGCCAAGGCGGTCGAGGTGTTCGACCTGATGGCCAAGTTCGCCGATTACGGCTTCAACAAAAGCCATGCCGCCGCCTACGCGCTGGTGTCCTACCAGACCGCGTGGATGAAGGCGAACCATCCCGTGCCGTTCCTGGCGGCGTGCATGTCGCTCGCCATGGGCAACACCGAGAAGCTGGCGGCCCTGCGCGCCGAGGCCGAGCGCATGGGCATTTGCGTGCTGCCGCCGGCGATCAACAGGAGCGGCGCGGATTTCCGCGTCGAGCGGCTGCAGGACGGCACGCTTGCCGTGCGCTACGCGCTGGCCGCCATCAAGAAGATCGGCTTTGCCGCCATGCAGTCGCTGGAGGCGGCGCGTGCCGCGCGCGGCTTTACCGATATCGCCGATTTCGCCGCGCGCGTGGATGCGCGGCAGATCAGCAAGATGCAGCTGGAGAACCTGGCGCGGGCCGGCGCCTTCGACGCGATCGATCCGAACCGGGCACGCCTGTTCGCCGGAGCCGAGACCATCCTGCGCCGTGCCCAGGCGCGCGCCGAGGAGGCCGCAAGCGGGCAGATCGGCCTGTTCGGTGCCGCCGACCAGTCCGAGAGTTTGCGCTTGCCCGAGCTGCCCGACTGGCCCGACATCGAGAGGCTCGGCTACGAGGCGGAGGCCGTCGGGTTCCACCTGACAGCGCATCCGCTGGACGGCTTTGCGGGCCTGCTGCAGCGCCTCGGCGTGGTCGCTACCAACAAGCTGCAGGAACGCGCCGAACTCGGCGGTGCACGGGTCAAGATCGCCGGCTGCGTCAGCGGCTCGAAGGAGCGCACGACCAAGACCGGCAGCCGCATGGCCTGGGTCACCCTGTCGGACGCGGTGGGTTCCGCCGAGGTCACGCTGTTCAGCGAGGTGCTGTCCCGCGCTCGGGAGTTCCTGTCCACCGGCGCGCCGCTCCTCGTCACCGCCGACATCAGGATTGACGGCGAGGCGTTGCGCATTACCGCCCAGGACGTGACGAGCCTTGACCGCGCGGCGCTGGACGCCGGGGCCGGCATGCGCATCTGGCTCAAGCGCACCGAGGCGCTGCCGCACATACGCAGCCTGCTGGCCCGCGAGGGCAGCGGCCGCGGCCGTGTCAGCCTGATGCCGATCTTCGAGTCGCAAGACGCGGGGTCGGAGGTGGAGGTCGCCCTCCCGGGCCTGTTCGCCGTCACGCCGGGCCTGCGCCAGGCCCTGAAGATGATCCCCGGCGTCGAGCGCGTGGACGAGGTGTAGCAAGCCAGCCGCGCCCCACCCGTCGCCGCCGGGGCTTTCCCTCCCCACCCGACCCTGCTATCAGGTCGCCTCCTCTCCGGGGGCGCTTAGCTCAGTTGGTAGAGCAGCTGACTCTTAATCAGCGGGTCGTTGGTTCGAACCCAACAGCGCCCACCAGGCCATCATACCAGTTCGACGGCCATGGCAACGGCCTCGCCGCCGCCGATGCAGAGCGAGGCCACGCCGCGCTTGAGCCCGCGGGCTTGCAGCGCGCCCAGCAGCGTCACCAGGATTCGCGCGCCGCTTGCGCCGATCGGGTGGCCGAGTGCCGTGGCGCCGCCGTTCACGTTCAGCTTCTCCATCGGAATGGAGAGCTCGCGCGCGGCGATCATCGCCACCACGGCAAAGGCCTCGTTCACCTCGAACAGATCGACGTCGTCCACAGACCATCCTGCGCGCGCCAGAAGCTTTCGTATTGCCGGCACCGGCGCGGTGGTGAACAGGCCCGGCTGCTGCGCGTGCGCGGCCTGCGCCACCACGCGCGCCACCACCGTCAGGCCGCGCTTGTCGGCCACGCCCGCGCGCGTCAGCACCAGCGCCGCCGCGCCGTCGGAGATGGACGAGGCGTTGGCCGCGGTGATCGTGCCGTCTTTTGCGAAAGCCGGTTTCAGGTTCGGGATCTTCTCCGGCCGCGCGCGTCCCGGCTGTTCGTCGGTCTCGACCAAGCCGCCGGATTTGCCCCCGAGCGTCACCGCCACGATCTCGCGGCCGAACGCGCCGCCGGCGATGGCCGCCTGGGCGCGGTCCAGCGAGCGGATCGCGTAGGCATCCTGGTCAGCGCGGGTAAACTGGTAGTCCCGCACGGCGTCCTCGGCGAAGGCACCCATCAGCTTGCCGGGGTCGTAGGCGTCCTCCAGGCCGTCCAGGTACATCGAATCCTTCACCACGTCGTGCCCGATCCGGGCGCCATCGCGATGCTTGGCGAGCAGATAGGGCGCGTTCGTCATGCTCTCCATGCCGCCGGCCACCACCAGTTCGGTTGAACCGGCTGCCAGCGCATCGGCCGCCATCATCGCCGCCTGCAGGCCCGAGCCGCACATCTTGTTGACGGTGGTCGCCTCCGTGCCCATCGACAGCCCAGCACCGAGCGCCGCCTGGCGCGCCGGCGCCTGGCCCAGGCCCGAGGCGAGCACGCAGCCCATGTAGATGCGATCCACCGCGTCGGTGGCCACGCCTGCCCGCTCCACCGCTGCCCGAACCGCCGCGGCGCCCAGTGCCGTGGCTTTCAGATCCTTGAACGCGCCCTGAAAGGCGCCGATCGGCGTGCGGGCGTAGGAGGAGATGACAACCGGGTCGGCTTGCATTGTGCTCCCTGCGTGCCGTTCGCCGCGCCGTCGTATCACCAAGCCCCCGGGTGGTCCAACCGCACTCGACCAGGCCGCCTGCACACCGTCTCAGGGTATAGACTCGTAGCGGCCATATTGCAATTCGATAACTACCTTGACTCGGTCCTCCGTCCAGGCTTATTGATTACCGATAAGGAGGCATCATGCAGCACCCCGATCGGCTCACAGCCACAGCGCGTCTCGTCGTATCGTCCGGATCGATCGTCAATCGATTGTTCCTGCTGGCGGTACTCACCCTGTTCTGCCTGACATGGCTGTTCTCGTCTGAACTTTCGGCTTTTCTGGCCCGGTCGAACCCCGGCGTGGACGTGCCGTCGGAGGTCACCGGGCTGCGCCTGCTGATGCTCATCGGCATCGCCGGCGCGGTGGCGACGGACCGGTTGCTGGCGGCCCTGAAAGCAGTCATTGCCAGCGCCCGTGCCGGTGATCCGTTCGTGGCCGCCAACGCGACCCGGCTGCAGACGATCGGCTGGGCCCTGCTGGCGCTGCAACTGCTCGATATCCCGGCCGCACTGCTGAGCCGGTTCTTCCCGAGCCTGGGCTCGGCGGCCCCGAACGGCGACGTTTCCATGGGCGGCTGGCTGGCCGTGCTGATGGTGTTCGTCCTCAGCCGCGTGTTCGCCGCCGGCGCGGCCATGCGCGACGAGCTCGACGGAACGGTCTGATCCATGCCGATCAGGGTGACACTGGACGAGGTGCTGGGGCGCCGGACCATGACGCTGACGCAGCTGTCCGAAGCGGTCGACATTACGCTGGCCAACCTGTCCATCCTCAAGACGGGCAAGGCCAAGGCGATCCGCTTCTCGACGCTGGAAGCGATCTGCACGGTGCTGGAGTGCCAGCCTGGCGAGATACTTGTCTTTTGTTCAAATGAAGAATGAGGAAGGCAAGGTCTGCTTTTTTGAAAAAAGCGGCAAAAACCTTTGGTCGTGTTGTCGCCGGCATCTGCAACGTACCACTCAAGGAACAAAAGTTTTTTGGTTCTTTCTTTCAAAAAAGAACCGCTTTCTTCTGGAGGCTTTTCAATGATCAACGTGTCCGTGTTTCGCCTGAACCTTCTCCGTGCAGGCTACCTCCTGCTCGTCGTCGGCCTCGGGCTGACGATCTGGCCCGAGATACTCGATCCCGCAACGACATGGAGTTCGTCCCGTGGCATCGTCGTGTGCATGCTGGCCGCGATGTCCGCCCTCGCGGTGCTCGGCCTGCGCTATCCGCTGCGCATGCTGCCGCTGCTGTTCTTCGAGCTGGGCTGGAAGACGCTGTGGCTGGTGCGGGTGGCGTGGCCGCTGTGGGCGACGCACCGGCTCGATGCCGCGACGGCGGAGAACGCCTGGGCCTGCCTGGTCGGCGCCGTGTTCCTGGCGGTGATCCCGTGGCCTTACGTTTTCCGCCTCAATGTGACACAGCCAGCCGACCCGTGGCGCCGGCCGCGTGCAAGCGCCGTGTCCGTGCGAGCGGTATAGAAGGACGTCACGATGACACTCTGGGTGCGCTATCAGGGCGGTTTCGGCACGCTGGCGGACGGCCAGGTGGTGCCGCACGCGGGCGACATGTTCGGCGTGTCGGCACCATCCGGCGCGGCCCTGGCGCTGGATACGCTCGACCTGCTCGCGCCGGTCGCGCCCGGCAAGTTCATCGCCCTTTGGAACAACTTCCATGCGCTCGCGGCCAAGCTCGGCCAGGCCGCGCCGCAGACGCCGCTGTATCTGCTCAAGGCGTCCAGCTCCGTCCTCGCACCCGGCGGCATCATCCGCCCGCCGCCATCCTATGCGGGCAAGACGGCCTACGAGGGCGAACTCGGCATCGTCATCGGCCGGCGCTGCAGCCGGGCCGACGAGGCGGAGGCCGCCGGCGCGATCTTCGGATACACCTGCGTCAACGACGTCACCGCGCTGGACCTGCTGCAGGAAGACCCGTCCTTCGCGCAATGGACCCGGGCCAAGAGCTGCGACACGTTCGGGCCGGTGGGGCCGGCCATCGCCACCGGGCTCGACCCGCAGACCCTGATTGTCCGCACGCTGCTGAACGGCCGCGAGCGGCAGAACTACCCCATCTCGGACATGATCCTGCCGCCGGCCAGGATCGTCAGCCTGCTGTCGCGCGAGATGACGCTGATGCCGGGCGACCTGATCGCCTGCGGAACCTCGCTGGGCGTGCTGCCGCTGCGGCCGGGTGCCGAGGTGAGCGTGGTCATCGACGGCATCGGCACGTTGAGCAATCGTTTCGAAGCGGCCGAAACCGCAGCCTGAACGCCGCCCGGGCGCGCTGGACCATTGGCGGTCTGGCCCTGCGGCGCTTCGTCACGTAAACGCAGCAGGCCGCGCGCGGTGCCGGCATGCTTGGAGCGGGGCGGGATGACGTCTACACTTTCGGGGCTGATCGGCGGCCTGGCCGGCGCGCGCACCATCGGCGCGCCCGGCCGGCCCTGGCTGGACGGGCCTGGCCTGGCGCGGCTGGCCGCATCGGTTGCCGCCACGCTGGCCGAACGCGGCATCGGCCCGGGCGACCGGGTGGCGATCGTGCTGCCGAACGGGCCGGAGATGGCCACCGCGTTCCTGACGGTCGCCGCCGCCTGCTGTGCTGCGCCGCTGAACCCTGCCTACAAGGCGGACGAGTTCGAGTTCTACCTGTCGGACCTCAAGCCCGCAGCCATCATCCTGGCGGCCGGCGGCCCGCAGGCTGCGTCCGAGGTGGCCGGCCGCCTGGGCATCCCGATCCTTCAGCTCGTGGCGGCCGAGGGTGAGGCCGCCGGGCTGTTCCGGCTGCAGGGTCAGGCCCCGAACGGCGCGGCCAAGCCGGTCCGCGCAGCGACGCCCAACGACCCGGCCTTGGTGCTGCACACCTCGGGCACCACGGCGCGGCCGAAGATCGTCCCGCTGACCAACGGGAACATCGTCGCCTCCGCCCGTCACATCGCGCAGTCGCTGGATCTCAGCCCGGCCGATACCTGCCTCAACATCATGCCGCTGTTCCACATCCACGGGCTGATCGCGGCGGTGAGCGCCTCGCTCTCGGCCGGTGCCGCGGTGTGCTGCACGCCGGGGTTCAACGCGTTCAAGTTCGCCGAGCTGCTCGATCAGATCCGCCCGACCTGGTATACGGCGGTGCCGACGATGCACCAGGCCATCCTGATGCGCATGCGCGCCCATGCCGACAAGGCGCGTGCGGCCAATCTGCGCTTCATACGCTCGTCCTCCGCCTCGCTGCCCCCACAGGTGATGGCCGAACTGGAGGACGTGTTCGCCGCCCCGGTGATCGAAGCCTATGGCATGACCGAGGCCGCCCACCAGATGGCCGCCAACCCGCTGCCGCCGCGCCCGCGCAAGCCGGGCGCCGTCGGCATCGCCGCCGGACCCGAGATCGCCATCATGGACGACGACAACACCATCCTGCCGCAGGGCGCGGTGGGCGAGGTGGTGATACGCGGCCCGAACGTGACGCTGGGCTACGACAGCAACCCTGCCGCTAACGCGAAGGCGTTCACCGATGGCTGGTTCCGCACCGGCGACCAGGGCAGGCTGGACGAGGAGGGCTACCTGTTCCTGACCGGGCGGCTGAAGGAACAGATCAACCGCGGCGGCGAGAAGATCAGCCCGCTGGAGATCGACGTGGTGCTGCTGGACCACCCCGCCATCGCCCAGGCCTGCACCTTCGGCATCCCGCACGACAAGCTGGGCGAGGAGGTGGGCGCCGTCGTGGTGCTGCGCCCCGAGACGGCCGCCACCGAGGCGGAGATACGCGACTTCGCCTCGCAGCGCCTGGCCGCCTTCAAGGTGCCGCGCCGCGTGCTGGTGATGGACGACATCCCGAAGGGCGCCACCGGCAAGGTCCAGCGCATCGGGCTGGCTGCCAAGCTCGGCCTGACCACGCCAGAAACCGTCTGATGCCGAGCATCTGCGTGTTCGGCGCCGGCGCCATCGGCGGGTTGCTGGCAGCCCGGCTGGAGGCGGCCGGCACCCCGGTGTCGATCGTTGCGCGCGGCGCGCATCTCGCGGCGGTGCAGCGGGACGGGCTGGTGCTGCTCTCCGGCGGCGAGCGCATCGTGACGCGCCCGAACGCGGTGCCGCATGGCGATGCGATCGGCCCACAGGACTACCTGATCCTGACGCTCAAGGCGCATTCGCTGGCGCCGGCGCTGCCGCAGCTGGCGCCGCTGGTGGGGCCGCACACCACGATCGTGGCGGCGGTCAATGGGGTGCCGTGGTGGTACACCTTCGGCCTGCCGGAACCGTTCGGCGGCCGGCGGGTAACTTCGGTCGATCCCGACGGCGCGCTCTGGGCCGCGCTGCCGCCGGCGCAGTGCCTCGGCTCCATCATTTATCCCGCCGCGACCATCGCGCAGCCCGGCGTGATCGACCACAGCTACGGCGACCGCTTCAGCCTGGGCGAGCCGGACGGCAGCCGCTCGCCGCGCGCCCATGCCCTCTCCGCGCTGCTGATCGCGGCCGGCCTGAAGGCGCCGGTCCGGCCACGCATACGCGACGAGCTGTGGGTCAAGCTCTGGGGCAACATGGCCTTCAACCCGATCAGCGCGCTGACCACCGCCACGCTCGACGTGATCACCGGCGAGCCGGACAGCCGGGCGGTGGCGCGGACGATGATGCTGGAAGGGCAGGTGGTCGCCGAAGCGCTCGGTATCCGGTTCGCGCTGGACGTGGAAAAGCGGATCGACGGCGCGGCGGAAGTGGGCCGGCACAAGACGTCCATGCTGCAGGACCTGGAGATGGGCCGGCCGCTGGAGATCGAGGCGATCCTAGGGGCGGTCGTCGAGCTGGCCGGCTGGGTGGATGCCGAGGTGCCGATCAGCCGCGCCGTGCTGGCGCTGGTGCGGCAGCGTGCCGCCATGCGAGGAGAGGGCTAGAGGATCATGTCGGCACTGAAATCCCGCTGGAGCCAGCTGGTCATCGGCATCGTCTGCATGGTGATGATCGCCAACCTGCAGTACGGCTGGACGCTGTTCGTGCTGCCGATCGGTCATGCCCATGGCTGGAGCCGCGCGGCCATCCAGGTGGCGTTCACCGTGTTCGTCCTGTGCGAAACATGGCTGCTGCCGATCGAAGGCTACGTCATCGACCGGATCGGTCCGAGACTGACCGTCTGCGCCGGCGGCGTGCTGATCGGCGCGTCCTGGGTGCTGGACAGCTTCGCCGAGTCGCTGACCGTGCTCTACGTCGCCTCGGCCATCGGCGGCATCGGCTCGGGCTTCATCTACGGCGCCACCGTCGGCAACGCCATCAAGTGGTTCCCCGACCGGCGCGGGCTGGCGGCCGGCCTCACCGCCGCCGGTTTCGGCGCGGGCTCCGCCATCACGCTGGTGCCGATCTCCAACATGATCGCGCGCAGCGGCTACCAGCACACCTTCCTGTTTTTCGGCCTGTTGCAGGGCATCGTCGTGGTGCTGGCGGCGCAGCTGCTGCAGCCGCCGCCGGGCTCCGTCACGTCGCGGGATGCGCCGCGCACGCCGAGCGGGATGACGGCGCTCCGCCCGTCGCGCCTGCACGACATCACCCGCAACTACACGCCCGGCGAAGTGGCGCGCGAGCCGGTGTTCTGGCTGATGTATCTTCTGTTTTTCCTGGTGGCCGCGGGTGGATTGATGGCAACGGCACAGCTTGCCGTGATCGCGACCGATTACGGCGTTGCGAAAACGCCGGTCACCCTGCTGTTCCTGACAATGCCCGCGCTGACCTTCGCCTTGGCTCTCGATCGCGTTTTGAACGGGTTGACGCGCCCGTTCTTCGGTTGGGTCTCGGACCAGATCGGCCGTGAGAACACGATGTTCATCGCCTTTCTGCTCGAAGGATTGGGCATCCTCCTGCTCGTCCGGCAGGCCGCGAACCCCTTGGCCTTCGTCGTCCTGACCGGTGTCGTGTTCTTCGCCTGGGGCGAGATATACTCGCTGTTCCCCGCCACCTGCGGCGACACGTTCGGCCGCAAGTTCGCCGCCACGAATTACGGGCTGCTCTACACCGCGAAGGGGACCGCAACGTTGCTGGTGCCGTTCACCAGCCTGCTGCGCGAGGCGACCGGCACCTGGCTGGCGGTGCTCTACGCCGCGGCGGGCGCGAACCTGCTGGCGGCCGTGCTCGCCCTGTTCGTGCTGAAGCCGATGCGTCGCGGGTTCATCGGCCGTTCGATGACCGCGCGCGCCGAGGAGAAGATCGCTGCGGCCAGAGCCGCCATGCCAGAGGGCACGGCCGGCTTCCTGAGGTAGCGATGGAGACCAAGCCCCCGGTCCCGCTCGCCGTCCTGGTCGGCATCCAGACACCAGCGGTCGACGACGTGGCGCACGAGGCCAGCCTCGAGGAACTGGGGCGCCTGGTGAAGACGCTGGGCTACGAGGTGGCCGGCACGGTGTCGCAGAAGCGCGAGGGCACCGGCGCGGGGTTGCTGCTGGGCAGCGGCAAGCTGGCCGAGCTGGCGGCGCTGACCGGCGGCACCGGCATCGTCGGCTCGATGGCGCCGCCGCCCAAATCCAAGGCCCGCGAGCGGTTCGAAGGGGCGGCTTCCGCCGCGGCCACGGACGAACCTGGCGAGCCCGTCAGAAAGCCGGAATTCGTCATCGTCGACCACGAGCTCTCGCCCAGCCAGCTTCGCAACCTGGAGCGTGCCACCGGCGCCCAGGTGCTGGACCGCACCGGCGTCATCGTCGAGATTTTCCACCGCCACGCCAACACGCGGGAAGCCAAGCTTCAGGTGGAGATGGCGCGCCTGCGATACGTGGCGCCGCGCCTGCGTGAATCCTCGTCCGGCGGCGGCCGGCAGCAGGGGCCGGGCGCCGGCGAAAGCACGCTCGACCTCGATCGTCGCAAGATACGCGACCGGCTTTCCGAACTGAAGGAGCAGCTGGACGCCGTGCAGCGCGACGGCGACCAGCGCCGCTCCGCCCGGCGCGACCAGCTGCGCGTGGCGCTGGTCGGCTACACCAACGCGGGCAAGTCGTCGCTGATGCGCGCGTTGACCGGCAGCCAGGTGCTGGTGGAAGACAAGCTGTTCGCCACGCTGGACACCACCGTGCGCGCCCTGCAGCCGGAAACCCGGCCGCGCGTGCTCGTCTCGGACACGGTCGGCTTCATCAAGCAGCTGCCGCACGACCTCGTCGCGTCGTTCCGTTCCACCCTGGCCGAGGCGCTGGAAGCCTCGTTGCTACTGTTCGTGGTGGACGCATCGGACCCGACCCACGAGGCGCAGCTGGAGGTCAGCCGCTCGGTGCTGCGGGAGATCGGGGCGGATGCCGTCCCGTCCCGCCTGGTGCTCAACAAGATGGACCGGGTGGACGAAGCCGGGCGCGCCGCCCTGCTGCTGAAACATCCCGACGCGATCATGCTCTCCGCCCACACGCCCGGGGACGTGGCCGCCTTGCGCGACACCATCGTCGGGTTCTTCGAGGCGGCGATGGTGGACGACGTGCTGGTGCTGCCCTACGCGAAACAGGGGCTGATCGGCGAGGTCTACGAGAACGCCCGCGTGCTGTCCGAAGCATACGACGAGACCGGGCGGGTGCTGACGGTGCGCGGCCTACCGGGTGCCATCGGCCGGCTGCGGCGGAGTTTGGCGCAGTAAGCGTTCTTTTTGAGAAAAAGAACCAAAGAACTTTCGCCTATTGATCGGATGTTTGCAGCAACGTCCGCAACAGCACGGCCAAAAGTTTCGGTGGTGTCTCAGTTTGAATTGGCCGCTGATCCGATGGCCAAGCCCGCTCCGTTTCATGTATGCTTAGCGCAAAGCATGGAGAGGCTGATGAGAATCCAGCGGGACGGCAAGGGGCAACCTTTTATCGAATGGCAGCAGATGCCAGGGGTGTTCAAGCGGGCTTGGGTTCAGCGAAAGGATGCTGAAGATAAGGACTGGGCTAAGACAGGTCGTTATCTGAACGTCGTCCGCTGCAACGCTTCAGGTAACCCAGGCGGCAATGCCACCGACTTTCCAATCTTCCATAGCCCTCTATCTGATGAACAGCTTTTGCGCGCTTTCGTCCAATCAGTCTGTGCGATGACTGGCTGCTCGCTCCCAGACGAAGTCTGATGCCTAAAGGCCCCCGTGGCGAATCCCGCCCCGCCGACGTAATCGGCAACGCCGTCCGTGTTGCCCGTATCGCCACGGGTGAAGAGGAAGAAACGCCCCCGCCAGTCAGCCCTGGGGCTGCGCTGGGCAAGCTGGGCGGCCAGGCTCGGGCGCGGAACATGACGCCCGAGCAGCGAGCGGAGCAGGCTAAGAAGGCGGCTGCTAAGAGGTGGGGGACCGACAACAAGTAGTTCTTTTCGTTTACCGGACGATCCGCAGTTTTAAACCTGCAACAGGCTCTTGCCCTTGTTGAGGATAGAAGTTTGCGAATGTCTCCTCTTTTATGTGAAAGTATTTTGCGAGCTGAGTTGAGGTGTAGCCCAAGGTTGAAAGATGCAGGTTGACCATTCGGTTTAGTACTCCTGGTTGTTCCACTGCAAAGTCCAGCTCAGGAGGTTCCCGAAGCTTCATCCTAGTGGTGGCAAACTGACGCCAAAGCCACCCAGCTTCTGACTTTTCAATGAGGCCAAGGCTTTGCGCGCGATAGAGTAAACCCTGCATGGAAACTCGCCACTCTGGCTTAAGTGCCGCAAGTCTTCGCAAATCTATTCTACCCGACAAAGCGCTACGCACATCTGATGCAGGCATGAGTAAAGCGCTGGCAAAGTTATTTGCCTCCTTTTCCATGTCAGGGCTAGGAAATCTGTGCATAATGATGTGGCCTAGCTCGTGGGCTAGAGTAAACCTCATCCTATCGGATGGCTGACTTTTGTTCAGGACAATAATAGGAGGTAACCCGGCGAGCGATATCGTAACCCCACTCACGGCGCTTTCGTCTAAGAAAGAATGTATGACGATTGCTCCAGCAGCCTCGACAGCAGCTGTTAGATTCTGGATCGGACCCCTAGGAAGAAGCCAATGCGAGCGCACAAGTGCTGCAATACGTTCTATGTCTCCTTCAAATTCTTCCACATCCAGCCTAGGGATATTCGCTTTTGGCTGGTGGTCAACTGCTTCGAGCAGTCGCCGCACGTGCATAATGCGCAAGTTAAGTTCAGCGACTATTCCATCTAGTTCTTTAGACGTAACATCGTGCTTCTTGCGCCACATTGGATGAACGCTTACAGGCGCACCTATTGTTGGATCAGGCTGATAAAAGAATGATTCTGGAAAACCATAAACTTCAGCGGCTCGTTGGACGAATTGTAACTTTGGAATAGTCGCGCCCGTCTCAAAGCGAGACAAACTTACCTGCGGTATGCCAAGCCGTTCCGAGGCTTCGCCTTGCGCGAATCGATTGCGCTGCCGCGCGACGCGCAGCAGGCCGTTGTTGAATGTTGGTTCCATTACTCGGTCTCGGAAAACTCGTCGGGAACATCCTTTTTGCGCGGCATAACGATTTCCTCCGCGACTTGTTTGGCGTCACTCACCTGCGGAGGCGCCGGAGGCAGAGGTAGGTCAAAGGGAACAATTTCTGCTCCGGGGGACCCCCTGCCGATCGTCCAAACCCAAAGCCTCATTTTGCCATCGCGCGCATGTATCACGACGCGCTCAATAGCTGTCTGGAGCCGATTGAGCAGGTAAACAATCTCAATTTTTTTTAGGCCGCCCAATCCAGGGATGTCAGCAGAAGCTTCGGTAAAATCATCATTAGTCTGTGTAGGTATGTTCTCTCCGACCTCTAGGGCGTTCCCCTTTTTGCAACGCGCAACAATTTGATCATCAAACACTATTTTTACTGTCTCGTCTTCAAAGTGAAACTTTATGCCTGGGTCGCCCCCAAGAAACTCCTGCAATCTATCGGCCAGCCGTTCAAATACCATCCCGGCACGAGTGCGCGCCCATCGGCTAAACCTCGACCGCTCGGGCAGATTCTCCCAATCGGCCCAGGCAAAGGTGAAGGCCCTGAAAAGGGCCTCTTCTCTCGCAGGAAAAATTATAGCGCGGGCTTCTTGGTGGGTTGGGACCGACATGATCTGATCCGAGGTTGATGAGCAATTTTGCTTGCATCCAACGACAAAATCAACGCATTTTTTTCATGATTCTATCCAAATCACCATTTTGAGGCGGTATTGTGCTTGACGGTAAGCATAAAACTTCACTACAAAAGGGCATGGCAAACGTGCTCCGCCTCGCGAAACGAGTCCAAATCCTCTCCATGCTGGTGGAAGGCTCCTCCACGCGCTCCATCAGCCGTGTGGCCGACGTGTCGATCAACACGGTCGCCAAGCTGCTAGCGGAGGCAGGCGAGGCCTGCATCGCCCACCATGACAAGTCGGTGCGCGGCGTGAAGTCCAAGCGGGTCCAGTGCGATGAAATCTGGAGCTTCGTTTACGCCAAGAAGCGGAATGTCGAGACCGCCAAGGCCGCTCCGGAAGGCGCGGGCGACGCTTGGACGTGGACGGCAATCGACGCGGACAGCAAGCTTATCGTGTCCTACCTAGTCGGCAAGCGCGATGCGGAGTGCGCCAACGTGTTCATGCACGACGTAGCGGACCGCCTCGTCAGCCGCGTGCAACTCACCACGGACGCTCACAAGGCCTATCTGGACGCCATCGAGACCGCGTTCGGGGGCGATATCGACTACGCCAAGCTGGTCAAGCTCTATGGCGACGCGCCCGGCGCGGGCCGCTACAGCCCTGGCATCTGCACAGGCGCCCGCAAGGAGCGTGTGATGGGTAGCCCCGATAAGGCCCACGTCTCCACGTCCTACGTAGAGCGGCGGAACCTCACCATGCGTATGTCCATGCGCCGGTTCACGCGTCTGACCAACGCTTTCAGCAAGAAGCATGAGAGCCACGAACACGCCATCGCCCTCTACTTCACGTTTTACAACTTCGTCCGGATGCACAAGACTTTGAAGTGCAGCCCGGCAATGGCGGCGGGCCTGTCCACAATCCTGTGGAGCATGGAAGACATCGTGGCGCTGATCGACGCGCGGGCCGAGAAGCCCAAGGCGCGCGGCGCCTACAAGCCGCGCCAGCCGAAGACGGCCTGATCGGTAAAAAGGACGAGAATACGGCAAGAACGAATAAAGAACTATTGAACCCGCCAAAGCCGCAGGTTATTTAGGGGAGTCGTTAAGGAACCCTCACGTGGCTCAGACCGCAAAAGCTGTTGCCAATCATCTCTTATACTACGCCGATAGAAGCCGGTCCGGTATAGACCCGCTTCAGATGCAGAAGCTGGTCTACCTCTGCCAGGGCTGGACCCTTGGGCTGACCGGCGAACCACTATTTCGATCAAGCTTAGAAGCTTGGAGATACGGCCCGGTGTCTCCAGACCTGTATCACAGCCTTAAATTATTTGGTTCGTCCTCAATTCGGGGTAGATTGAAAGAATTCAGCTCCAGCCGTGGTAAGGTTGTCGATGCGATCTACGAGTTTGAAGATATTGAGGACGAGATAATTCAAGCGGTATGGGATAAGTATGGGCGCTGGTCTGGCAGCAGGCTTATAGAGCTTACGCACGAACGAGGGGCTCCATGGCATCAAACGCGTGTAGAAAATCCAGAAGACAATGACGCTCCAATCCCAAGGCGGCTGATGAAAAGCTGGTTTGAACAAAAGGCGGAGGAAGCCAGTCTCATAAATGCGGGGTAACAGGCGCGATCCAAGTCTTATTGCAAGATCGCGAACAGAGCCGCTAGCAACCAGCGAGAGCGTTTCTTTGTCAGATCGGGAGAAAAAGCTCGCCGTTCAGGAAGCGGCTGTTGCTCAGGCTGAAGAAGCAGAAGCTTCATCTCTCGTAGCTCGCGTCTTTGGAACACGTGAAGACGCGCGTGAAGCGTATACTTTTATCGTAATGATTATAATCGTCTTACCAATGGTCTTTGTGGTTGTAACGACCAAAGATGAAAAAATGCGATCAGATATCGTTGGCCTGTTTGAGAAAGCATTAGTTGCTGGGTTGGGTTTTCTAGGAGGCCAAAGGCTTACCCGCCGTCGTTAGGATGACGAGAACGTCATCATGCAGCCAATTTCAAACTGAGACACTACCAAAGTTTCTTGCTGCTTTTCAAAAAGCAGACCTTTCTGCTACCGCACGGCATGCACCGCCGCGGCTGTCTGCGGCTGGACGGTGAACGTGACCGGCCCTGCGCGCATCAGCGACGTTTGCCCCGCGACACTGTTGCCGTCGAACGAGATGCCCTGGACGTAGAGGTTGCGATCCTGTCCCGGGGTGCCGTAGGCGTCGTTGAGGAAATTCACGACGACGCTGTGCGCGATGGCCGGGCCGCCGAAACTGCCGCTCAGGCTGATCGTCTGCGGCGTGGCGCTGGCCTTCGGCGCGGTCACCGTGAAGGTGCCCATGGCGGTTCCGTCCACCGTCACGGACGCCTGCGCGTCCCCCTGCCAGGCATCCTCGGCGACGGACAGCACCACCGTGTCGGGCTGCTGCAGCGCCGTCTGCACGTTGGTCGTGCCCCTGACGGTCATCCCCGCTGCCGGCGCCTGGGCGGCGATCCCGTTGTAGCTGAGCGCATCGACGTAGAGGCTCAGGCCGGTCGACGCGTCCGCGGTTGCGGCGCCGTTGATGAAGTTTATGCCGACCGTGTGGGCGGACGGGCCGAAACTGCCGTTGACGGTGACGGTCTGGGTCTGGCCGTAGCCGTGCAGCGCGGCCGCCATCTGCGTTCCCCCCTGCTGCACGCCGTCCACGCTGATCGTGTACTTCGCGCTGGCCTTGGGCGCACGGTCCTCGCTGATGTCGAGAACCAGGCTGTCCGGGCCGGTGCCGATGGTGATGGGGGCCACCGGCCGGGCGCAGAAGTTGAAGGTCTGCGTGCCGTTGAAGTTCTCCGTCAGCGTGGCGTTGTGAACGACGGTGCCGTTGATCGTGGCGCCGACGAGGTAGAGGTTGCGGTTGCCGTCGTTGCCGCTCAGATCGTTGGTGTAGGCGACCCCCACCGTGTGCTTGCCGTTTCCGAAATTGCCGTGGATGGTGAACGGCTGGACCTGGCCGAGCATGTGGCTGGCGGTGGTCGTCTGCACCTTGCCGCGCGGCTTGCCGTCCACGCTGACGGTGAACTGCGCATCGCCGTCATAGGCGTCCTCGGCCATCTGCAGCACCAGCGTGTCGAGACCGGCTCCGATCGGCGACGGCACCGGAGGATCGGGCAGCGTCAGCACGGGGGTGGTGTCCACCCCGTCCGGCGACGAGATCGGCTCCAGGCTGACCGCCGGCACCGTCGGGTCCATCGAGAACGCGCGTATGTAGTCGATGCTGATGCTCGACGACGTGCCGGGCACCGGAGCGCCCGCCCAGCCCCATTGGTTGGAGACCGCGAGGTTGGCGATCATGTACATGGTCAGCCCCGCCATCGCGGGCGGCATGTCGTGCGGCCAGCCGAGCAACTGGCCGTCGAACACGTACTGTATGCTGTTGGCGGTCCACAGGAACCCGTAGCGGTGGTAGCCATGGAACAGGTCCACGCCGGTGTCGCTGAAGCCGCCGCTGCTGTCGGTCGGCGTGTTGGTGTGGGTCCAGTACTCGCTGTCAGTGCCGCTGTTGTTCGGCTGCTCCATGATGTCGATCTCTGGGTAGTAGCCGCCGAACGGCAGGATCCAGAATGCCGGCCAGAAACCCTGCCCAGCCGGCATCGCGGCGCGCATCTCGAAATAGCCTGCACCCTGGGCGAAGATGCCCGACGTCTCCAGCATGCCCGACGTGTAGGAAACGCCGCCGGACGGCACGGGGGTCGCCGATATGGTCAGCGCCCCGTTGGCGAAGGTGAACGGCTGCGCCGGGTTGGCGAGGTCGTAGGGGACGTAGTTCTCTTCCTCGTTGTTGTTGTAGAGCCGGGTGTCGCCGTTCGAGAAGGTGTTGATGAACTGCGACATGTCCGCCTGCGAACCCATCTCGGCGTCGAAGGTGAGGTGATAGCCGAGGAGAGAGAGGGCTGCGGCAGCGACCAAGGGGGCGGGCATGTCGGGGGGGCGCCATTGCTGAAAGAGGGAGGAGGAACGTTCCTGAAACGCGCGAAGGCGCCCAGACCGTCTAACTAACTGTAAACTTGCGGGCGTCTATCTCAATTAGCGCAGCTGGCGGTCAAGTCAAAACGTCGGGATCGGGCTGTCTGGACGCCGGCTAATCCACATCGACACGCCCCACAATGCCAGGCCGCCCAGGGCGAGCGCGCACCCCACCCAGCCGGTCGAAGTCCAGCCGTAGCCCGCGGTGATGGCCAGCCCGCCGAGCCAGGGGCCGAGCGCGTTGGCGGCGTTGAAGGCTGAGTGGTTCAGCGCGGCGGCGAGCGCCTGCGCATCGCCGGCCACGTCCATCAGGCGGATCTGCAGCACGGCGCCGAGGGCCACGCCGAAGCCGATCAGCACCACGTCGGCGCCGACCAGCCATGGGCTCGGTGCCGCGAAGGGAAAGGCGGCCAGCGTCACCGCGGACCACAGCAGCAGCCCGCCCGCCGTCGGCATCAGAGCACGGTCCGCCGCCCAGGGTGCCAGCAGGTTGCCGAGCATCATGCCGATGCCGAACAGGCACAGGAACACCGGCACCACGCCCGGCGTAACGTGGGTGACGTGGACCAGCGTGGAGGCGAGATAGGTGTAGACGGCGAACATGCCGCCGAAGCCGACCGCGCCCGTCCCCAGCGTCAGCCAGACCTGGCGGCGGCGCAGCGCCCCGAGTTCCCTGAGCGGGCTTGCCCCATGATGCGCCGTGTCTTCGGGCGCCAGCCTGCCGATCAACGCCACGGTCAGCAGCGCCAGCGCTGTCACCACCCAGAACCCCATGCGCCAGCCCGCCGCCTGGCCCAGCCAGTTGGCCGCCGGCACGCCGATCACGGTCGCGACCGTCAGGCCCAGCATAACGCGCGAGACCGCCTGCGTCCGTCGCTCGACCGGCACCAGCGAGGCGGCGACCAGCGAGGCGATGCCGAAATAGGCGCCGTGCGGCAGCCCGCTCAGGAAGCGGAAAGCCAGCATCCAGCCCATGCTCGGCGCCAGCGCGCTCAGCCCGTTGCCCAGCGCGAACAGCACCATCAGCGACAGCAGCAGCGTCTTCCTGGCGAGCCGGGCGGCGAGCACCGCCAGCAGCGGGGCGCCGACCACCACGCCCAGCGCGTAGGCGCTGATGGCATGCCCCGCCTGCGGCTCGCCGATGTGCAGGCCGGCCGCCATGGACGGCAGCAGGCTCATGGTCGCAAACTCGGTCGTGCCGATGGCGAACCCGCCCATCGCCAGCGCGAACAGCACCAGCGCCGGCGCCCTGGCACCTGCAAGGGTGGTGGCGCTCAACGCGGGCCTGGCCCGTGGGATGGCATGGTTGGCAAGGTCATCGCCGCTCCGAACCGCCGCCCGACCGCACGGGGCTTGGCTGCCACCGCGCCGGTGCGGCCTCGCCAGGCCGCACCCCCGTTTCGCCCCGAGCGCACGCAGAAGCTTGAACGGCGTTCAAGAATGGCCAGTTTGAACGTTGTTCACGAAAGGCCATGATCATGTCGCTGCTCGCCTCCCGCCGCCTCGGCCCGCTGCTGGTCACCCAGACGCTCGGCGCCGTCAACGACAACCTGTTCAAGAACGCGCTCGTGGTGCTGATCTTGTTCCGCGCCGCGCATGGGGGCGGGGCCCTGGTCGCGCTGGCGGGCGGGGTGTTCATCCTGCCTTACGTGCTGCTCTCGGCGACGGCGGGCCAGGTGGCCGACCGGTTCGAGAAGCGTCGGCTGATCCTGCTGGTCAAGGCGGCCGAGCTGGCGCTGATGGTGCTGGCGGCCGCGGGGTTCCTGCTCGGCAGCACGCCGGCGCTGTTCGCGGTGCTGTTCGGCCTGGGCGTGCAGGCCACGTTCTTCGGCCCGCTGAAATACGGCATCCTGCCGCAGCATCTGGCCGAGCACGAGCTGGTCGCCGGCAACGGCCTGGTCGAGGCGGGCACGTTCGGCGGCATCCTGGCCGGCACCGTCGCCGGCCCGCTGCTGTTCGGTCTCGACCACGGCGCGGCCCTGGTCTCGGCCGCCGGGCTCGCGGTGGCGGCGGCCGGCCTGGCCAGCGCCGCCCTGATCCGCCCGGCGCCGTCGCAGGCGCCCGGCCTGCGCATCGGCTGGAACCTGCCGCGCGAGACGGCGTCGCTGCTGGCGGCGGCGCGCGGCCACCGCGCGGTGTGGCTGTGCATCCTGGGGCTGAGCTGGTTCTGGGTGGTGGGCGCCACCTTCCTGGCCGAACTGCCGACGCTGGTGCGCGACGCGCTGGGGGCCGCGGGGCCGATGTTCACCCTGTTGCTCGCGGTGTTCTCGGTCGGCGTCGGCCTGGGCTCGATGGCCTGCGGGCGGCTGCTGCGCGGCGAGGTCTCGGCCCGGCTGGTGCCGTTCGCGGCACTCGGGCTCTCGGTGTTCCTGTGGGACTTCGCCCACGTCGTGGGCCACGCGCAGGGCCTGGGCAGCGTCAACGCCGTGCTGCACAGCCCGCGCGGCTGGCGCATGCTGGCCGATTTGCTGCTGCTGGCCGCCAGCGGCGGGCTCTACTCGGTGCCGCTCTACGCCATCATCCAGGAGCGCTCGCCCGCCAGCCACCTGTCGCGCATGATCGCGGCCAACAACGTGGTCAACGCCGCCGCCATGGCGCTGGCCGCCGGCGCCACCGCGCTGCTGGCGCTGGCCGGCGTCGCCCCGGCGACCATCCTGCTGGCGGCGGCCGCGGCCAACCTGGCCGTGGCGCTGTGGATCGTGCGCATCCTGCCGCAGGAGACGATGCGCGGCGTGTTCCGCTGGTATTTCCGCACCTTCCACCGTCTGCGCCTGTCGGGGCTGGAGAACCTGCCCGCACCCGGCACCCGCATGGTCCTCGTGGTCAACCACCAGAGCTTCCTCGATGGCTGCTTCGTCGCCGCCTTCCTGCCGAACGCGCCGACCTTCGCGGTGAACGTGCACATCGCGAAACGCTGGTGGGCCCGGCCGTTCCTGGCCGCGGTGCGCCACTTCACCATCGACCCGGTCAACCCGTTCAGCGCACGCGCCATGGTGCACGCGGTGCGCGAGGGCCAGAACCTGGTGATCTTCCCCGAGGGCCGCATCACCGTCACCGGCGCGCTGATGAAGATGTACGAGGGCGCCGGCATGGTTGCCGACCGCGCCGGCGCGACCATCGTGCCGGTGCGCATCGACGGTCTGCAGTTCACGAAGTTCTCGCGCATGGGCGGCGTGGTGAAGCGGCGCTGGTTCCCGCCGCTGTCGCTGACGGTGCTGCCGCCGGTGGCAATCGACGTGGACCCCGCCCTGATGGGCCGTGCACGACGACGCGCGGTCGGCGCCCTGCTGCAGGGCACGATGGAGCAATGCGCGTTCGCCACCGCCGACACCGGCCGCTCGCTGTTCGCGGCCCTGCTCGACGCGCGTGACCGTTTCGGCGCCGGCATGCCGGTCGTCGAGGACACCGCGCGTGCGCCGCTGAGCTACGGCCGCGTGCTGCTGGGCGCCACCGTGCTGGGCCGTCGCCTGGCGCAGGAGGCGCCGCAAGGCGGCCAGCTCGGCGTGATGCTGCCCAACGCCGCCGGCGCGGTGGTCACCTTCATGGCGCTGCAGGCGTTCGGCCGGGTGCCGGCCATGCTGAACTTTTCCGCGGGCGCCGAAGCCATGCTGGCCGCCTGCGCGGCCGCCCAGGTGCAGGTGGTGCTGTCGTCACGCGCCTTTGTCGAGCGCGGCAAGCTCGGGCCGGTGGTCGCGCGCATGGAACGGCAGGTGCGGTTCGTCTGGCTGGAGGATGTGCGCGCGCAGTTCGGCCTGATCGCGAAGCTGCGCGGCTGGATCGACGCCAGACGCGCGCGGCGCCTGCCGGGCGCGCGGTTGGACGCGGGTTCGCCGGCGGTGGTGCTGTTCACCAGCGGGTCGGAGGGTGCCCCGAAAGGCGTGGTGCTGAGCCACCGCAACATCCTGTCCAACATCGCGCAGGTCGCCTCGGTGATCGACTTCAACGCGTCCGACCGCGTGTTCAACGCCATGCCGATGTTCCACTCCTTCGGCCTGACAGGGGCGACCCTGCTGCCGCTGCTGTCCGGCGTGCGCACCTTCTACTACCCCTCGCCGCTGCATTACCGGATCGTGCCCGAACTGATCTACGACACCGACAGCACCATCGCCTTCGGCACCGACACGTTCCTGACCGGCTGGGCCCGCTTCGCGCACGCCTACGATTTCTACCGGATGCGCTACATCTTTTCCGGCGCCGAAAAGGTGCGCGAGGAAACCCGCACGCTCTACGCCGAACGGTTCGGCGTGCGCGTGCTGGAAGGCTACGGCGCCACCGAGACCTCGCCCGTGCTGGCGCTGAACACGCCGATGCACAGCCGCCCCGGCAGCGCCGGCCGCCTGCTGCCCGGCCTGCAGCATCGCCTCGATCCGGTAGAGGGCATCGCGCAGGGCGGGCGCCTGGTGGTGCGCGGCCCCAACGTGATGCTCGGCTACCTGCGCACCACCGCCCCCGGCGTGCTCGAAACCCTGCCCGACGGCTGGTACGACACCGGCGACGTCTGCACCGTGCAGGACGGCTTCGTCACCATCCACGCCCGCGCCAAGCGCTTCGCCAAGATCGCCGGCGAGATGGTCTCCATGCCCGCCGCCGAGGCGCTGGCCGCCAGCCTGTGGCCCGGCGCGGCACACGCCGTGGTGGCCATCCCGGACGCGCGCAAGGGCGAAGCGCTGGTGCTGCTGACGACCGAGCAGGACGCCGCCGTGGGCGCGCTGCTGGCGCATGCGCGCGAACACGGTGCGGCCGAGATCGCCGTGCCCCGCACGATGCGGGTGGTGGAGGCTTTGCCGCTGCTGGGTACGGGCAAGGTCGATTACGTTACGGCGACGCGGGTGGCGGGGGAGGGAAGGCCAGGGGCTCTGCCCCTGGACCCCGCCAAGGACAAGTCCTTGGAACCTGTCCGTTGAGGCGGTGGTGGGTGTAGCGCGTTTTACGCAAGTCCCCTCGCCATGGCCGCAACCACCAGCCTCACCTGCGCCCGCAGCAGCGCCATCGGCATCTCCGCCACCTTCTCGTCCAGCCCCAGATCCACCATGCCGTGCACCGCGGCGAACACCGTGCGGGCCAGGACCATGGCCTGACGCTCCTTCATCTGCGGCTGAAGCGCGCGCAGCGGGCCTTCTATCTGCGCGAACGCGCCGGCCTGGCGTTCGGCGTACCAGGCGGGGATGGCGTGCCCTGCCGGCATGCGGTGCTCGAACAGCGCGCGCCAGCGGTTTCGGTGGGTGGCGGCGTAGTCGAGGTAGGCGGCGGCCAGGCGGTTCAGGTGGTCGGCGGGGGTTTTGCCGGCGCCGGCGGTGCGCAGCGCCGTCTCGATCTGGTCCAGCGTGCGGCCGTGCACCGCCAGCACCAGCGCGTCCAGGTCCGGGAACACGCCGTAGATCGCCCCGACCGAGCAGCCGACCGTGTCGGCCAGGCTGCGGGCGCGCAGGTTGGTCAGGCCGACGCCCACGATCTCCGCCTCGGCTGCCGTCACCAGCCTGTCGTGCAGCGCTTGGTGCCGGGCCTGCGTGGAGGATCGTTTCGGACGTTCGGACCTGTCCTGGACATTCATGGATGCGCGGGTCCGTCATTGCCGGTCCGAGGGGCTGGCGCCTGGCGATCCTCTATCAGCCCGTGCGCGAAGTCCACGTGATCCTGCGGGGGTGCCTCGCCCGCTTGACCCTGGCCGCCGCTTGCGCCGACGCTGGCGCCATGAACAATCCGCTGCTCGCCCCCTGGTCCACGCCGTTCGAGGCGCCGCCGTTCGACACCATCCGCCCGGAACACTTCGTGCCCGCCTTCCAGCAGGCGATGGCGGACCACCTGGCCGAGATCGAGGCCATCGGGTCGGACCCGGCACCCCCGAGCTTTGCCAACACCATCGAGGCGCTGCAGCGCAGCGGGCGCGCGCTGGACCGGATCGGCCTCGTGTTCTCCAACCTGGTGTCGAGCCAGGGCGGCGCGGCGCTGGACGCGATCGACCTGGAACTCTCGCCCATCCTGGCGCGGCACGGCACGCGCGTCTCGCTGGACCCGGCGGTGTTCGCCCGCATCGGCGCCCTGCACGCGGCGCGCGAGACGCTGGGGCTGGCCGAGGACCAGCTTCGCCTGCTGGACCGCCTGCATCTCGGCCGGGTGCGCAGCGGCGCCGCCCTGCCGCCGGAGGGGCGGGCGCGCATGGGCGAGATCTCCGAACGGCTGGCGGTGCTGCACACGCTGTTCGGCCAGAACGTTCTGCACGACGAGAACGCCTGGCACCTTTCGCTGGGCGAGGCCGACCTCGACGGTCTGCCGGCCTTCGTGCGCGACGGCGCCCGGCAGGCCGCCGCCGAGCGCGGGCTGGACGGCTACGCCATCACCCTGTCGCGCTCACTGATCGAGCCGTTCCTCGGCTTCTCCACCCGTCGCGACCTGCGACAGGCGGCGTACGAGGCCTGGATCGCCCGCGGCACCCATCCCGGCGACCACGACAACACCGCGCTGATCCCGGAAATCCTGTCGCTGCGGGCCGAGCGCGCCCGGCTGCTCGGCCACGACAGTTTCGCGTCGTTCCGCCTGGCCGACACCATGGCCGGCACGCCCGAGGCAGCGCATGGTCTGCTGGAGCGCGTCTGGGGGCCGGCCCGCCGCCGCGCCACCGTGGAACGCGACCGCCTGCTGCAGGCCGCGCGCGCGGAAGGCTTCAACGGCGAGCTGGCGGCCTGGGACTGGCGCTACTACGCCGAGCGTGTGCGCGCGGCCGACTACGACCTCGACGAGGCCGAGATCAAGCCGTACTTCGTGCTGGAAAACATCCAGCGCGCCGCCTTCGACACCGCCGGCCGCCTGTTCGGCCTGAGCTTCACGCCACGCCCCGACGTGCCGGTCTACCACCCCGACGTGCGCGCCTTCGAGGTGCGCGACGCCGCGGGCCACGTCGGCCTGTTCCTGGCCGACCATTACGCCCGCGCCGACAAGCGCTCCGGCGCCTGGATGAGCAGCTTGCGCGACCAGGAGTCGATGGACGGCGACGTCTCGCCGATCATCGTCAACAACAACAACTTCGCCAGGTCCGAGCCGACGCTGCTGAGCTTCGACGACGCGCGCACGCTGTTCCACGAGTTCGGCCACGCGCTGCACGGCCTGCTGAGCCGGGTGCGCTACCCGACGCAATCCGGCACCCAGGTCAAGCGCGACTTCGTCGAGTTCCCCTCGCAGGTCTACGAGCACTGGTTCGCGCTGCCGGAGACGCTGCGGACTTACGCGCTGCACCACGAGACCGGCGCGCCGATCCCCGAGGCGCTGATCGGCCGGCTGCTGGCCGCACGCTGCTTCAACCAGGGCTTCGCCACGGTCGAGTACACCGCGGCGGCGCTGATCGACATGGCGCTGCACAGCCACCCGGACCCGCAGGCGCTCGACCTGCCGGCCTTCGAGGCGGCGTTCCTCGAACGGATCGGCATGCCAGCGGAGATCGGCATCCGCCATAGGCCGGCGCATTTCCAGCACCTGTTCGCCGGCGGCGGCTACGCGGCGGGCTACTACTCGTACATGTGGGCCGAGGTGCTGGACGCCGACGGCTTCGAGGCGTTCCGCGAGGCCGGCGACCCGTTCGACCCCGCCACCGCGTCCCGGCTGCGCGCCATCCTGAGCGCCGGCGACGCGCGCGATCCGATGCAGCTCTACGTCGATTTCCGCGGCCGCGCCCCCGGCATCGACGCCCTCCTGCGGGGCCGCGACCTGATCGCGGCCTGAGCGCCGGGCATGGCGGATGCGCGCTTCATCCTGGCGCAGATCGTGCCGGTCGTGCTGCTGCTGGCCTTGGGCGTTCTGGCGGCGGTGGGCTCGCGCGCGCTCCGGCTCAGCCCCATCGTGGGCTACCTGGCGCTGGGGCTCGGCTTGCGCGCGCTCGGGCTGAACCTGCTGGCCAGCGACGGCACCATCGACACGCTGGCGCAGCTCGGCGTGGTGTTCCTGCTGTTCGACATCGGGCTGCATTTCTCGCTCAGGCACGTGCGCGAACAGGCCGCCGACATCTTCGGCTTCGGCCCGGTGCAGGTGCTGCTCGCCACCGTCGGGCTGGGCCTGGCCTGCCTGGCCTGGGGTCTGCCGCCGGGCGCCGCCTTCCTGGTCGGTGCAACGCTGGCGCTGTCCTCGACCGCCGTGGTGGCGCGGCTGATCGCCGAGCGGCACCAGCAGACCTGCCCGGTGGGGCTGACCGCCACCGCCATCCTGGTGTTCCAGGACGTGGCGGCGATCTTCCTGCTGATCGTCGCCGGCGCGCTCGGCTCCGGGCAGGCGCTGCTGCCCGCCCTGGCGCTCGCCCTGGCCAAGGCGGCCGCGGCGTTCTTCGCCGCCGTGCTGCTCGCCCGCTTCGTGGTCCGGCCGCTGTTCGCGCTGGTCGCCAGCACGCGCAACGAGGAGGTGTTCACCGCCATGGCGCTGCTGGTCGCACTCTCGGCCGGCTGGGCGACCGGGGCGGCGGGGCTGTCGCTGACGCTGGGGGCGTTCCTGGGCGGCATGGTCATCGCCGAGACGCCGTACCGCGCGCTGATCTCCTCCGAGATCAGGCCGTTCCGCACCCTGCTGCTGAGCTTCTTCTTCATCTCGGTCGGCCTTTCGCTCGACCCGCAGACGCTGTTGCACCAATGGCCTGCCGTGCTGGCCGCCGCGGTGCTGCTGGTGGCGATCAAGGTAGTGACCAACGCGGCGGCGAGCCTTGCCTTCCGCTGGTCGGTCCCCGGCTCCACCCAGCTCGGCTTCCTGCTGGCGCAGGGGTCGGAGTTCGCCTTCGTCGTTCTCAGCCTGCCGGTGGTGCGCACGCTGACCGGGCGGCGGGGCGCCGTGCTGATCGCCGCGGTGGCCCTGACGCTGGCGGCGACGCCCGGCCTGGCCGAACTGGGGCGCCGTCTGGCCGGCCGCCTGCGCCGCCCGTCCATGGCCGTGCTCCATGCCGAGCTGCAGCCGGGCGAGGCGGACGGGCCGGTGTTCATCGCCGGCATGGGGCGCACCGGCCGCACGCTGGCCGACGCGCTGCGCGAGTTCGGCATCGGCTACGCGGCCGTCGAGCGCGACGACCGGCGCCTGCGCGAGGCGGTGGCCGACGGCTACGCGGTGTCGTTCGGCGACATCGGCGACCTGCGCCTGTGGGAGCCGCTGGCGTTGCACGGCCGACGGGTCAGCGTGCTGACCGCGCCCTCCTTCGAGGTGTCGAGCGAGCTCAGCCCCACCGTCAGCCGCCTCTACCCGGATCTCGTCCGCATCGCCGTGGTCCACGACGAGGCCGATGCCGAACGCTTCCGCGCACTCGGCCTGACCGCGGTGGTCGATCGCAGCCTGCCGCGCGGCATGG
This sequence comes from uncultured Acetobacteraceae bacterium, assembly GCA_964244615.1. GTDB lineage: Bacteria > Pseudomonadota > Alphaproteobacteria > Acetobacterales > Acetobacteraceae > BOG-908. Next base: position 31,470 of record CAXTJP010000005.1, read on the forward strand.
ACCTCGCCTCGCACGTGCTGGGCCTGCTGGGCGTGGAGCCCGGCCTGATCGGCGCGTGGATGCAGCGCCAGCACGAGCGCGCGCTGTCGGGCAGCGCCGTGATGGCGGCGTAGGCTGGCCTGCGTTCCGGCTTGACCCTGCCCCTGCGGAGCCGGCAAGTTTCGCTCCGGTCGAGGGGGAAGGGGAGCCATGTCGGGCAGCGTCAGCGCACTCAAGGCCAAACTGTTCGCGCCGACCAAATACGTCTGCGGCGGCCACGGCGCGCGATGGCCGTCCGACCAGAAGTTCACCGTGCCGAACGGGGTCAGGATCTTCTTCTTCGTGCCCGACGGCGCCAGCCTGCCGAACACGATCGGCCAGCAGGTGGACCAGGTGCTGACCGGCGGCGCCGCACCCGCACCGACCGAGACGGTGTCGGCGGGCTCGCCCTGCTGGGACTACCGGCTGTTCTCCAGCAAGGCGGGCGGCTACCTGGCCCTGAAAATGTCGTCCGCCGCCGACCCGCGCTACATCACCACGACCGACAAGGACAACGGCATCCAGCTCAGCCGGATCGTGGCCGACGTGCTGGCCCGCTCGCCCTCGGCCGAGATCTACTGGAGCGCCTGCCGGTCGCTGGAATCCGGCACCGACACGTTCAGCTGGGACAAGCCGACCTACTCGAACGCCCTGCTCGGCCTGGGCGGTCCCTGAACCGGCCGCGCCGCCGCACTTGTCCGCGTCTTAACTTGCCATCGCATCCCGCTTGGCGCTGATCTGCGGCCGATGCGCCGCGATGCTGGCTTCACCCTGATCGAGATACTGGTCGTTCTCGCCATACTCGGCGTGGCGCTGGGCCTGATCATCGGACGCGGCCCGATGCGCAGCCGTGGCCTCGAGAACCGCGCCGCGGCCGGGGTGCTGGCGCAGACGCTGCGCGCCGCCCGCGCGCTGGCGATCGCCACCGACCACGACGTGTCGGTGGCCATCGACCCGGCCCGTCACGTCTTCGCCATCGACGGCGGCCCGAAGCTCAAGCTGGCGCAGGACCTGCCCGTCTCGGTCCTGCCGGGCGCCTTGCGGGGGCCTGGGCCGGTGCGGCTGATCCGGTTCGCGGCCGATGGCAGCGCGTCCGGCGGCCAGGTTCTGCTGGGCGCCGGACGGCAGCGCCTGGGCGTGACCGTCGAGTGGCTGACCGGACGGGTCAGCGTCGCCGATGCACCCTGATTTGAGCCCGGGGCAGGGTGGTTTCACCCTGCTGGAGGTGTTGATCGCCTTTGTCATCGCCGCCCTGGCCATGGGTGCGCTATTCGGCGGCACGGTGGCGGGGCTGGACGCGACCTCGGTCGCCGCGCGCTACGACGAGGCGGTTTCGCTGGCGCGCAGCCACGTGGCCGCCATCGGCCACGGCGCCGCCATCGCCCCGCAGCAGACCAGCGGCGCGGATGGCGAGGGCTTCACCTGGCACATCTCGATACGCGAGGCGGGGTCGCGCCAGCTGTCGCTGAGCGACCAGGACCGCGCCAACGACGTCAAGCCCAGCCGCGCTGTGCTCTACGACGTGCTGGTGACCGAGAGCTGGAAGGTGGGCGGACGCGAGCGACAGGTCAGCATCGCCACCAGGCGCTTCGACGTCCGGGCCGCGGAGGGGGCATGAACCGGCGTCCGGTCGAGGCGGGGTTCACCCTGATCGAGGTGATCGTAGCCCTGGTCGTGCTGGGCTTCGTGCTGGCGGGCCTGGGGCAGGCGACGCGGTTCGGCATGTCGGCCTGGACGCTGGAGACACGGCTCGCCGACACCTCGGCGGGGCTTGAACGCATGGACCGGGTCTTGCGCGAGCTGATCGAGCAGGCCTCGCCCCCCGCCGCCACCGACGACAAGCCGCTGCATGGCGAGGAGCACCGCCTGACGCTGATGACGCTGCTGCCCGACCAGCCGCAGACCCAGCCGATCCGCCATGCCGAGGTGGCGGTGGGCGTGGACGACCGGCACCGGCTGGTGCTGCGCTGGCGCCCGCACGCCAACGCAACGCCGCTCGCGCCGCTGCCGGCCATGCAGGAGATCGTTCTGGCCGAGGGCATCGAGCGCCTCGACCTCGCCTATCGCCAGGCGGCCGGCGATGGCGGGCACTGGGCCAAGGGCTGGACCGAGTCGAACCTGCCGGCCGAGGTGCAGATCCACTTCGTCCTGGCCAAGGGAAAGCATCGCTGGCCCGACATGGCGGTGCCGACGATGCTGGATTCCAATGGCAGCTTCTGACCGCAGGCCGGCAGGCGGCCCCCGCCAACGCCGCGGCGGGTCCCCCGATGGCGGCTTCGCGCTGCTGCTGGTGCTGTGGACGATGGCGCTGCTGTCGCTGCTCGCGGCCCAGGTAACCGGGGCGGGCCGTGCGGAGACGCGGCTGGCGGCGGCGCTCCGCGAGGGCGCGCAGCTGCAGGCGGCGGCCGACGCCGCGGCGTACGAGACGATCTGGCACATGCTGGACGGCGGCGGCGACTACTGGCCGCCCGGTGCGATGACGCGGGTGATCGACGAGCCGGCCGGGCCGGTGAGCGTGACCGTGACCGACGAGCGCGGCAAGCTGGACGTAAACCAGTCGCCGCCCCCCTTGCTGCAGGCGCTGTTCACCGAGCTGGGGGCCGACCAGACCACCGCCAAGACGGCCGCGACCGCGATTTCGGACTGGCGCTCGCAACAATCCGAAGGCGGCGACGCCGACGCACAGGTCGCGTCTTCCTACCGCGCCGAGGGGCGCGCCTGGGGCCCGCCCGGGCAGGAGTTCCAGCGGCTGGACGAGTTGAAGCTGGTGCTAGGCGTCTCGCCGGCGCTGTACGCGCTGAGCCTGCCCTATTTGACCCTGGCGCTGGAGCAGGGGCCCTGGACGCAATACGCAGCCGCCCCCGTGCTGGCCGCCATCGTGCGCGCCAAACGCGATTCCGGGCTGACCGTGGACGTGGCCGATGTGCGCGGCCCGGTCGTGCTGCGGCTGGTGGCGCATGTCGCCGGGCGGGACAGGGCCGCGTTCACCCGACGGGTGATGTTCCGCCTGGACGGCACGCTGAGCGGGCCGGCCTGGAAGTATCGCATCCTGGCCTGGGAGGATGGCGATCCGCCAACTTGACCAACGGCCCGGTTGGTCAGATCGTTGCGTGTTAACATCTACCCGAGCGCGCTCATGCAGCAGACCATCGTCAGTGTCGTCCTTCCCGCGCCACCGGCCAGCGTCAAGCCGTTGCAGGAGGCGGTGGACGCGCTGCGGGAGCGGCTCGGCGGCGGGCAGGACGAGTTCGCGACGCTGCGCGACGGCATGCCGACCCTGCATTTCCTCTCGTTGGTGGTGTTCGACGAGACCGCCGGGGTGCCCGTGGGCGGCGCGCCGGTGACGCCGCTGCTGGTGCTGGAGGCCAATTTCGACGGGCTGCCCGGCCCGTTCTGGGCGGTGCTGGAGGCGGCCATCGGCGACGATCTGCGCCAGATCCTGCGGCTCTGCGCGCCGCCGCAGGGACCGGCCGACGCGTTGTTCGCGTCGGTGACGGCACCCGGCGCGCGGGCGCCGGTGGCGCCGCTGCTGGAACGGCAGAGCGTGTTTCCGGCGGCCTCGCACGCCGGCAATCGCGGTCTGGGCCGCACCCGCATCCTGTGCCACGACGCGCTGTTCGAGGCCGTGCAGGGGGTGCTGCCGCCGCCGGCCGACGTGCTGGCGGGCGGCCCCGTCGCCATCCATGGCTGGCTGCGCGCCAGGGTGCTGCCCCAGTTCGACTGGCTGGACCATCCTTACCCGGTTCCGGTCACCGCCCACGAGAGGAGCGCCGACATCCGTGCCCTGGCTGCCTTCGCCCTGCTGGCGGTTCTGGTGGCCGGCCTGCCCTGGCTGCTGCTCGGCGCGCTGCTGCACCCGGCTTCGGCCTGCGTCGTGGCGCTGCTGACCGGCATCGTCGCGCTGACGATGCTGCGGGACATCGGCGACCTGGCCATGCTCGGCGGCGTGCCGCCCGATGCGCAGGGACATGCCTATCCGGGCGCCTGGCTGCTGGTCGCGCTCGGCCTGCTGCTGGCGCTGGTGCTGCCGCTCGACTTCGTGCGCCATGGCTGGCTGGCCTGGCTGGTGCTGGCGGCCGCGGGGGTCGTGGCCAGCCTGCTGGTGCTGCTGGCCGCGCTGCGCCGGCGCGAGCGGGCCGATCCGGTGCCGCCGGATTCGGTGCCGGACCCGGTTCTGGTCAGTCGCCTGCACTCCTGGGAGGACCTGCACTCCGGCGGACCGGACCACATGGCGAGCCTCGTCATCATCAAGCCCGGGCGGCTGCGGGCCCTGCTGATACGCGTCGGGATGCGCGCGCTCACCCTGGCGGTGCGCGTGGTTGCCACCGACGGCTATCTCGGCAGCATGCGCACCATCCATTTCGCCCATTGGGCCATCGTCGATGGCGGCCGGCGGCTGGTGTTCTTCAGCAATTTCGACGGCAGCTGGGAGAGCTACCTCGACGATTTCATCGAGAAGGCCCATGCCGGGCTGACGCTGGCCTGGGGCAATTGCCTCGGGTTTCCGCCGCCCGAATACCTCTCGCTGAAGGGCGCGACCGAGGGCCGCAAGTTCAAGGCCTGGGCACGCTGCTCGATGACGCCGAGCCGGTTCTGGTACGCCGCCTATCCCAGGCTTACGGTGAACCAGATCGTGCGGCAGGCGGCGGTGGCCCGCGGGCTGTGCGCCCCGCTCCTGTCGCCCGCCGACGCGGCACTCTGGGCGAAGGAGCTCTAGGCGATGACCACGCCCGACCTCGGCAGCTGGCGGCTCGCACCCGATTACGCGGCCTCGACGCAGGGGCTGATCGTCAGCCCGTTCGCCCACCTGCCGCAGGCGGTGGCGCTGCTGCTGGACACCGGCGCCGCGCCGGGCGGCGCCTGGCTGCGCCGGCTGTGCGACCCGTCCGAGGGCGGCGTCGCGATCACCGACGCCATGGGCAAGAGCCGTGCGGCGGACGGCAGCGTCGCCGGTTGCGCCGCAATCGCCTTCACCGCCCCCGGCCTGACGCAGCTGGGGCTTGATGCCACCGTGCTGGCCAGCTTTCCCGCCCCGTTCACCGAGGGCATGCACGCGCCCAACCGCCGCCGCCGGCTGAGCGACGCGCTCCTGGACCCGCCGACCCGACGCGAGCGGCCGCTCTGGGGTGCGAACATCCCGTGCGACAGCGATCCGGACGCGGTGGTCTGCGACCGGACGGTGCACGCGGCGCTGCTGCTCTATCACGAGACCGACGAGAAGCTGGCTGCCTACGCCGCGCCCGCGCGCGCCTGCCTCGCGGCCTGCGGGGTCACGGTCGTGCACGAGCTGGCGCTCTCGCTGATGGCCGACGACAGCGACCCGCCGCTCACGCGCGAGCATTTCGGCTTCGCCGACGGCGTCTCGCAGCCGGTGCCCTATGGCGCCGCCATCGTGGCGAAGTCGGGCGCCGCCTACCCGCGCGACCCGGTGCACGGCGTGGCGTCGGGCGACCTGCTGATCGGCCACGTCAACGCGCATGACGAGCCGGCACCCGGGCCGGTGCTGCCGGCGGGCGCGCCCGGCTCTGCCATGCTGCCGCCGTCGCCCGGGACCCACGGCCAGCTCAGCCTCGGGCTGAACGGCAGCTACCTGGTGGTGCGTGAGCTGAGCCAGAACCCGCAGGCGTTCTGGGCCTCGATGGGCCAGGCGGCGAAGGACATCGGCGCGCCGGATGCCGCGTGGGTGGCAGAGCGCGTGATCGGCCGCACCAAGGACGGCGTGGTGCTGTCGGCGCACCCGCCGCCCGCCACCCCGGACGGCCCCGGCAACGACTTCATGTTCTGGGAGACCGATCGGGACGGGCTGCACTGCCCGATCGGCTCGCATGTGCGCCGGGCCAACCCGCGCGACGGGCTGGCCCCCTCGGCCGGCGACCGTGCGACGCTGCTGAAGGCGGCGAACAACCACCGCATCCTGCGTCGCGGCCGCAAATACGGCAGGTCGGACGTGCCGGACGCGCCGGATCGGCCGGGGCTGCTGTTCATGTGCCTGAACACCGACATCGAGCGCCAGTTCGAGTTCGTGCAGCAGACCTGGATGCTCAACCCGAGCTTCGCCGCCCTGTTCGACGAGCGCGACCCGCTGCTGGGGCCGCGCGGGCCGTTCACCATCCCCGCGAACCCGCTTCGCCTGCGCCCCACCATGGACACCTTCGTCCACATGGTCGGCGGCGAGTACTTCTTCCTGCCGAGCCTGCCGGCGCTCGACTACCTGGCCGGCCTGGCGGCACGGGCGGCCGCCCCGTGAGCGACACCGACATCCTGCGCCCCGCCGCCGGCGGCCTGCAGGGCTGGCTGCAGCATTTGTTCATGACGCGCTACCAGCCGGTGTTCGCGGCCCTGCGCGCGGTCTGGCCGATCCCGCATCTCGGCAAATACTACCTGGTCACCCGCTACGACGACGTGCGGCAGGTGTTCCTGGACGACCCGGCGTTCGGCGTGCCCTACGCCGCCAACCTCGACCTGATCATGGGGCACGAGGCGTTCTTCCTCGGCATGGGCGACACGCCCGAGTACCGCCGCGACACCGCCGCCATGCGCGCGGTCGTGCTGCCCGGCGACCTGCCCGCGCTGACCCAAGCGACGCTTGCCGAGGCCGACCGCATCCTGGACGCGTCCGGCGGGCGGGTGGAGGTGGTGGACTACACCCGCCGGATCACCTTCGGGGTGCTGTGCCGCTATTTCGGCATCACCGCGCCGCAGTCGGGCGACCTTCGGGTGTGGGCGACGCGACTGTTCGAGTTCCAGTTCACCTACGCGGGCAAGCAGGGCGACGGCGTGACCGACTCGCTGTACCGGGACGCGGCGCGCATGGCGCCGCTGCTGCGCGCCCACGTGGACGGCCTGATCGCCGCGCGGCGCGCGGCGCCGGGGCCGGACGACGTGCTCGGCCGCAGCCTGGCGCGTCAGGCGGCGGGCGAGGAGGGCTACACCGACGCCAAGATACGCAGCGCGCTGATCGGCTTCCTGGTCGGCGGCCTGCCGCAGCCGCCGATGGTGCTGCCGCAGGCGCTGGAGCAATTGCTGCAGCGTGGCAACCGCCTGGACGAAGCGGCGCGCGCCGCACGCGCCGGCGACGCGGAGGCCGTATCGCGGTTTCTGTTCGAGGCGTTGCGTTTCGACCCGCTGGCCCCGTTGCTGCAACGCCATGCGGTGCAGCCGGCTGTGGTGGCCGACGGCACGCGCCGGGCCACCCACATCCCCGCCGGCGCTGTCGTCGCCGTCTCGTTCGCCTCCGCGATGCGCGACCCGCGCCGGGTTGCCGACCCGGAGGTATTCGATCCCGACCGGCCAGCCTGCGACTACCTGCATTTCGGCTACGGCCTGCATCGCTGCTTCGGCGAGCACATCAACCGCGTCATGCTGCCGGCGATGCTCCAGACGCTGCTGCAACGCGGCATCCGCCGCGCCCCCGGCCCGGAAGGCAGGCTGGTCAAGCGGGGCATATTCGCCGACACCCTATGGGTGGCGTTCTGAGGGCGCCTCAAACGCCACTATGCCGTCCGTCTGCCGCCCGTTTCCTGTGCTCCGGTGCTCACGGCCAAGGCTGCGCCGCCGTCGTGCGAAGCGCGCTCCGCAGTCGTGCGAAGAGCGCGCTCCGCTGTCGTGCGAAGAGCGCGCTCCGCTGTCGTGCGAAGAGCGCTCCCGTCAGGCGGCGCGCATGTTCGGAATCAGCGTCTCGGCACCGGCCGCCTCGATCGCGGACGCGGTGAACACCACGATGCCTGAGGCGGGGGCCGGGCCGCGGGCGGCGAAGCGGCAGTCGCGATGCACGAACAGCAGGCGGTCGGGGCCGAAGCTGTAATCGATCCCGCCAGCCGGCGGCGCCGTCAACGGGGCGGACTCCAACCTGCGGCCGCCCAGATGCGAGCGCTCGTCCAGGCTGATCCGGCCGCGATCCTGGCTCCACAGCGCCATCACCGGAGCGTCGAAGCCGCCGACCTGGGCGATGTCCAGCACGCTCGCGACCGCGCTGCGCGTCAGGCGCATCTCCGACATCATCAGCAACCCCAGCATGTCGGACGCCGCGGTCTCGGGGTCGATACGGTGCGAGCTTGGCTCGCCGCCGCCGCGCTTGGTTATCCGCAGGCCGCGCTCGTAGGCGCCGACCGAGTGGATGGCGCGCAGAAAGTCATATTCCGGCTGCTCGAGCATGCCGCGGTCCATCAGCCAGGAGATGCTGCGCGTCTGTATGGCGCCGAGGTCCGGCGCGGCGGCGCCGTCGTCGCCGCTGCCCACGATCCGGCTGGTCTGCTGCAGCAGCGCCGCGTCCGACGATTGGAGCCGCACGATGAGCGCCCCCGGTGTCTCGCCCTCCGCCAGTACGACCGGGAAATCGAACCCGCAATAGCCGTCACCGAGCTTGGCGTCGAGCAGGTCCTGTCGAAACCCGTCCACCGAGCCGGCCCCCACGCAGCGGTCGCCCACGAAGGCCAACACCGTCGTGCTCTTCAGCGGCTGTGATTCCGAGTGGATCCAGCCGACCACGCGAGAGTTCTTCGCGATTTCGATTGCGCCTCTGATCATCACGCCTCCGCAAAACTGCTTCCATCACACCCATCGCCCGCGATTGACACCCGCCGACCGCCATCACGCCGCGCCTCGTGGCCCCACGTGACACCGGTCGATGAGGGTCACCACCCGGCTTTCGGATCGCACCCTAGGTTGCCCGGACGACGCAACGCAACATAACTCGGCCGTTTGGTTGTTTCATTTTGCTGACATTTCTCGTCAAGCTGGATGCTCTTGGGGTAAACCACCAAGATTGGCATGCAATATCCTTGCCGAACTGCATGCCCAGGTAGTCTGAACCATTGCCCGCTCTTCGCCAGGCTTGCTCACAACGCCCCGCCCCGACGGCCGGCAGCAGCGCCCAGGCGCAGGCGCAGGGCGTTCAGCCTGATGAACCCTTGGGCATCCACCTGGTCGTAGGCGCCGCCGTCGTCCTCGAAGGTCACCACGCGCGTGTCGTACAGGCTGTTCGGGCTCTCCCGGCCCACCACCGTGGCGTTGCCCTTGTAGAGCCTCAGCCGCACCGTGCCGGTGACCGAGGCCTGGCTGGCGTCGATGGCCGCCTGCAGCATCCGCCGCTCGGGCGAAAACCAGAAACCGTTGTAGATCATCTCGGCGTAGCGCGGCATCAGGCTGTCCTTGAGGTGCCCGGCTTCGCGGTCCAGCGTGATCGATTCCATGGCACGGTGCGCCGCCAGCCAGATCGTGCCGCCCGGCGTCTCGTACACGCCGCGCGACTTCATGCCGACGAAGCGGTTCTCCACCAGGTCCAGCCGGCCGATGCCGTTGGCCCGGCCGAGCGCGTTCAGCCGCGTCAGCAGGGCGGCCGGCGAGAGGCGCTCGCCGTCGATGCCGACCGGGTCGCCGCGTTCGAACATGACCGAGACGAGCGTCGCCCGGTCCGGCGCGGCTTCGGGGCTGATGGTGCGCTGGAACACCATCTCGTCCGGCGGGCTCGCCGGATCCTCGAGGATCTTTCCTTCCGAAGAGGAGTGCAGCAGGTTTGCGTCGACCGAGAAGGGCGCGTCGCCCCGCTTGTCGCGGGTCACCTGGATCTGGTGGCTGTCGGCGAACTCCAGCAGCCGCGTGCGGCTCGTCAGGTCCCATTCGCGCCAGGGGGCGATGACGCGTATGTCCGGCTTCAGGGCGTAGTAGGCGAGCTCGAACCGCACCTGGTCGTTGCCCTTGCCGGTGGCGCCGTGCGCCACCGCGTCCGCCCCCGTCGCCTCGGCGATCTCGATCTGCCGCTGCGCGATCAGCGGCCGCGCGATCGCGGTGCCGAGCAGGTACTGTCCCTCGTAGAGCGTGTTGGCGCGGAACATCGGCATCACGAAGTCGCGCACGAAGGTCTCGCGCAGATCCTCGATGAACACCTCGCGCACGCCGGCCTGCTCGGCCTTGCGCCGCGCCGCCGCCAGCTCCGCGCCGCCATCCTCGGCCGACTGGCCGAGGTCGGCTGTGAAGGTCACCACCTCGCAGGCATAGGTCGTCTGCAGCCAGCGCAGAATCACGCTGGTGTCGAGGCCGCCCGAATAGGCCAGCACTACCTTGCGTATCTCAGCCTTGCCCACCGCAACGCGCCCCTGTTCAGCCACGTGCTATCAGCTATCAGGGTTCCGGCGGCGGGTGCAGTGGGGCATCGACGTCGCCGCGACGCGCGCTCCATCCGATCTGGCACCAACACACTGGCAACCGAACCTCAACCTTTCGACGATGCGTCTTTCGTCTCGCGGCTGCAGAAGCTGCTGTCGATGCTGGCGTCCGAGCAGCCGGGCGAGGCCGATGTCGCGCGCCGCAAGCTGATCGAGCACCTGGCCCACCACCGCCTGTCGCTGAACGACGTGGCGGCGCGGCTGCGCGAACCGCAGCGGATGACGCCGGCGGGCGGCGGCGAGATGGGGCTGGAGCGCCAGCTTCACATCGCCCGCGTGGCCCGGCAGGAGGCGGAGTTCGACGTGCAGCGCGCCCGCCAGCGGGTGTTCGAGCTCAGCCGGTCGCTGCAGGAGGCGGGTTTCGACGTGGCGCGCGCGCAGCGCGGCCAGACGCGCGCCCGGCTGGTGGCGTCGGCCGGCTGGCTGCTGGCCGTGGTGGCGACCGCCTGGCTGATGGGCCAGGTGGTGCAGCGGCGCCAGGCCGCCGGCGAGCCCGCCGGCTCCAGCCAGGCGATGCTGCGGCCGACCGACCCGGACACCAACCTGCAGGCGCTGCACCCGACTCGGAGCGAGGCTATCGGCACCGTGCTGGTGCAGGATTTGCCGGTGCGCCTGTCGCCGAACGACGAGGGCGAGATACGCGCCTTTCTCAACCGCGGCACCCGCGTGGTGCTCGAACGCCAGCAGCGCGTCGGCGTGCAGACCTGGCTGCTGATCCGCAGCATCTCGGGGTCGGGGTGGGTCAGAAGCGGCGACATCCTGCACTAGGCCGTCACGGCGCCAGCTGTTACGCCCCCTCGCTCGTTACGGCTCGAGTGCTGCTTGGAGCGCTTTGAGCAGGGCCGCATGGTCCGTGCCGACGCCGGGCAGGATCCGGCCGTCGATGCTTTGGATCGGGCGGACGCCCAGGCTGCTGGTGATGAAGGCGGCGTCCGCGGCTTTCAGGTCGGATTGGGTCAGGCGTCGTTCGACGGCCAGGCCGGCTTGCAGGATCAGGGCGCGGGCGATGCCGGGCAGGGCGCCGTCCTCTACGGGCGGGGTGACCAGGCGGCCCTCGATGAGCGCGAACAGGGTTCCGGCGCTCGTCTCGGCCACATGACCGGCGGTGTTGAGCAGGATCGCGTCGTCGGCGCCGCGCGCGGCGGCCTCCTGCCTGGCCAGGATGCTGTCCAGCGTGTTCGTGGACTTGATGCGCGACAGCGGTGAATGCTCGTTGCGCCTGGTGCAGGCCGCGACGATCACGTGGGCCGGCGGTGCGGCCGGGGGCAGGGCGGAGGCGGCGATCAGCAGCGTCGCCTGGCCACCGGGGGCTGGCAGCAGGCCGCGCGGCGCTGGCCCACGGGTCAGCGTCAGCCGCAACGCGTGGTCCCCGTCTGCGGCGGCGCCGAGCACCGCGTCGATGCCGGCCAGGATGGCGGCCTCGTTCCACGGAACGGCGATGCCCAGCATCGCGGCCCCACCGCGCAGCCGCGCGAGGTGCCGCGGCGCGTGCCAGGCACGGTGCGCGGCCGCCCGCAGGGTCTCGTAGACGCCGTCACCCAGCAGCAGGCCGCGGTCGGCGGGGTCGATGCGTGCGTGGGCGGGATGGTGCAGGGCGCCGTTCAGCCAGATCAAGGACGTCTGCTTTTTTGCAAAAAAGCAGCAAAAAACTCTTGGTCGTGCTGTCGCGGAGAGTTCTGCAACGTTTCCCGCTAGCCCGACCATGGACCAAGCGCACGCAGCAGCGGCCGCACCTTCACCATCATCTCCTCGTATTCGCCTTCCGGGTCACTATCGGCCACGATACCACCTCCCGCCTGGGCGATCACCTGGTCGGCCGTGACGGTCAGCGTGCGTATCGCCACGCTGCTGTCCATGGCGCCATCCCAGCCGAGCCAGGCGATGGCGCCGCAATACGGCCCGCGCGGCGCCGGCTCGATCGCTTCGATGATCTGCATCGCACGGCGCTTCGGCGCGCCGGTGATCGAACCAGGAGGAAACGCCGCGCGCAGCAGGTCGGTGGCGGCGAGCCCGGGCCGCAGCACGCCGCGCACCGAGGAGACGAGGTGGTGGATCCGCGCGAAGCTTTCCAGCACGGCGAGTTCGGGCACGGCGATGCTGCCGATGGCGGCGACCCGGCCGATGTCGTGACGCAGCAGGTCGACGATCATCAGGTTCTCCGCGCGGTCCTTGCCGCTGGCCAGCAGCGCCAATGCCAGTCGCGCATCCTCCGCCTCGTCGCGGCCGCGCGGCCGGGTGCCCTTGATCGGCCGCGCCTCGATGTGGCCCGAGGCGCTCAGCCCGACGAAGCGCTCGGGCGAGACGCTGGCCACGGCGATCCCCTGGCCGCAGCCGACATAGGCGCCGTACGGTGCCGCGTTGTCCGCGCGCAAGGCGAGGTGGATGGACGCCGCCGAGGCGCCGGGTGGGCGGCGGGCGAGGAAGCGGGCGGTGATGTTGGCCTGGCAGATGTCGCCCGCCTCGATATAGGCGACCGTGCGGGCGATCCGTGCCTCGTGCACCGCCCGCGGCGTCTCCTCCCGCCAGCTCAGGGGTGCGACGGGTGGCGGCGCGGGCGCCCCGCGCGACAGCCTGGCCAGCACAGCATCGGCTCTCGCCCGCGCGCGCGCGGCCCGGGCCTGCAGGTTCTCCTCCGGCAGGCCGGAGGAGAGCAGCCAGGCCCGACGCTCGCGCCGGTCGAAGGCCAGCACCACGTCGTAGAGCGCGAAGCTCGCCTCTGGAAAGGCGAGCCCGCCTTGTGCACCGACGCCCTCCAGCCTTGCCCCTGCCTCGTAGCCGAGGAAACCGACAGCACCGCCGAAGAAGGGCACCGGCGCATCGGGCCAGCCGAACCGGAACCGCTCCATCTCGACGCCCAGGGCGGCGAACGGGGAGGCGTTCGGGTCGTGCGGCACCAGCCTGAACGGCTCCACCGCCAGGGTGCTGTAGCGGGCGCGCCCCTCTTCGGGGCCTTGGCTGTCGAGCCAGGCGACGAACGGGTCCCCGGCCCAGCAGGCGAACGCAGTGGCCGGGTCCTGCCACGGCAGGGGAACGGCCAGGACCGGCCCCGTCCCGCGGGCACTGCCTGCCGGGCCCCCGTCAGACACCGAAACGTTGCAGGCGCCGGGCCAGCTCGGCGGGCGGGACAGCGTCGTCGAGCAGGCCCGCGAAGCTGCCGTCCGGCCGCATGACGTAGGTGATGCTGCTGTGGTCCATCGCGTAGTCGCCCCCCTTGAGGTCGTGGCGCCGCGCGTAGACGTGGAAGCTCTCCTCCACCGGCGCCAGCTCGGCCGCAGTGCCGGTCAGGCCCACGAACTCCGGCCCGAACGCGCGCGTGTAGGCGCCCATCACCGCGGGCGTGTCGCGCGCCGGATCGACGGTGACGAACAGCACGCGCACGTGCTGCCGAGACGCTGCGGGCAGCTTGTCGAGCGCCGCGCCGAGGTCGCCCAGCGTGGTCGGGCAGGCATCGGGGCAATGGGTGTAGCCGAAATAGACGAGGCGCCAGTTCCCGGCGAAATCCCGGTCGGTGACGTGACGGCCGCTGCCGTCGGTCAGCGCGAACGGGCCGCCGATCTCGGGCGCCGTCGGCTGCGCGCGCCACATCAGCGCAGCCCCGCCCGCCGCCAGCGCCAGGGCGCAGCCGGCCAGGCCGAGCACGGCCCGGTTCATGGGCCGGGCGGCCCGGCCGAGCCGATCGGCAGCACCGGCACGCTTACATGCACGATGCCGGCATGCGCGAAATGCAGCGTCAGCCCGACATGGTCGCCGGCGCGCAGCCCGTGCTTCAGGCCCGTCAGCATCACGTGCATGCCGCGCGGTTCCAGCCGGACCGTCCGCCCGGCCGGCAGTGCCAGGTCGTCCATGTCCGCCATGCCGGCCATGCCGCCCCGGACGGTCGACCGGTGCAGCATAGCGCCGGCGGCGTCATCGCTCGCGACCGCGGTCAGCGTGTCGCCGGCCGGGCTGGCGAGCGCGAAATACACCGCGGCCTCGTCCTGCAACGGCGCCGTCGCGCGCGCCCAGGCGCCGCTCACCTGGACGCTGGGTGCGGCCGGCGTCGCAGCCGCCAGCAGGACCGAAGCGGCGGCAAGCCGGACGAGGCGCATCATTCCCGCCTGAAGGTCGCGACCAGCACGTCGCGATAGGCGGGCCGCCCCGGGTCGATCGGTTCGATCGCGGTCACGCCGTGATAGACGCGGCCGTCATCCACCAGGGCCGCCTCCATCGGTTTGGTCAGCGTGAAGCTGCCGACCAGCCGGCGCTGCAGATCGTGGATCGAGGTCTCGCCGCTGGCAACGTTCTCCCGCCGCACCAGCAGAACCAGCACCCAGTCCACGCCGTCGCGATGCAGCCCTTCCGGCGTGGGCTGCCCCGCCTCGCCCGGCCGCGCCTCGATGCGGAACTGGTGCATCTCCACGTGCCAGGACGCAGGGCGTGTCGCGGCGTCGGTGCAGGCGTCGAACACGGTCAGGCAGGTGTCCAGGATGGCATGCAGGGCGGGGTGGGCTGCCACCGCCTCGGTCACCGGTTCGAACCAGCGCGCCAGGCCGCCGTTCAGCGCGTTGTAGTCGCGGCTCTGGTAGTGCGGCTGGTGCGGCTTGCGCCGGATCGCCGCGGCACTCGCCGAGAACGCGGCGTGCCGCCGCCGCCGGTAGCGCCCGCCATCGGCCATGTAGGTGTCGATGCCGAGGTCGTTCCAGCTATCGGCAAACCCGTCCCAGTCCGACAACCCGCGCTCGACGAGCAGCAGGCGCATGGCCGCCGCCTCTGCGTGCGCGAAGCCCTGCTCTGCCAGTGCCCCCTCGATGGCGCCCAGCGTCGCGGTCGGCGTTCCGGCGAGTGGCCGTTCCAGATGGTCGGACGCGGATGTCAATTCGTGTTCCCCAGGGCCGCCGGCGGCGGCGAATGTTCCAGCTGGCCGGACGGCATGGCGTGGGCGTCCTGCGTCGCCGGCCGCGCCGTGTCGGTCGCTATGTGGTTGTAGACGGTGGTGACGGGGGTTGCGATGCGCAAACCCTGCTCCTTGAACCGGATCGCCATGCGGCGGTTGAATTCGCGCTGCACCGCCCACCGGCCGGCATCGGTGCAGACGATCTGGCCCACCACGGTCGCCACCCCGGCATCGAGCTTGTCCACGCCCCAGAGCTGCAGGTCGCTGCGCATCATGTCGGCAAAGCGCGGCTCGCCGCGCATCTCGCACGCGATGCCGGACAGCACCTCGCTCACCCGGTCGGTGTCCTCCTCGATCGGCACGTTCACGCTGACCGCCGCGTTGCCGATGCCGCGGTTGACGTTGGTGACCGTCGAGACCGAGCTGAACGGGATGATGTGCACCGAGCCGTCACCCGCGCGCAGCCGCATGGTGCGGATCGACAGGTTCTCGACCGAGCCGGACAGCCCGGCCACCGTCACCCAGTCACCCACCTGCATCGCGTTCTCCAGCAGCAGGAAGATGCCGGTGATGAAGTCCTGCACCAGCTTCTGGCTGCCGAAGCCGATGGCCACGCCGAGGATGCCCGCGCCGGCCAGCAATGGGGCGATGTTGACGCCGATCTCGGACAGCGCGGTCAGCCCGAACACCAGCACCAGCGCCGTCAGCAGCGAGGTGCGCAGGATCGGCAGCAGCGTGCGCAGCCTGGCGGACTTGACCAGTTGGGCCTGCTCCGTCAGCCGCGCCACGTGCTGGTCCAGCCCGGCGTTCACCGCCTCCCACACCACCAGCGCCAGGACGGCGGCGATCAGGATGGTGCCGCTGGCCGAGACGAGCCGGCCGCCCAGCGCGTTGGTGCGAAACCACACGACCGTGTCGATGCCCCAGGCCTGCAGCAGAACGAGCCCGGCCGCAACGATCACCACGGTCGAGACGACGCGGCGCAGCAGCGGCAGGTAGCGGCCGGCGCGTTCCAGCCCCGGGTAATGGCGGCCGTTCCGGGAGCCGGCGCGCAGCGTGCGGTCCAGCCCGCCCAGCAGAACGACCGCGACCAGCCGCGCCCCGGCCAGCACGCATACCGTCACCAGGAACAGGTGCCAGATGCGAACGTAGCCGTGCCGCACCTCGGCCGCCCAGACCAGCCACAGGCCCATGATGTAGAAAATGGCGATCAGGTGCCACACCGAGGCGAGCCGGTTGCGCAGCTTGCCGCCGATGCCAGGCGAGGGACTGTGGCTGCGTATGCGGGCCGCCGCCGCGGCCCGGCACTGCAGCACCACGACCACCAGCATCAGGTGCACCACCAGGAACACCGCCTTGAGAAAGGCGTCGTTCGCCGGCGCCGGCAGCCCGAACAGCATCCCGATCTGCGAGGCGGCGGAGCCGAACGCGGCGACCGTGAACACCCGCCTGACCCAGACCACCGCGTAGGCGGCACCTGGGTCGCCGACATGGACCATGCGCAAAGTCGGCTGGTCGGGCGCGAACACCATGCGCGTCAGCGAGGTCGCGACCCGGCAGGTGGCATAGGCCAGGACGGCCGCCTGCAACACCGCCTGTCCGTGCGCGTCGGCCAGCAGCATGCCGGCATAGGCGACACCCAGGAACACGCCGAGCGGCAGCAGGTCCAGCACGAAGCAGAGCAGCACGAAGGGCAGCCGCTTGAACGCGCGCACCGTGCGGGCGAAGCGGCGGCGGCGCAGCACGTGCTCCACCTCCACCTCCTCGTGTTCCGTGGCTGCCTGTGCCGGCGCCGTTTCGTCGGCAGACAGGCCGGTCGAGGCGGCGCCTGGCACCGGCGGCACCAGCGCCGCGTTGTCGCGAGCTCGCGCCAGGTTCTCGATATGCGCGTCGGCCCGGGTTTGCGGCGCATGGGTCAGCCCCGGTGCGGCCTCCGGCGCCTGGGCGGCGATGGCGCGCATCGGGCGGCGCAGCAACCGGCGGACGCCGAACTCGGCCAAGCCGGCCAGCACCAGCACCAGCAGCAGGCGCCACGCTCCGTCGGCTGCGCGCGCGCGCAACGCGGGGTCCTGCAGCGTGCGCAGGGTGAACGCCCACACCGCCGGCAGGTCGCCCAGCACGTGGCCGAAGCTGGCCAGCTGCCCCGACAAGCTGCCGAGCCAGGTTGTGCCTTCGCGCAGCAGTTCGGCGCCCACGCTGTCCGGCGCGAGCTTCACCGGAGCCGCTGTCTTGGGCGCGGCGATGGCGCTGGCCTTGGTCATCGTCTCGAGCGTGGCGGTGAAGGCGGCGCGCTTCTGCGGATCGTTCAGCAGGTCGAGGACCTGCCTGGTCTCCGCGCGCGACAATGCCGGCTCGTCCGGCTTGGGCGCGGCGACCGGGGGGATGAGGGCGTGGGCTCCCTGTGCGCGGGACGCGGGCGAGCCGAGCCCGAGGGCACCGAGTAACAGCGCCACCACGACGCAGGGGTGCACAAGCGGCGGGCGGACCTTATGTCGGGCACATGACACTGGTTCTGTCGGTCCTTCTGGCTATCGTGATGCTGGGCGTGGTGGCTGTGCTTGGCATGGGCATGATCGGCGTCGTCAAGGGCGGCGACCCGAGGCGGTCGAACGCCCTGATGCGGGCGCGCGTTCTGTTGCAGGGGCTGGCGATTGCGCTGATGGCGGCGATCCTGCTGCTTCGCCACTGACGACGCGCAACCAAGGCAAGTTCAGGACCGGCTATCGAGGATGGAGGCGAGCCGATGCCATTGGACAGTACGGGCGGTCAGCCGATCCCGGCCAGGAACGTGCTAGGCGGGCGGCTGCAGAGCTGTTCCACCGAGCCGCTGACGGGTTTCACCCGATCAGGCTGCTGCGAGACAGGCCCCGGCGATCTGGGCAGCCATACGGTGTGCGCGGTGGTGACCGCGGCCTTCCTCTCGTTCAGCCGGGCGCGCGGCAACGACCTGTCCACGCCGCGCCCCGAACACGCCTTCCCCGGCCTGCGCCCCGGCGACCGCTGGTGCCTCTGCGCCCCGCGCTGGCGGGAAGCTCTGCAAGCCGGCCACGCCCCCGATGTCGTGCTGGAAGCCACCCACATGGCCGCCCTCATGCACTGCGAGCTGGAGGACCTCAAACAGCACGCTGTCTGAGTGCCCGCCCCAGAATGCGCCGGGCACTCAGCGGCCCGGGGTCGGGACCGTGCTGACCGTACCGTTCGGCCCGATGACCGTGCTGGTGCCGTTGCCGTTGGGCACCAGGATGCTGCCATTGCCGGTCGGGCCGTTCAACGAGCGTACCTGGCCGCCGCCGCCGGTGATCACCCCGGACCGGCCGCCGGGAAGCGGCACGATCCCGCCGGGAAAGCTGCTGACCGGGGGCGACTGGTGCATCTGCTGCTCCGGCACCTCGTAGCCCGGCAGCTGCGGCAGCGGCTGCAGCGGCGCATAGGTGTCCGGCGAGGACGTGTCGCCGGCGCCGCGCGCGATGTCGGCGTTCTGCTGCCGCTGCAGATCCTTCAGCGTGGGCGGCGCCTTGGGCGGCGCGGGCCAGACATCGCCCGCCTCGTAGAGGATCGGGCTCGGCCCGTCCACGCCGCGGCCGCGCACCTTGGCGTCCGTCTCGCTGGTGCCCTGCGCGGCGTTGGGGTTGGCGCCGAACGGCGGCGTGAACGTGTCGCCGAGGTAGGAGTAGAAACCCGACCCCGCGCAGCCGGGGAGCAGCAGCGTGGTGAGCAAGGCGATACGCCGCATTGACTGTGTGGCTCCGGGCAAGAACGGGCGCACCATGCCCCCGGACGGCGCCACGCTCAAGCTTCGGTGATGCTGCCGGCGGGCAAACCCACGATCCAACCGGCGATTGCCGGTGCATCGTTGAGTTCCAGCAACGGATGCGGACAGCCAGGCAGCGCGCCGGCATCGGTGGCGACCGCGACGATTCCCGTCACGTCCGGCCAGATCGCCGGCTTGCCCAGGGCCGGCCGATGCACTTCCAGCTTGGCGAAGCCGTAGCCCTTAAAACCCTCGACCAGAACCAGATCGACCGGGGCCAGCCGTGCGGCCAGCACGGCGAGGTCGGGCGAGCCGTCCGGCGTCTCGCGCAGCAGCGCCCAGCGCTGCCCGCCCACCACCAGCACCTCGTGCGCGCCCGCCTCGCGGTGCACGAAGCTGTCCTTGCCGGGGCGGTCCAGGTCCAGGCCGTGATGGGCGTGCTTGATGGTGGAAACCGACAGCCCTGCGGCCCGCAGCAGCGGGATCAGCCGGGCCACCAGCGTGGTCTTGCCGCTGCCGGACCAGCCGACCACGCCCAGCAGCTTCAGCGC
The DNA here is from genome assembly GCA_964244615.1 of uncultured Acetobacteraceae bacterium. Taxonomy (GTDB): domain Bacteria; phylum Pseudomonadota; class Alphaproteobacteria; order Acetobacterales; family Acetobacteraceae; genus BOG-908. The sequence goes on from CAXTJP010000005.1 coordinate 50,826, forward strand.
GACACCTTTTCGCCGAACGGGAGCGGACCCGCCTTGGCCGGCGGCGGGGCCGGGGCCATGGACGGCACCACGTGGCGTATGCCGGCCATCAGGTAGTCCCAGCCGGTGACGAGCGTCAGCAGGGCCGCGGCCCAGAGCATGGCGGTGCCGATCACGCCGACCGGCAGGAAGCCCAGGTGGATCACGCGCGCGCCGCTGTCGCCAGCCAGCAGGGTGCCCAGCGCCGCCATCTGCAGCCCGGTCTTCCACTTGGCCAGCCGCGTCACCGGCAGGCCGACCGAGAGGCCGGCCAGGTACTCGCGCAGGCCGCTGACCAGGATCTCGCGGCACATGATGACGATGGCGGGGTACAGGCCGTGATCCGGCAGCCGGCCCTGGCCCGCCAGCACCATCAGGGTGGCGCCCACCAGCAGCTTGTCGGCGATCGGGTCCAGCATGCGGCCGAGCTCGGACAGCATCTTGCGCTGTCGGGCGATCCGCCCGTCCAGGTAGTCGGTGATGCCGGCCAGCGCGAACACCACGCAGGCGGCGACGTCCCCGCCCGGCGTGCGGAGCGCCACCAGCGCCACCAGCACGGGTATGGCCGCGATGCGCGACAGGGTGAGCAGCATGGGCAGGTTGGGCATGCCGGCGCAGGATAGCGGGTTCGCCGGCTACGGCCAAAGGGCAAGGCAAGCGGTTCTTTTTTTACAAAAGAACCAAAAAACTCTTGTTCATTGGACGCGTGTTTTCAGAAACCGCCGCGACAGCGCTCCCAAAAGTCTTTTGCTTCTTTTCTTCAGAAAAGAAGGCCTGCCTTCACCGAACCTCCACCGCAACCAGTCCTTCGCCCAGCACTGTAACCAGATCGGCCAACCCCAGGGCCACGCATCCCTCGGTCGGCCCCCCATCCGGAGCGGCGACGTGCAGGAAGATGGCCGAACCGCAACCGCGCTCCACAGGGCTGTCGTTCCAGCCGAGCACCCCGACCAGGTCGTAGAGTCCGTCGCGCCGCCACAGCACCTCGTGCCGCCCCTCGTGCGGCAGCCGGACCGGCCGGTTGTAGTCGCGATGCGCCGGGTCGTCGCACCAGCCATCCTCCGGCGCCAGCGGCTCGATCGGCACGGCGGCCCTGGGGCGGGCGATCCGGTCGGCGCGGTAGAGCACGCGGCGTATCGGCAGCAGGCCGCACGGCGTGGCCCCGTCGCCCTCCCGCTTGTGGGCGGTGATGCCGGCGCGGCCGAGGCTCGCCCGCAGGGTCTGCCGTCCGAACCGCAGCAGGCCGTCGGCACCCACCGACGCGATGGGCCGTTCAGCCAAGCAGGTGGCCGAAGCGTCGGGCCTTCGTCTCGAGGTAGCCGTCGTTGACGCCGTTGGCCGCGATCGCGTGGCTGATCCGCCCGGTCACCTCCACGCCATGCGCCGTCAGCCCGGCGATCTTGTCCGGGTTGTTGGTCATCAGTCGCACCCGCGTGATGCCCAGCCGGCGCAGCATGGTGGCGGCGGCGGCGAAGCTGCGCTCGTCCGCGCCGTAGCCCAGCGCGCGGTTGGCATCGAGCGTGTCGAGCGGCGGCGCCCCGCCCTCGCCGTCCTGCAGCGCGTAGGCGCGCAGCTTGTTCACGAGGCCAATGCCGCGGCCTTCCTGGGCCATGTAGAGCACCACGCCGGCGCCCTCTGCCGACATGCGGCGGATCGCCTGGTGGAGCTGCGGGCCGCAATCGCAGCGTCGGCTGCCCAGCAGGTCGCCGGTGAAACATTCCGAATGGATGCGCACCAGCGGCGCCTGGACCAGGTCCGGCTGGCCGATCAGGATGGCCAGGTGCTCGATGCCGCCATCGCGCGGGCGGAAGGCCACCACCCTCACGTCGTCGGCCTCCTCCAGCGGCACGCGGGCTTCGGCCGCCCGCACCAGCCCCTCGGACGTGTCGACCGGGTAGGCCAGGATGTCCTCCGCCTGCACCGCCAGCAGGTCGGTGGCGACCGCACCGTCCGGTGCGGCGGCGGCCACCAGCATGGCGGGCAGCAGCCGGCCGAGCTTGGCCAGGAGCAGGCAGGCTTCTGCCGTCTCCGCGTGCCAGGGCGCCGGGCCGGCGGGGCCCGCCAGCAGACGATCGGGGTCGGCCGGCCGCGCCGTGGGATCGGCCAGGCCGCGCAGCAGCGCCACGTCCAGCCGGCTGGCGTGCAGGGGGACGGCTACCGTCGCCAGGTCCTCACCACCGACCAGGGCAGGCGCCGCCAACCCCGCCGCCCGGGACGGCGCAACCAGCAGCATCGGCTGCGCGCCCGGTGCCATACCGGCCAGGAACTCATCGAGGGTCGCCGGTGTCGCGGTCTCCGCCGGCAGGGCGAGCACACGCTCGCCGCCGCCCGCCACGATCACGGCCACGCCGCGGCGCAGTTCGCCAACCGCTCGGTTGACGGCGCGGCCGGCGACGCCGGTTCGGAACGAGCTGTGGTTCATCGTCGTGGCTGCCTGCCGATCCGCGCTATCCGTCGTGCCAAGTGGTCGGGCCTTCCGTTCCATAGGTCGGGCATTCGTGCGCGTAAACAAGGCCGCACCGACCGGCGCGGCACGCGCCGGTCTGCAACCCACTCTGAAATCAAAAAGTTTTGCAACCGATCCGGCACGAACCTGCTTAGGTCGTCAACGAACGCGCGACCGCCGGTCCCGCCATCCATGGAGAGCACCTGAATGTCGGGCGAACGCCCTATCCTGATCGTCGATGACGACCGGTCCCTGCGCGAGGAGTTGGCGGCTCAGTTGCAGGTGGATGGCGAGTTCACCGCCGACGAGGCCGCCTCGGTCAGCGAGGCCGACGCCAAGATACAGAAGCACGAGGCCCGGTTCGACGCCATCATCCTCGATGTCGGCCTGCCGGACGGAGACGGGCGGGATCTGTGTGCCGAGCTGCGCCGCAAGGGCCTGCGCATGCCGATCATCATGCTCACCGGGTCCGACGAGGAGGCCGACGTGGTGCGTGGTCTCGAAGCCGGCGCCAACGACTACATCGCCAAGCCGTTCCGGCTGAACGAACTGCTGGCCAGGCTGCGCGCGCAGCTCCGCATCTTCGAGAACTCCGAGGACGCGGTGTTCACCATCGGGCCCTACACCTTCCGCCCGTCGGCCAAGCTGCTGCAGGAGCCGCAGCGCAACCGCCGCATCCGCCTGACCGAGAAGGAGGCGGCGATCCTCAAGTTTTTGTACCGCGCCGGCACGCGGCCGGTCGCTCGGCAGATCCTGCTGAACGAGGTCTGGGGCTACAACGCCGCGGTGACGACCCACACGCTGGAGACCCACATCTACCGCCTGCGGCAAAAGATCGAGCCCGATCCGGCCAATGCCCGCCTGCTGGTGACCGAAGGCGGCGGCTACCGCCTGGACCCGGCGGCGCACGCCTGACGCTAGTCCCGCAGCTCCAGCATGACCGGCACGTGGTCGGAGGTTTGCGGCCAGTCGCGGGCGTCCTTCAAGACCTCCATACGGGTCAGCGCGGGCACCAGGTCCGGGCTGACCCAGATATGGTCCAGGCGTCGGCCGCGGTCGGAGCGGCGCCAGTCCTGGTTGCGGTAGGACCACCAGGTGTAGAGCTTCTCGTCCTCGGGGACGAAATGGCGGATGGCGTCGCGGAACCCGGCCTGCAGCCAGGCCTGCAGGTGCGCCACCTCCACCGGCGTGTGGCTGACCACGCCGAGCAGCTGCTTGTGGCTCCACACGTCGTGTTCGAGCGGCGCGATGTTCAGGTCGCCCACCAGCACGGTGCCCGGCCGGACGCCGGCGGCGGCGAACCACGCCGTGCACTCCGCGACGAAATCGAGCTTGTGGGCGAACTTGATGTTGGCGGTGCGGTCCGGGACGTCGCCGCCGGCGGGCACGTAGAAATCGTGCAGCTCCAGCGGGTTGCCTGGGCGGTCGATCCGGACCGCGAGGTGCCGGCAATCGCCACGGCTGCACCAGTCCGGCGCGGTAATCTCGGTCATCGGCAGCCGGGAGAGCACGGCCACGCCGTTGTAGCCCTTCATGCCCCGCCGGGCGAAATGCGGGTAGCCTAGCCGCGCCGGCGCGTCGTCCGGGAACAGCGCGTCGGGCACCTTGGTCTCCTGCAGGCAGATCACGTCGGGGTCCAGCGTCGCGACCAGCCGCTCGAGCAGCGCCAGGCGAAGCCGGAGCGAGTTGATGTTCCAGGTGACGATCCGCATGGCGCCCGCGTGCCGCAGCCGCCGTAACGGTGCAAGCCCCCGCGGTCCGGCGCGCACGCGAACGCCGCCTTAACGTTTTCGTCCGACCATCCGCCTGACCGTGCCGGAAGGATGAAGCTCGTGACGCCGCTGGACGAACATAATTGGCAGCCGGCCACCCTGCGCGAACGCGGTGTGGCGGTGTCGTTCACGAGCCCGATGCTGGCCGGCGCGCGCATCCGGCTGTCCGAGCGCCGGTCCGACCTGCTGGTGCCGCACCCCGGGGGGGCGCGTGGTGTCTACATCTTCGCCCTGGCCTCGCTGGCCGAGTTCTGCGTGCCGACGCTGCACGATCTGCGTCTGGCCGAACGCCTGGCCACCCTGCGTCCACCGACTCCGGCCAGCGTGCGCCTGGCCGCCCGCGCCGTGGCCGCCGAGGGGACGGCGGGACGGGCGGCTGCAGCGGCCGCCGCCGCCGCCGCTGCACACGATCGGCAGGCCAGGGCGCATTTCGAGTCTACCCTCCTGAACGCCCTGCCGCACCAGGTCGGGCCGCGGGGAAACGTGGTCTCCGACAAGCGCGGGGCGCAGGCGGTGCTCAAACTGGCAAACCGGACGGGACGGGACGCGGAAGCCGTCAGGGCCGATATCGGCCTGCTGTCCGATGCGCTGGCGGCGGCGGGGCTCGATGCCTGCGTCGGCGGTGGCGGCCTGCCCACCCCCGGTGATGCGCAGGCCGGACGATGCAGGGCGCTGCTCGGTTCCATCCAGTCGATGTGCCACGCCTTGCTGGCTTGGGCCGCCGCGCGCGGGCCGGACGATGCCTGCGACCAGGTGGCCGCGGTCGCTGCCGCCACCTGGGGCGCCGGGCGCCTGCTGCTGGCCGCGTCGCAGAAGCTGCTGGAAGACCCCGTTGCCCTGCTGGACGCATGGGCCGCCAGCCCGGACAACGTGACCGCCAGGCTCTGCCGGCCGGACTGGCTGCTGGACGGCTGGGAGCATCTCTGCCTGCTCTGGCTTGTGGCCGAAACCGATGCGGAGCGGGCGGAGGCCGTGGCCGAAATCCGCGCCTTGCTGCCCCCCATCCCTGCCGAGGCGGAAGCCTGGCTCGGGCAGGTGCCCGACCTGCTGGCCCCGCTGCGTGGACGCCGCGCGGCGTCCGCAGGCAGCACAAGCCGCTCGCCAAGCCAGCTCGTGGCCCTGGTGGCGCGCAACGAGCGCATCCGGGCGCTGGCGGCGTGAGCGTCGTGCTGGCCCAGGCACCGCCGGCCAACCCGGCGCAGAACCTGCGCGAGGTCCGCCGCGGCGTGGCACAGGCCGGCGACGCGCAGGTGCTGCAGGTGCTGCGCATGGTGGACGCCCTGGAGGAGCGCGGGGCCACGGACGCGGTACTGGACCAGGTCAGGCCGCGGCTGCGCGCCATCAAGCCTGCCCGGCCGCTGCGCTTCGCGCGGTTGCTGTTCATGCCGCTCGACCCGCTGATCGTGGTGCCGAAAGCGTGGCGGGCCGGCACGCCGTTCCTGCCGCGCACCGCCCTGATGGTGCTCGCACGTGCCGTCCGGCTGATGATGGCCGACGATACGGCGCAGATCGGCAGCCTCGCCAGGATCGACGCGATGATCGAAGGTGCGAACACCGATGACGCCGCCATCGTCCGCCAGGCCGGAAGCCTCCTGTGGCCCTGTGCTGCGGATAGGCTGGGCCGCCTGGGTGCGGCGCCCGAGCCCGACCGGCTTGCCGCCTGCAGCGCCGAGTGGGCCGCGGAAGGACTGTCGCGCACCGAACTGCAGCCATTGGCGCTGGCGCTGGCGCACATCCTGGCGCACGCACAGGCGCTGCACGACCACGACCACGCCGGGGCCAGGATCGAGGAGCCGGCGCTACTCGATATGCTGGCCGGCAGCCAGTCGGCCGGCGCGCGCGCCTGCGGCATGATGCTGAGCCTGCTCGTTCTCCGCCTGCCCGAGGCAGCGCCTGCCCTGCTCGGCGCCGCGCAGGCGGCTGCCGGCCTGCGGCCGCTGGCCGAGGCGGCCGTCGAGACGGCGCTCGCCTGGCTTGAGGCCGAGACCGCCGATCAGCGCACGACCATCGTGAACGTGGCGACGATCGAGCTCGGCCGGCAGACCGCCCTTCTGAACGCCCTGGCCGACCAGCCGGGCGCCACCCGTCGTCGCCGCGTGGCGGAGGTGAAGGGACAGCTGCTGACCGGCTGCCTGCACCGGCTGGAGGCGTCGCTGCAGGAGCGGGTCATGGCGCCGCTGCGAACGCTGCCCGCGAACCCCGAACAACGCGACGTGGCACTGGACGCGCTGGAGGACACGGCCCGCACGCTGCGCCGCTTCGAGGTCGAGGCGCGCCGGCTTGGCGCGTCCGCCAAGTTCGACGCCATGGCGCAGGATGCCTGCGCCGCGGTGGTGGGAGCGTCCTGCTTGTCCCGCATGGACCGTGCGCGACTGGTGGAGATTCTCGCCGGGCCTGCGGCAGCGCTTGCCCTGCTGGCGTGAGGCGAGCCCAGGAGCTCGCCCCTGGACTTAGCCGGCGACCGCGGCCCAGGTCCCGTCACCGTTTCCTTCCGGAAAAATTGGTGATCACCTCGCGCACGCCGCCGGCAGCCTCGTCGGCCACCACGGCCGCCACCTCGCCCCAGGCATGATCCAGCGAGCCGCGCGGGATGTCGTGCCCCTGGGCCACGTCGCCCGCGACACGGCCGGAAGGATCGCTGACGACCCAGTGGATCTCCACCTGCTGCTGGCCGCCCGGCTCGTCCGTCATCTTCACCGTGCCGCGCAGGGTGAAGTCCGCCGAGGCCGCCTGCGGCACCAGCAGGTCGCCGGTCTGCGGCAGCTTCAGCCGCATGTGGCGGGCCAGCGCCGCGTTGCCGTCGCCCGGCGCACCGGTGACGCCGCCGAACCAGATACGCGCCGGCCGGTTGTAGAGGCTGTTCGGATCGGTCTGCTTGATCGTCGTGTCCACCGCCCGGAGCAGGGCCAGAACCTGCGGTGCCGCTTCCGCCGCTGTCCGTTGCAGCGCGGCCGGATCGCCCTGCGCCCAGTTCGCGGCCGCGACCGGTGAGCCCGAGACGTCGCCACGATCACCCCCCTTGGGGTCGATCAGCGCGTAATGCGGCAGCACCTGGCTCCCCTGCAGCCGCGCCGACAGCCGCAGAACCCAGTCGCCGGGATGCGGCAGGGTGGTAAAGGCCGGCACCTCCTGGGCGACCAGCGCCCCGGACACCGCATGCGCCCAGGCTTCCGCGTCGTGCGCGGGCAGCAGCCCGTCCGACGGTGCCGGCACCGTCAGGCGTGGCGGTGGCGGCCGGCTGAGCTGCAGCGCCGCCGCACCGGGCCGCCCGGCGAACGGCCGCGGTAGGTCGCCGCACCCGGCAAGGGCGAGGCTGGCGAGAACCGGCCAGGCCAAAGGGGCGCGCCTCACCGCCCGCCTCCCGGCACGTCCGTCAGCACGATGGCCGAAAGCTGGTGGCCGATCGGGCCGCCGCCCGACAGGGTGCGCCGGCGGTGGCTGAAGAAGCTGTCCGCCTCGGCGCAGGTGTCCCGGCCAAGCCAGCGCGCCTGCACGCCCGCTGCCGCCAGGCGCGTCAGGCAGTAGCCCGGCAGGTCGAACTGCCAATGGCCCGGCCGCGCTCCCGGCGCGAAGAAGCGCTCGCCGGCCGGCTCACGGGCGAGCACCGCGTCGCGCAGGTCGTCTGCCACCTCGTAGCTCGCCGGTGCGATGCACGGGCCGACCGCCGCCACGATTCGAGGCCGCGTCGCGCCCAGCGCCTCCATCGCCGCCAGGCTCGCCTCCAGCACCCCGTCCAGCGCCCCGCGCCACCCGGCATGGGCGGCCCCCACCACGCCGGCGGCGGCGTCGTGAAGCAGCACCGGCGCGCAATCGGCGGTGATCACCCCGAGCGCGATGCCCGGCGTCGCGGTCACCATCGCGTCGGCACGCGGCCCGGCGCCCTCCGGCCAGGGCTCGGTTACCGGCACCACCGTGCAGCCATGCACCTGGGTCACGCCAACCAGGCGGGTGGCCGACACACCAAGCGCGGCCGCGATCGACGCGCGGTTTTGCCGCACGCGCTGTCTGTCGTCGCCGCCCGACAGGCTGGCGTTGAGGCTGGCATACGGCCCCTCGGACACGCCGCCCCGACGGGTGAAGAAGCCGTGGTTGGCGGCCAGGTTCGGCGCGGTCAGCCGTTCGGCGGTCATGGCGCGAACCCGGCGGGGGCGGGGCAGGCGGGATCGGTGAGGCAGAGCACCTTGAACAATTGTCCCATGCGGTCGGGGGAAGCCAGCCGGGCGGCGGCTTCTTGCAGCTCGGCGCCGCGCGCCGGGTTCAGCGCGATCAGCCGCGCGGTGCGGACGGTCAGGCCGAGCGCCTGCAGGAACGAGCCCTGCGGCACGGGCCCGTGGCAGGCGGCGCCGTTGGCGAGCGCGGCTGCGCGCAGGGCGGAAAAATCGACATGCGCGGTCAGGTCGGCCGATCCCGGCCCTGAGAGCGGGTCGGCCGCCTGGCCGCCTTGTATCGCCTGCAAACTCTCGCCGGGCGCCCAAGCGGCCGCCCCGTAGTCGAGGATCAGCGCCGCCCCGCCCTCGCGGGCGAGCCGCCGCGCCAGCAGGCCGACCCAGTCAAGGCTTGCGGGAGAGGTCTCGAACACGCAGCCCTCCTCGTCCCAGCCGGGCCCGGCTGGCAGGGGAAAGCCGGACGGGTCGGCCGGTCGCTCGACCATATGCCCGTCCTGCACGTGGCGTTCGGCCCAGCCGACGCCGCGCCGGACGAACTGGCGGATCGGCAGGGCATCGAGGAACTCGTTTGCGAACAGGATGCAGGGGCCGCCCGCCATGCTGTCCAGGCTGTCGTGCCAGGTCGCGTCGGGCACGCGGGCCGCCTGTTCGGCGCGCAGCCTGGGCGAGGTCTCGACCAGGTGCACACGGCAGGCGGCGTGGAAGCCGGGCGCCACAACGGCGGTCGCCCGCCTTGCGTCCTGCATCAGCGAGCCACGGCCCGGCCCGGCCTCGACCAGGTACACTGGATCGGGCGCGCCTATCGACTGCCACGTCACCGCCGCCCAGGCGCCCAGCAACTCGCCGAACACCTGGCCGATCTCCGGCGCGGTGGTGAAATCCCGGAACGGGTCGTGCTCGGCGTAGTAGCGCGCGTTGGCCCGGGCCATGAACACATCCAGCCGCTCAGGCAACGGCGACGCGTCCGCGTCGGGCGAACAGCACCAGCCCGACGCCCGCCAGGATCATCGGGACGGACAGCAGCTGCCCCATGGTGGCGCCGTTCCACAGGTACCCCAGGAAATCATCCGGCTCGCGGAAGAGTTCGCCCACGATCCGGGCCACGCCGTAGCCGATCAGGAAGATGCCGGTCAGCATGCCGAACCGGGCACGCACGCGCTCGCGCCGCGCGAACAGCCACACCAGCAGGAACAGCAGCAACCCCTCCATCAGCGCCTGGTAGAGCTGGCTCGGGTGGCGCGGCACGTCGCCGGCGCGCGGGAACACCATGCGCCAGGGCAGCCAGTCCGGCGCCGGCCGCCCCCACAGCTCGCCGTTGATGAAGTTGGCGACCCGCCCGAGCCCGAGCCCGATCGGCGTCACCATGGCCATGCGGTCGGCGAAACCCAGGACGGGGATGCGGTTGGTGCGGCAGAACAGCACGATGGCCGTCACCACGCCCAGCATGCCGCCGTGGAAGCTCATGCCCCCGGTCCAGACCGCCGGGACCTGCAGCGGATGGGTCAGGTAGTAGCCGGGCTGGTAGAACAGGCAGTAGCCGAGCCGGCCGCCCAGCACCACGCCGAGCGTCGCCCAGGTCAGGAAATCATCGGTCTGCGCCTCGGTCGCGACCGGCGGGGTCCAGCGGGTGATCCGCCGCATCACCTGCCAGCCGGTGACGAGGCCGGTGATGTAGGCCAGCGCGTACCAGCGTATCGACAGCGGCCCCAGATGCAGCAGCACCGGGTCGAACCGCGGGAATTGCAACGGCGCACTCATGTAATGGGGATCGTCCGGCCTAAATCGTCACGAGCGGTGCGCCGCATCCCGTCCTCCGCCAGGGTGATGATGCCGGCGTCGCCGGTGACCAGGAACATGCGGCGCGTTATACGCAGTGCCGTGCGGGCGAACACCCCCGGCGGCGCACACCTCCCACACAAGGACCACACCCATGGCCGAACGTCCCCGCTTCTTCGAAGACCTGGCCGGTGTCGCCGGCGGCGCCATCTCGGCCCTGGCCGGCCTGCGCGAGGAGACCGAGGCCGCGATCCGCGCCCGGGTGGACGAGACGATCCGCAAGCTGGAGCTGGTGCGGCGCGAGGAGCTGGACGCGGTGGCCGAGCTCGCCGCCCGCGCCCGGGCCGGGCAGGAGGCGGCGGAGACGAGGCTGGCCGCGCTGGAGGCACGGCTCACGGCGCTGGAGACACCGGCTCCTGCTGCGCCGCACAGCTAGAGTTTGCAATCGGGTGATGGCTGACCGCACACTGCGCGCCCGTCACCTGCTTGCGAGGGAGCTCACGCCATGACCGTTGCTGCCATCCTGCGCCACAAGGGACACGAGATCGCCTCCGTCTCACCCGCCACCCGCATCACGCAGGTGACCGGCACGCTGGCCGAATGGCGGATCGGCGCCGTTCTGGTGTGCGATTCGGCCCGCCAGCTGCTCGGCATCGTCAGCGAGCGGGACATCGTGCGCTGCCTGGCCCGCGATGGTGCGGCGTGCCTGGACATGACGGCCGCCCAGCTGATGACGCGCGTGCTGCACACCGTCAGCCCCGCGACCACCACCGCCGAGGCGATGGCCGTGATGACCGCCAGCCGCGTGCGCCACCTGCCGGTGCTGGACGGGGACGAACTGGTCGGCATGATCAGCATAGGCGACGTGGTCAAGGCGCAGCTGGACGCGCAGGCCCACGAAGTCGACAGCCTCAAGGCCTACGTCTCCGGCACCATGTAGGCGCGGCCCGCCCCCCGGGCTCGGCGAGGGGCTTTCCGGGGATTGTCCGGACGGCCCGGTTGCAGCAGTCTGCCCGCGCAACGAACGGGATGGTGCCATGCGGGAGCGGTTGCTGCGCAAGCCGGGCTGGATCGGCGACTTCCAGGCGTTCATCATGCGCGGCAACGTGGTGGACCTGGCGGTGGGCATCATCATCGGCGCCGCCTTCACCGGCATCGTGCAGAGCCTGGTCCGCGACGTGTTCAACCCGGTGATCGGCCTGCTCACCGGCGGGGTGGATTTTTCGGACCGCTTCGTGACCATTCGCGGCCCCGCCACCACCAGCATCGCCGCCGCCAAGGCGGCCGGCGCGGTCACCATCAACTACGGCCTGTTCATCAACGCCGTCATCCAATTCCTGATCGTCGCGTTCGTGGTGTTCTGGCTGGTCCGCACCCTGCAACGCTTCATGCGCAAGCAGGAGGATGCGCCGTCCGTGCCGCCGGCGTCGGAGACGCTGCTGGCCGAGATACGGGATATCTTGCGCGAGCAGGCGGGCGCGAGGCCGGGAGCCGGATCGACCTGAGCCCGCGTTCCAGTAACCATCCTGGTTGGCCGGCTGTCTACCCTGGCCCTCCCGTGTAGCCAGCTGGGTGCCGAGCCATGTTGCGACTTCCGCGGTTACGAACACGGTTGCACCCTCCTGTCTCGGCTTCAACCGTGGCCATTCATGGCGATGTGCGCCGATCGGAACGGTCAAAAGCCTTGGCTTTACGCGCTCCTTATTATTCTGGCCCCACGCGCCATCGCGCCTTTACGCGGCAGGCGCCTAGTTCGGGCCTCGCTCCCTTGGAAGGCTTCCCAGTGCTCGACCTGCTCGTTGTCGTTTTCGGAACCGGTGGCATCGTTCTGATGGCCGCCTACGCCGCCCTGTGCGATCGGATCTGAGCCCATGCTCGATCTCGTCCTCGGTGGCACCGTCTCGTTTGGATTGATGATCTACCTCGTCTGGGCGCTCGTCCGTCCCGAAGATTTCTAAGGAACACGCTCGTGACACTGAACGGGTGGCTTCAGATAAGCTTCATCCTCACCCTCGTCTTCCTGGCCGCGGTGCCGCTCGGCGGCTACATGGCGTCTGTCGTGCAGGGCCGCGTCGCCTGGCTCGGGCCGGTCGAGCGCGGGTTCTACACGCTGTCGGGCGTCCACCCCGAGCGCGGCATGGGGTGGAAGACCTACGCCTTCGCCCTCGTGTCGCTGCAGGCGGTCCATTTCCTGCTGCTGTATGCGATGTTGCGGCTGCAATACTACCTGCCGTTGAACCCGCAGGGCATCGCCGGCATGTCGCCGCAGCTGGCGTTCAACACGGCCATCAGCTTCGTCACCAACACCAACTGGCAGGCCTATGCGGGCGAGCAGGCGCTGTCCTACGGCAGCCAGATGTGGGGCCTGACGGTCCACAACTTCCTCTCCGCCGCCACCGGCATCGCCGCCGCGGTCGCCGTCGCCCGCGCCTTTGTCGCCGGCGGCGTCGACAACCTCGGCAATTTCTGGGCCGACGTCACGCGCATCACGCTGTACGTGCTGATCCCGCTCGCCATCCTCATCACCATCGCGCTGATCGCCTGCGGCGTGCCGCAGACGATGGGGGCGAGTGTCGACGCCACCACGCTGGAGGGCGCGCACCAGATGATCGCCCGCGGCCCGGTCGCCTTCCAGGAGGCGATCAAGCTGGTCGGCACCAACGGCGGCGGCTTCTTCAACGCCAACTCCGCGCATCCCTTCGAGAACCCGTCCGCGCTCTCCAACGTGCTGGAGACCTGGTGCGAGATCGTCATCCCCTTCGGCCTGGCCGTCACCTTCGGCAGCATCGTGCGGGACGGCAAGCAGGGCTTCGCGCTGTTCTGGGTGATGGCGCTCGTCATGGTCACCTGCGTGGTGCTCGTCTACTGGGCGGAGTCCGGCGGCAACCCGCTGCTGACCGCGCTCGGCGTCGATCCCTCGCTCGGCAACATGGAGGGCAAGGAGGTGCGCTTCGGCACGGCGCTCTCCTCGCTGTTCGCCGTCACCACCACCGCCACGTCCGACGGCGCGGTCATCGCCATGCATGACAGCTTCACCCCGCTCGGCGGCATGATCCCGATGTTCCTGATCCAGCTGGGCGAGGTCGTGCCGGGCGGTGTGGGTTCCGGGCTCTACGGCATCCTGGTGTTCGCGCTGCTTGCGGTGTTCGTGGCCGGGCTGATGGTCGGGCGCACCCCCGAGTACCTCGGCAAGAAGGTGCAGGCGCGCGAGGTGAAGCTCGCCATGCTGGCGGTGCTGATCCTGCCGTTCTGCATCCTGGGCGGCACCGCCTGGGCGCTGACGACGGCCAGCGGCAACAGCTCGCTCGCCAATGCCGGCCCGCATGGCCTGTCGGAGATGCTGTATGCCTGGACGTCGGCCACCGGCAACAACGGCAGCGCGTTCGGCGGGCTGACGGCCGACACGCCGCTGCTGGATTACGGGCTGGGGGCTGCCATGCTGCTCGGTCGCTTCGCCTTCATGATCCCGGTGCTGGCGATCGCCGGCTCGCTGGCCCGCAAGCCGAAGCTGCCGGCCAGTGCAGGCACGTTCCCGACGCATGGGCCGCTGTTCATCGGCCTGCTGATCGGCGTCGTGCTGATCCTGGGCGGGCTGCAGTACCTGCCGGCGCTGGCGCTTGGGCCGATCGCCGAGCATGTCTCGATGATTGCCGGACAAACCTTCTAAGAAAGCAGTCCTTTTTTGAAAAAAAGACTTTTGTCCATTTAGATTCGCGACAGCACTGAAAGTTCTTTGCTTCTTTCTTTCAAGAGAGAAGGCCTTCCTTCCCCTATCCCCCAGGACCCAAGAAATGGCCACCGCCGACACCATCTCACTCTTCGACGGCCGCATCCTGACGCGCGCCGCCGGCGACGCCTTTGCCAAGCTCAACCCCGGCCAGCTGATCCGCAACCCGGTGATCTTCGTCACCGAAATCGTCGCCATGCTGGTCACCGTGCTCGGGCTGCGCAACCTGTCCCAGGGCACGCCCTGGCACTTTCCGTTGGCCATCGCCGCCTGGCTCTGGCTGACGGTCCTGTTCGCCACCTTCGCCGAGGCGGTGGCCGAGGGACGCGGCCGGGCGCGGGCCGAAAGCCTGCGCCGGGCGCGCAGCGACGCGGTGGCCAAGCGCATGGTCGGCCGCGACCGCAGCCGCACCGAGCCGGTGCCCGCCGCCGAACTGCGCATGGGCGACCTGGTGCTGGTCGAGACCAACGACCTCGTCCCGTCCGACGGCGAAGTGATCGAAGGCGTGGCCAGCGTGAACGAGAGCGCCATCACCGGCGAGAGCGCGCCGGTGATACGCGAGGCCGGCGGCGACCGCTCGGCGGTGACCGGCGGCACGCAGGTGGTCAGCGACTGGCTGGTGGTGCGAATCACCGCCGCACCCGGCAGCACCTTCCTCGATCGCATGATCGCGCTGGTGGAGGGTGCGTCGCGTCGCAAGACGCCGAACGAGATCGCGCTCGACATCCTGCTCGCCGGCCTGACGATCATCTTCCTGATCGCCGTCGTCACCCTGGTGGGCCTCGCGCATTACAGCGGCACCGTGCTGAGCGTCCCGGTGCTGGCCGCCCTGCTGGTGACACTGATCCCCACCACCATCGGCGGCCTGCTGTCGGCCATCGGCATCGCCGGGATGGACCGGCTGGTACGCTTCAACGTGGTCGCCACCTCGGGCCGCGCGGTGGAGGCGGCGGGCGACGTGGACATCCTGCTGCTCGACAAGACCGGCACCATCACCTACGGCAACCGCGCCGCAGCCTCGCTCACCCCGGTGCCGGGCGTGACCGACCGCGAACTGGCCGAGGCGGCGGCCCTGTCTTCGCTGGGCGACGAGACTCCTGAGGGCCGCTCCATCCTGGCCTTCGTGCGCGACCGGTTCGGCCTGTCGCCGGAGTTGCCGGCCGGTGCGGAACTGGTGCCGTTCAGCGCCAACACCCGCCTGTCGGGCGTGGATGCGGGCGGCGCGTCGTGGCGCAAGGGTGCCGTGGACAGCGTCGTGCGCGCGTGCGGCGGGCAGGCGCCCTCGGCGCTGACGGCCGCGGTGGACCGCATCGCGCGCTCCGGCGGCACGCCGCTGGCCGTGAGCCACGACGGTAGGCTGATGGGGGCCATCGAGCTGAAGGACATCGTCAAGCCCGGCATACGCGAGCGTTTCGAGGCGCTGCGCCGGATGGGCATACGCACCGTGATGGTGACCGGCGACAACAAGATCACGGCCGCCGCCATCGCCACCGAGAGCGGGGTGGACGATTTCCTGGCCGAGGCCAAGCCGCAGGACAAGCTCGACTATATCAGGCGCGTGCAGGCCGAAGGCCGGCTGGTGGCGATGTGCGGCGACGGCACCAACGACGCGCCGGCGCTGGCCCAGGCGGACGTGGGCGTCGCCATGCAGACCGGCACGCAGGCGGCGCGCGAGGCCGGCAACATGGTCGATCTCGACAGCGACCCGACCAAGCTGATCGAGGTGGTGGAGATCGGCAAGCAGCTGCTGATCACCCGCGGTTCGCTCACCACCTTCAGCATCGCCAACGACGTCTCGAAATACTTTGCCATCCTGCCGGCGATCTTCGTCGTGGCCTATCCGGGCCTGGGCGCGCTGAACATCATGCGGCTGGCGACGCCGCAGAGCGCCATCCTGTCGGCGGTGATCTTCAACGCGCTGATCATCGTGGCGCTGGTGCCGCTCGCCCTGCGCGGCGTGCGGTTCCGGCCGGTGGGGGCGGCGGCCCTGTTGCGCCGCAACCTGCTGATCTACGGCCTGGGCGGTCTGGTCGCGCCCTTCGCCGGCATCAAGGCCATCGACCTCGTCCTGAATACACTGGGGCTTGCCTGATATGTCTCCTCCAAACGCGCCATGGCCTGCCGAAACAAGCTCGCTGCACTCCGGTACGCAGGCCAGCCTGCCGTCCGATCCGCCGCACCATGTGCCGGAAGCCGTGCCGGTCCTGTCGCATCTTCGTCCCGCCATCGTGCTGATCGTGCTGTTCACGGTGCTGACGGGACTGGTGTTCCCGTTCGCCTTCACCGGGGCCGCCACCGCCCTGGCGCCGGGGCTCGCCGGCGGCTCGCTGCTGACGCGCGACGGGCATGTCGTGGGCTCCTCGCTGATCGGCCAGAATTTTGCGACGGCCCGCTACTTCCACGGGCGGCTGAGCGTGACCACGGACACGGACCCGAAAGACGCCAGCAAGACGATCCCGTCGCCGTACAACGCCAGCAACTCGGCGGCTTCCAACCTCGCGGCCACCAGCAAGGCGCTGACCGACCGCGTGCGGGGCGACGTGGCCGCCGCCGGCGCCAAGCCGGTGCCGGGCGACATGGTGACCAGCTCGGCCAGCGGGCTGGACCCCGACATCTCGCCGGAGAACGCGGAGCGGCAGGCGCCGGGCGTGGCCGCCGCGCGACACCTGCCGGTGGACCAGGTGCGCGGGATGGTCGCGGCCCACACCGACGGCCGCCTGTTCGGCCTGATCGGGGAGCCGCACGTCAACGTGCTGGCGCTGAACCTGGACCTGGACGCCAAGTCTAAATGAACGGAGGTCTTTTGCTTCTTTCCTTCAGGAAAGGCCTTCTTTCTTGAAAAGAAGCAAAGAACTTTCATTCATTAAGGCATGAGACTTCGCGACGACGACAGGCCGGATCCGGATGTTCTGCTGGCCGCCCATGCGACCGGGCGCGGCACGCTGAAGGTGTTCCTCGGCGCCGCACCCGGCGTCGGCAAGACGTGCGAGATGCTGGTGCAGGGCGGTCGTCGTCTGGCCGAAGGGGCGGACGTGCTGGCCGGCATCATCGAGACGCACGGCCGTGCGGATACCGAGGCGCTGATCGGCGCGCTGCCCGTCCTGCCGCGCCGCACGATCCCGTATCGCGGCCAGGACCTGCAGGAGTTCGACCTGGACGCGGCGCTGGCCCGCCGCCCCGCCTTGCTGCTGGTTGACGAGCTGGCGCACACCAACGCGCCCGGCAGCCGCCACGCCAAGCGGTGGGAGGACGTGGTCGAGCTGCTGGAGGCCGGCATCCCGGTCTGGGCCACGCTGAACGTGCAGCACCTCGAGAGCCTCAACGACGACGTGGCCCGTATCACCGGCATACGTCCCGCCGAGACCCTGCCGGACCGCGTGCTCGAGATGGCCGACGCGATCGAGCTGATCGACGTGCCGCCGGCCGATCTGCGCCAGCGCCTGCAGGCGGGCAAGATCTACCGCGGCGAGACCGCGCGTCGCGCGCTCGACGGCTTCTTCAGCGAGGGCAACCTGACGGCGCTGCGCGAGATCGCGCTGCGCCGCGCCGCCGCCCACGTGGACAGCGACGTGCAGGACTGGCGCCGGCTGCGCGGCATCGAGTCGCCGTGGCCCGCGTCGGAGCGCGTGCTGGCGCTGGTCGGGCCGGACGCGTCGGCCGAGGCGGTGGTGCGCCATGCCAAGCGGCTGGCGGACGCGCTGCA
>CAXTJP010000006.1:0-64438 GCA_964244615.1 uncultured Acetobacteraceae bacterium
CGCGCTGGCCGACGCCATCACCTGCAACGCGTCGGTCAAGGCGTTCGGCGCCGAGGCGCGCGAGGAAGGGCGGCTGGACGGGGTGCTGGGCAAATGGGCCCGGCGCACGGACCGCACCTGGATGCGCGGCGTGGGCGCGTTCTCCATCCAGGGCGCGGCCTTGCTCCTGCTGCAACTGCTGATCGTCGGCACCATCACCTGGCTGTGGCATCGCGGGCAGGCCGATGCGGGCGACGTCGCCACCGTGCTGACCATGTATTTCGTCCTGCACGGCTATCTCCGCAACATGGGCCAGACGGTGCGCGAGCTGCAGCGCGGGGTGAACGACATGGCCGAGCTGGTCGCCCTGCACGCCGAGCGGCTGCAGGTGACCGACGCGCCGGGGGCGGGCGCGCTGGCGGTGACCGCCGGACGCATCGACTTCGCGAGCGTGCGCTTCGGCTACGGTGGGCACGCGACCCCGCTGTTCGACAACCTGTCGGTCACGATCCAGGGCGGCGAGCGGGTGGGGCTGGTGGGCCCGTCCGGCTCGGGCAAGTCCACCTTCGCCCGTCTCATCCAGCGGCTGCACGACGTGCAGGGCGGCGCGATCCTGATCGACGGGCAGGACGTGTCCGGCGTGCGCCAGGCCAGCCTGCGGCGGCAGATCGCGATCGTGCCGCAGGAGCCGACGCTGTTCCACCGAACCCTGGCCGAGAACATCGCCTATGGCCGTCCGGACGCGACCGCCGCCGACATCGAACGCGCCGCGCGCTCGGCCCACGCGCACGGCTTCATCATGCGTCAGCCGAAGGGCTACGCCACCCTGGTCGGCGAACGCGGCATCAAGCTCTCGGGCGGCGAACGCCAGCGCGTGGCGATCGCGCGCGCCTTCCTGGCCGACGCGCCGATCCTGATACTCGACGAGGCGACGTCCAGCCTGGATTCCGAGAGCGAGGCCGCGATCCAGGCGGCGATGGAGCGCCTGATCGAGGGCCGGACGGCGATCGTGATCGCGCATCGGCTGTCCACCGTCCGCGCCATGGACCGCATCCTGGTGTTCGACGACGGACGCGTCGTGGAACAGGGCACCCACACGGCCCTGGTCGCCAGGTCCGACGGCATCTATCGCAGGCTGTTCGAGCGCCAGGCGCTCGGGCTGATAGACGCCGGGTGAGAGGCAAGGCAAGCGGTTCTTTTTTGAAAAAAAGAGCCAGAAAACTTTTGATCTTGGGTTGCGCTTCGTAGAAACCTCCGCGACAGCATCACCAAAGTTTTTTGCTGCTTTTTTTCAAAAAAGCAGGCCTTGCTTCCTTGCACGCCCCAAGAGCGGTCGAGGAGAAAGCCGATGACAACCAAGAGCGGTTCCGCACGAGCCCGTTCCGTTCCAGCAACAAACCCGCACGCTGAGCACGTCGATGCGAGCACCTTTACCGAACTGGTGCGCAACCATTACGGCACCAAGACGCTGATGTTCGACCGCGCGCTGGCCGAGGCGGTGCTGGAGCTGAACACCGGCAATCGCCGGGTGAACCGCCGCAAGGTGGAGCAGCTCGTCCGGCAGATGCAATCCGGCCAGTTCGAGAACACCGGCGAGCCCGTCATCGTGTCGGCCGAGGGCATCGTCAACAACGGCCAGCATCGCCTGCTGGCCATCGTCGAGGCGGACGCGGTGCTCGACATGGACGTGCGCTTCGGCATCCCCAGGCGCGCGTTCAGCAAGACCGACACCGGCACGTCGCGCTCCATCGGCGACGTGCTGACCATCAAGGGCGTCAGGGCGGGTGCCCAGGTCTCCTCGGCCGTGCGGTTGCTGATACTGTATCGGCGCGGACTGCCGGAGGCGGTACGCGAGTTCGTCACCAACGACGAGGTGTCGCAGGCCTTCGACGGTTGGCGGGACATCGAGGAGATCGTGGCGTTGGTGAACGCGCACGCCTTTCCCAAGCCCGTCCGCAGCACGCCGCTCTACGCCACCGCCTTTCTGGCTTCCCGGACCTCTGCCCGAGGCAAGCTGGAAGCCTGGCTGGACGCGGTGGCGACAGGCCTGGACGTGGCCCGCGACAGCCCGGCCTATCAGCTGCGCGAGCGGCTGATGCGCGGCGTCGACGCGCCGGTAGGCACGCGGGAGGGCCAGCTCGAGCGGTTCGCGCTGATGATCAAGTCGTGGAACCTGTGGGCAAAAGGCGAGGCCATCGCCAAGAAGGATTTCCGCTGGGCGGCGTCCGGCAGGCACGCCGAGGCATTTCCTGCGGTCGGCGGGACGAAGTTGTGAGGGGGTCAGGTCGCCAGGCGGGCCGCCCCGCACGAGGCTCGCGCCCGGTCCTGGCAGGTGTCTTGCTGCTCGCCGGCTGCGGGTTGGCCTCAGGACAGAAATGGTGAGTCGGTGAGCGCAATGGCAAGCCCGACCGTGGCGGCGGCCGACGCCGACAGGCATGCCGCCGAACTGGTGCTGTCACACGTGGGCAAGATCTTCGACGCGGGCGCCGGGGCCTTCGTTGCCGTGCAGGACCTGTCCCTTGAGATCGAGGCAGGTGCCTTCGTCGCCATCGTGGGTGCCAGCGGGTGCGGCAAATCCACGCTGTTGCGCATGATCGCCGGGCTGGAACGCCCCGATAGCGGCCACATACTGGCCGGTCGTCGACCGGTGGTCGGCACTGGCCTGGACCGTGGCCTGGTGTTCCAGGAAGCCAGGCTGCTGCCCTGGCTGACAGCCGAGCAGAACGTTGCACTTGCCTTGCGCAACGCGAAGCTGACCGCGGCGCACAAGGCGCAGCTCGTGAGCGAGCACTTGGCGCTCGTGGGCCTCTCGAGTTTCGCGCGCGCCTACCCCGGCCAGCTTTCCGGCGGCATGGCGCAGCGTGTGGCGATCGCCCGCGGGCTGGTCGCGCGGCCCGGCATCCTACTGCTCGACGAGCCGTTCGGGGCGTTGGACGCGCTCACCCGCCTGCGCATGCAGACCGAACTGGAGCGTATCTGGCAGGCGGACCGCACGACGATGCTGCTCGTCACGCACGACGTGGAGGAGGCCATCGTTCTGGCCGACCGCGTCATCGTCATGTCGCCGCGGCCCGGACGGATCAGCGCCATCGAACCGGTGCCGTTCCGTCGTCCGCGCGACCGTGGCGACGCAGGCATGGCGGCGCTCAGGAAATCCCTGCTCGCGACGCTCGGCGAGAGATGACCCATATCATGGTTGACCAGTAGGATATGACCCCCTAGGACGATTGCTGCGCCCCGTCGATGCCGGACTGCCGACCGTAGGATCGCCGTCTGGCACCGGGTGACATAGGGGGAATGACGGTGACCGCACGCGGCAGCATCACGGCGCTCGGGCTTGCCTTGGCGGCGTTGCTCGGGGGCGCCTCCTGGGCGCGGGCGCAATCGGTCCTCAGGCTCGATTACGCTTACTACAATCCGCTCAGCCTGGTGTTGAAGCAGAAGCACTGGGTCGAGGATTCGCTCGGCCCGCAGGTCAGCGTGCAATGGGTACTCAGCGCCGGCAGCAACAAGGCACTCGAATACCTGCGCGGGCGGTCCATCGACATCGGCTCCACAGCCGGGGCTGCGGCCCTACTCGGGCGTGCCAACGGCACGCAGGCCAAGGTGATCTACGTGTTCTCCCGCCCCGAATGGTCTGCGCTGGTTACACGGCCGGGTTCGGGCATCACCAGACTGGCGGATCTGAAGGGCAAGCGTGTGGCGGCGACCCCGGGCACGGACCCGAACATCCTGCTGCTGCGGGCGCTGGCGACGGTGGGGCTGGGCCGGGGTGACATCACGCTGATACCGTTGCAGCACCAGGACGGACGGCTTGCGCTGGATCGGGGCGACGTGGATGCCTGGGCGGGGCTGGATCCGTTCATGGCGCAGGCGGAACTGCAAAGCCACGACGTGCTGTTCTTCCGCGACAAGTCGCTCAACAGCCCGGGTACGCTGCTCGCGCGGGATGCGCTGCTGGCCGAGCACCCCGAGACGGTTCGCCGCGTGATCGCCGCCTACGAGCGCGCCCGGGTCTGGGCGCGGTCAAACCTACCTGAAGTGGCAACGATCCTGGCGCAGGCCGCCAAGCTCTCACCCGAAGTGGCGCAGCGCGAGCTCGGCCGCACCGATTTCTCGAACCCGAAACCGGATGCTGCCACGCGCGCGCAGATTGCCGCGGCCGCGCCCATCCTGAAGGCCAGCGGCAGCCTTTCCGCCACAGCCGACCTGGATCGTGCGCAAGCGCAGTTGTTCGACACACAGCTCGCCGGCCAGTAGAGCCTTGGACGTCCTGGAACTGGGCGCGCAGCCACGCGAAAGCCAGGGCGTCTCCGCCGATCGATACGCTGTCGCTTCGTCCAAGGCGCGCGACCTGGAACGGCGGCGTGCCCCGTGGCGCGTGTGGCGGCCCGGCTTTCCGGCCGGGCTGGTCTTGCCCGCGATGCTGATCCTGGCGTGGCAGCTGGCGAGCGCGCATCTCGTATCGCCGGATCTTCTTGCGCCGCCGACCGCGGTTCTGCGGGCCCTGTCCGCGATGTTCTGGAGCGGCGAGCTCCTGAGCAACCTCACGGCCAGCCTGCGCCGCCTGGCGCTGGGCTTCTGCCTCGGCGGGTCGCTCGGCACGCTGCTCGGCGCCGTGACCGGAGGATCGCCGCGCGCGCGGCGCCTCCTCGATCCCACGGTGCAGGCGCTGCGCAGCGTGCCGTCGATCGCCTGGGTGCCCCCTTTCATCCTCTGGTTCGGCATCTTCGAGAGTTCGAAGATCTACCTGATCGCGCTCGGGGCCTTCTTCCCGGTCTACCTGAACCTGATGGCGGGCATCGCGAACGTCGATGGCAAGCTGATCGAGGTGGGCCGGGTGCTCACGTTGAGCAGAACGCAGACGATCACCCATATCCTCCTGCCCGCCAGCCTGCCGTCCTACATCGTGGGATTGCGAACCGGCCTCGGACTCGGATGGATGTTCGTCGCCGCCGCGGAGTTGATGGGGGCGAGCGACGGTCTGGGTTTCCTGCTCATGGACGCCGAACAGACCGGCCGACCGGAGCGTGTGATCGCGGCCATCCTGCTGTTCGCCATCTGCGGCAAGGCCAGCGATTCCCTTGTTCAGGCGGCCGGATCTGCCGGGCGCAACGTGATCGGGCGGCTGGCTTACCGGTGGTAATCATACCAGCCGCCCGAAAGTCTGACGTGGGAGCGGCCTTCCTTACCCGTCAGCTCGCATCCAACCCACGCTGGTGCAGCAACGGCGCGGTGTCCGGATTGCGCCCGCTGAACGCGCGGTACAGCGCCATCGGATCCGCCGTGTGGCCCGGCGCCAGCATCGTGTCGCGGAAATGCTGGCCGTTCGCGCGCGTCAGCCCGCCATGCTGGGTGAACCAGGCATAGGCGTCGTCGTCCAGCACCTCGCCCCACAGATAGGCGTAGTAGTTGGCGGCGTATCCGCCGGCCCAGATATGGGCGAAATACGTGGTGCGATAGCGCGGCGGCACGGTGTCGAGGTCGATGGCATGCTTCTTCAGCGCCGCCGCCTCGAAGGCATCGGGCGTCTGGGCCGGCGCGCCGGCCGGCAGGCTGTGCCATTCGAGGTCGAGCAGGGCGGCCGCCAGGTACTCGGTCAGCATGTAGCCCTGGTTGAAGGTGCGGGCGCGCCTGATCTTGTCCACCATCGCCGCCGGCATCGGCTCGCCGGTCTTGTAGTGGCGCGCGTAGCTGGCGAACACGGCGGGGTCGAGCGCCCAGTGCTCGTTGAACTGCGAGGGGAACTCCACGACGTCGGTCGGCACGTGAAACCCGCTCTGGCTCGGGAAATACTGGTTCGAGAAGATCGCGTGCAGCGCGTGGCCGAACTCGTGGAACATGGTCGTCACGTCATCAAAACTGATCAGCGCCGGCTGCCCGGGTGCCGGTTTGGTGAAGCTCGCGACGTTGACCACCACCGGCTTCTGGTGCAGCAGCCCCGATGGCGGTACCAGCGCGTCGCACCAGGCGCCGCCCTGCTTGTTCGGTCGGGCGTAGTAATCCGCGTAGAACAGCGCGATCGGCGTGCCGTCGGCGTCGAACACCTCGAACACCCGCACGTCCGGCTGGTACACCGGCATGTCGTGGCGTTCCTTGAACGTCAGGCCGTAGAGCTTGTTGGCGGCGAAGAACACGCCGTCATGCAGCACGCGGTCGATCTCGAAATACGGGCGCGTCTGCCCCTCGTCGAGGTCGTATTTCGCTGCCCGCACCTGCTCGGAGTACAGGTTCCAGTCGTACGCGGCGAGCTTGAAGCCGCCGTGCTGGCGGTCGATGATCGCCTGCATGTCGGCCGCCTCGCCACGCGCCTTGGCGGTGGCGCCGGGCACCAGGCTGTCCAGAAGCTTCATGGCTGACGCAGGCGTCTTCGCCATCTGGTTGTCCAGGGTATAGGCCGCGAAACTGTCGAAGCCCATCAGCTTCGCCTTGTCGGCGCGCAGTTGCGCCAGCTGCGAAACCAGGTCGCGCACGTCGTTCGGCCCGGCCGCGTCGCCGCGCTGCTCGCTCGCCTGCATGATGCGTGCGCGCAGCGCCCGGTCGGTCAGCTTGGCGAGCGTCGGCTGCTGCGTCGTGTTGCGCAGCGGCAGCACGTAATCGCCGGGGTGGCCGCGTGTGCGGCCGGCCTCGGCCGCCGCGTCCACCGCCGCGTGGTCCAGCCCGGCCAAGTGGGAGACGTCGCCCACCACCACCGCGCCGCCTGCGGTCGCTGCCAGAAGCTTCTGCTCGAACGCGGTCTGCAGCTTGGTGATCTGCTGGTTCAGCGCGCGCAACCTGGTCTGATCGGCGGGCGACAGCGCCGCCCCGGCATGCACGAACTGTTTGTAAGTCTCGTCGAGCAGGTAGAGGGATTTCGCGTCCAGCTTCAGCGTGTCGGCTTCCGCGTGCAGCGCCCGCACGCGTGCGAACAGCCGCGGGTCGAGGTGTATGGCATCCTCGTGCGCCTGCAGCTTCGGATCGATCTGCTGCTTCGTGGCGTCGAGCGCCGGGTCGGTGTTGGACTGCGTCAGGTTCTCGAAGATCTGCGCCACCCGGGTGAGCGTCACGCCCGACCGCTCCAGGGCCACGACCGTGTTCTCGAAGCTCGGCGGCGCGGCGTCGGCGGCGATCCGGTCGATCTCCCCCTGGTGCTCGCGTATCGCGGCGTCGATGGCCGGGGCGTAGTCGGCGTCGTGAATCCGGTCGAACGCCGGCGCACCGTAGGGCAGCGTGCTCGGCGCAAGCAGCGGGTCCGGCGCCGCCTTCGCCGTATCGAGGCCGCCCAGCACGAGGCAGGAAGCCAGAAAACCGGTGGCGTGCAGAAGCGTGTTCATCAAGGATCGGTCCGGAGATGCCTGCGCGCACCCTAACCCGCCGGCCGGGGCGCGTCATCACCGATACGCCGGCCCGACGCAGGCTATGGCCCGAACTGTCCGCGCAGCACCTTCTTGTCCAGCTTGCCGACGCTCGTCCGCGCGATGGCGTCCACGAACTCTATCCGGTCCGGCAGCGCGAACTTCGAGATCACCCCCTGCTCCACCCGCGCCATGACATGCGCGCGCAGCGCCGCCGCGTCTGCAGGATGGCCCGTGCGCGCCACCACGATCGCCATCGGCCGTTCGCCCCATCGCACATCCTTGACGCCGATCACCGCCACCTCGCCCACGCACGGGTGCTCGGCCAGGATGTCCTCGAGCTGCAGGCTGCTCACCCACTCGCCGCCGGTCTTCACCACGTCCTTGATCCGGTCGGTGATGATGAGGAAACCGTGTTCGTCGATCGCGCCGATGTCGCCGGTGTGCAGCCACCCACCCTCCCATAGCGCGGCACTCGCAGCCGGGTCGTCGAGGTAGCCCATGGTCAGCCAGGGCGAGCGCATCACCACCTCGCCGGTGCTCACGCCGTCATGCGGCAGGTCGCGCATCTGCGCGTCCACGATACGGATGTCGCACAGCGCCACCGGGCGGCCGGCGCGGCAGCGAGAGGTCAGCTCCGTCTCGCCGCCGTCGCGCAACGCCGGCGGCACGGTGGCCACCGTCGCCATCGGTCCGGTCTCCGACATGCCGTAGCCCGCGAACACGTCCACGCCGCGATCGAGCGCCGCCTGGGCCAGCGCGCGCGGCAGGGCGGAGCCGCCGATGATCACGCGCCAGCCGCGCAGGTCTACGTCCTTCGCAGCGGCCAGGAACATCTGCAGGATGGTCGGCACGCAATGCGAGAAGGTGACGCGCTCGGCCACGAACAGCCGCGCCAGCAACTCCGGCTGGTAGCGTCCCGGGTAGACCTGCTTGATGCCGCGCGCGGTGGCGTTGTACGGGTTGCCCCAGGCATGCACGTGAAACATCGGCGTGATCGGCATGTACACGTCGTCCGCCTTGAACGACATCGTCGCCAGGCCGGACAGGGTGTGCAGCACGATCTGCCGGTGCGAGTAGTAGACGCCCTTGGGATGGCCGGTGGTGCCCGTGGTGTAGAACGTGGTGGCCCGCGTCTGTTCGTCGAAATCGGGAAACACGTGCTCGGGATCGCCCGCCTCAAGCAGGGCCTCGTACTCGCCGTCCCAGGCGAAGCTCGAATCGTCGTGGCTGGACGGCACCGTGCCGTCCTCGGTCAGGCAGACGAAGCGGCGCACCGTCGTCAGCAGCGGCCGCAGGGATTGCAGCAGGGCGAAGAACTCGGTGTTGCACAGGATCACGTCCGCCCGGGCGTGGTTGATCGTGTATAGGATCTGCTCGACAGACAGGCGCACGTTCACGGTCATCAGCACCGCGCCCGACATCGGCACGCCGAAGAAGCATTCCAGGTAGCGATGGCTGTCCCAATCCATCACCGCCACCGTCTCGCCGTGTCGTACGCCCAGCGTAGCCAGCGCACTGCCCAGGCGATGTACGCGCTGGCCGAATTGCCGGTAGGTGAAACGCCGCAGGTCGCGGTAGACGATCTCCTGCAGCGGGTTCTGGCGCAACGGCGTCACCAGCAGCTGCTTGACGATCAGGGGGTAGTCATAGGCGCTGCTGGACGCACTCACTGGCCGTCTCCCTGTCGTGCCCGTTCTTGTTGCCCGCAACTTGCGGGATCGTCTCGGCGGCGACAACCCGGCGCGCCGCGCGGAGCCGCATGAACTTCCTGACCGACTTCGCCGACCAGGCGGTGGTGCTGCCCGTGGCGGCCGCCGTGCTGCTCGGCCTGCTGGCGCTCGGCTGGCGACGCGGCGCGCTCGCCTGGGGGCTGTCGGTGGTCGGCGTGCTGTCGGTGATGCTGGGCTTGAAGCTCGCGGCCTTCGCCTGCGGCGGTTTGCTGGGGCTGGACGGGCCCGGCGACTGGTCGCTGGTCAGCCCGAGCGGCCACACGGCGGCTTCAGCCGTGGTGTATGGCGGCCTGCTTTCGCTGCTGGCCCCAGCCTCTCCGGCCGGCACGGCGCTTGCGGTGCTGGGCGGCGGCGCCGTGGCGTTGTGCATTGGACTGACGAGGCTCGCGCTTCACGCCCACACCTTGGCCGACGTGCTGGTCGGCGCCGTGGTCGGCGTCGCAGGGGCGGCGGCCATGCGGTGGATGGCAGGTCCCCGGCCGGTGCGCCTGTCGCAGCCCAGGTTGCTGCTGCTGGCCTGCGTCGTGATGCTGCTGTTCCACGGGCATCGCGTGGAGGCGGAGATGCGGATCCGGTGGCTGGCGCTCGATGTGTGGCCGCTCAGCCTGTGCCGCGCCGGAGGCTAGCGGCCAGGCGTACCCTGGCCGCTATTGACCCTACTCCGCCGCTTCCTTGCTCTCGGCGCCCTCGGCCGCTCCGGACAGGGCCTCGCCCAGCGCGCGCACCTTCTCGGCGTTCTTGCCGTCGGCCTTGCCGGCCAGCGACACGGTTTCCTTCCCGAGCTTGGCCACCAGCTTGCGGATGGCCTCGCCGTCCAGCTCCTTGGCATGCAGGTGCTTCTTCAGGCTCTCGAGGTCCCTGACGATCCCCTTGACGCCCGGCTGGTCCAGCTTCTCAAGCGTGGCTTCCCAGCCCTCGATGTTCTTCACGGCGGCGCTCGCCGTCATGCTCTTCACACCATCCTTGATGTGCTTGATCGTCGCGTCGAATTGCGGCATTTCGAACTCCCTCTGGTAGCCTGCGCGGTCGGCGCTCAGGTGACCGTCAAAGCCGGTCGGTGCGGTGAAGTTGCGGTTTCAACTTTGCTTGACTCGGCCTTGCGTCGGCCGGCGCCGGTCACGGTGCCGGCGCCTGCGACAGCCATACCCGGAGGCGGACCGCCGCGTCCTGCATCACCGTGTCGAACGTCATCGCCTCCGCCAGCGCACGCCCGGCCCGGCCGATGGCGTGCGCCTCGTCGTCATGCGACAGCAGCCAGGCGACTTTCTCGTCGAGGTCGTCGAGGCTCTCGGACACCGGCACGAAATGCGCCCAGGGCTGCAGGTCCGGGTAGTACCACTGGGCGAAGCCCTGCGCCGAGGCGATCTTCAACACGCAGGACCCGGTCAGCAGCGCGCAGAACAGCGCACTCCAGGCGTTGCTGTTGCCGTCGATCACCAGGATCGCCTTGTGAGCCAGGAAGGCCACCCGCGGCACCGACGGCCGGCACAGCCCGGATTCGCCGATGCGCGACACGAGGTGGGGCTCGCCGATCTGGCAGATATTCGAGATGCCGACATCGTAATGGGCCGACAGCGCGGATCGGCGCGCACGCTGGCAGAGGTCGAGACGCGGCAGCCAGGTGAAGTCGTCCTCCTGCCCGTCGGCCGGGGCCTCGTGCCGTCGTCGCCCCGTCGTGGAACCGCGCCAGAACACCGATGGCCGGCGGTCGGCCCAGTCGACGGCCGAGGCGGCCACCTCCCGCCGGGTCTGGTCATAGCCGCCGGTGGCGAAAAAATCCGTGTCGGGCAGCAGGCAGGAGTCGGGCAGGCTGGAACAGAAGGTGAGGCTCCGCCGCTCATAGGCGCGGTCGCCGAACTCGCCGAACACCCTCGTCTCCGGGATCGGTCCCGCGGCGCAGGCCGCGTCCAGCAGGTAGATCAGCGGCAGCGCGCGATACAGCGCCTGCCACGGGTCACGCGCGCCGATGTCGAAGCGCAGCGCCGCCTGCTGGCCGGCCGGATGCGGGCCGGTCAGGTGCACGAGGCAGGCCTCGCCCGTCAGGTGGCGCGCGGTCTTGGTGCGGTCGAAACTGGCGAAGCGGAACCGGCGCGGCAGGCCAGCGGTCTCCAGGAAGCGGCGCAGGGACGCGTTGGCGCGTTCGAACAGCGCCAGCCGTGCCGCCTCGTCCTCCGGCTCCGGCCGCTCCGGCCGCTCCGCGCTGAACTGCAGGCAGGCCGCCTGCACCGCCATCCGATCCTGCGGCGCCACCAGCCGCGTGGTCCACGGCCGGCTGGCGTGCGAGGCGATCAGCCCGGCCAGCAGGTCGCTGTCCCGCTCGCCGGCGAACGCATCGCCCTTCAGCTGCGACGTAGGCTGCAAGCGATACAGCGTATGCGCCTCCTGCCGGACAACGACGGTCAGGCCCGGCACCGCCTGTCGCCGGTCGGGCGTCGTCACCGCCACCTGCACCAGGCTCGCGTTGCGCGTCAGCCGGTCCAGCAGCGCGCCGGTCGCCTCGAAATCCGTCCGCGCGCCCGGGTGGATCTCGCCCACCTGCACGAACAGCTTGGGGGCGTCCGACGCCAGCAGGTCGCGCAGGCGGTCCACGCAGGCCTCGGTGTAGCGGTAGTCGGCGTCCCGCGTCGGGTCGTTGTGGTTGAACACCCGCCTGATGCCGAACTCGGCGGCATAGAAGGCGTGAGCGCAACCCTCCTTCGGTTCGCCCGCGCCGCCCTGTCCGGTCAGGCTGCGATACGCCGTGCGGTCCAGCAAGGTGGCGAAGTCGGTCTCCAGGCAATGGCGCACCATCGCCGGGTTCGTGCCCAGCCAGTCGAACGGCATGGGTGCCTGGTCCAGCGACACGCGACGCATCATGCAGGCGACGACGCAGGCGGAGCCGAGCGAGACCACGGGCTGCACGGGGGCGGTCGCCAACAGGGGGACGGTCTCGCCCCGCGCGCCCTCGCCCGGCGCCCCCTCAACATTGCGCGGATCGTGCCACTCCAGCAGGTCGGCCAACCCGGTCGGGCCGCGGTCCAGCAGGAACGCGGTGTCGTCCTCGAACACCGCCTGCTCCGGCTCGCGCCCGACCAGGGCCCGGTGGACGGCCAGCGTCATGATCTCTGCGTTGCGTCGGGCCCGCACCGGCCAGCGATCGGTCTGCAGCAGCGCGGAACTGCGCGGCTCTGCCTGCACGAGCTCAATCGCGCCGTGCTGGCGAGGGATGGTGAACCGCTCCGGCACCGCGTCCTGCCAGCGCGGCCACGGCAGGCATTCGGCCAGCGGGATGCGGTCCCGGCCGAGCCGCAGCTTGAACTCGGACCCGACCGTCACCTCCGAACGCCGCAGCACCTGGCGCGACCCTGCCACGATCCAGCGATGCGCCAGCAGGTATTCGAGGCCCTGCAGGTCGTGCGCGGTGACCGGCAGGAAACTCTCCCAGACGTTCGGGGCCGACCGGTCGAACGCCATCTCCGCCCGGCCCTGGTCGGCGCACAGGTAACGGCCGTAGCGCGTCAGGCACAGCCCGCGGCCGGTCGGCGCCAGGCGGACACCGATCGGGCCGAGCGCCGGGTGGGTCTGCTGCACGACCAGCGGACCCGGCGTGCCGGGGTCGAGCTCCACCGGTGACGCGTCGGCATCGGCCAGCGGCAAGGGCAGGTGCACGAGACCCAAGCCACCCTCGCGCAGGCAGACGATAGTACCATGCCAGGTGAGCAGCAGCATCGTGCCGTTCATTCCGCACTCCGCCGTAAAACGCAAACTGCAGGAAGGCCAGGGGCTCTGCCCCTGGACCCCGCTGGGGCCACGCGGCCCCAGACCCCGTCCACGGAAGACAAGGAAGGGGGCGTAGCCGTCGGGTGTCGGACAGCGCGAGGCAATGCCCCCTTTCCTTGTCTTCCGTGATTGGGGGTCCAGGGCGCCTCGCCCTGGTGGGGGTCCAGGGGGCAAAGCCCCCTGGCCTTCCTCCCCCGATTGCGCGATCACAGGCAGCCAAGCCCCACGGAGCCCGCCCCCATGAGCGCCATCGCCGACATCATCGCCCGCCAGGTACTGGACAGCCGCGGCAGCCCGACGATCGAGGTGGACGTGGTGCTGGAAAGCGGTGCCGTGGGCCGTGCCGCAGTCCCTTCCGGGGCCTCCACCGGCGCGCACGAGGCGGTCGAGCTGCGGGACGGCGACCCGGCGCGCTACGGCGGAAAGGGGGTGCTGCAGGCGGTCGAGAACGTGCAGGGCGAAATCTTCGACGCCATCGGCGGCCTCGACCCGTCCGAGCAGGTCCGCATCGACCGGCTGATGATCGACCTGGACGGCACGCCGAACAAGGGCCGGCTGGGGGCCAACGCCATCCTGGCGGTGTCGCTGGGCATCGCCAAGGCCGCCGCCGCCGAGCTCAGCCAGCCGCTGTACCGCTACGTGGGCGGGGTGTTCGCCCGCACCCTGCCGGTGCCGATGATGAACATCGTCAATGGCGGCCAGCACGCCGACAACCCGATCGACATCCAGGAGTTCATGATCCAGCCGGTGGCCGCCGAGACGGTGGCCGAGGCGATCCGCGTGGGCTCGGAGATCTTCGCCAAGCTCAAGCGCGGCCTGAAGGACGCCGGCCACAACACCAATGTCGGCGACGAGGGCGGTTTCGCCCCCAACCTCAGCTCGGCCGACGAGGCGCTGACCTTCATCACCCGCGCCTGCGAGGCCGCCGGCTACCGCCCCGGCGAGGACGTGACCTTCGCGCTCGACTGCGCCAGCACCGAGTTCTTCCGCGACGGACGCTACGAGATGGAAGGCGAGGGCCGCAGCTTCGACGCCGAGGGCATGGTGGCCTACCTGGCCGAGCTCTGCGCCCGCTACCCGATCGCGTCGATCGAGGATGGCTGTGCCGAGGACGACTGGGCGGGCTGGCGCCACCTCAACGAGACGCTGGGCGGACGGGTGCAGCTGGTGGGCGACGATCTGTTCGTGACCAACCCGGAGCGCCTGGCCCGCGGCATCACCGAGGGCTCGGCCAACGCCATCCTGGTCAAGGTCAACCAGATCGGCACGCTGAGCGAGACGCTGGAGGCGGTGCAGATGGCCCACCGCGCCGGCTTCGCCGCGGTGATGAGCCACCGCTCCGGCGAGACCGAGGACACCATCATCGCCGATCTGGCGGTGGCCACGAATTGCGGGCAGATCAAGACCGGCTCGCTGTCGCGCAGCGACCGCACGGCCAAGTACAACCAGCTGATCCGTATCGAAGCCGAGCTCGGGTCCTCGGCGGTCTATGCCGGCCGCTCGATCCTGCGCAGCTGACCCTGCAACCCCCTCCGGTGTGAAGCGTTATTACATCGGACTTACGGCAGAGGAGCAAAGTCACATGGTCGACGAGAATCGCGTAACCGGCGCCCTGGATCAGGCTGGCGGCGCCATCAAGGAAGGCTTCGGCAAGCTGACCGGCGACAAGAAGACCGAGGCCGAGGGCGCTGCCCAGAAAGCCGGCGGCAAGGTCGAGAACGCCGTGGGCAGCGCCAAGGACACGGTCCGCGACGCGCTGGACAAGTAGTCGTTCAATGGCGGTCGGGTTCAGGGGTGATCTCCCTGGACCCAACCGAGACCGCACCGTCATTGGCCTACCTGTTGCGCGCACGCAGAAAGGCTTGTTGAAGCGTTGTGGTAAACTGGGCAGGGTTAGCCTGGAACACACCAGGTCGGTCACAGCGTCGGTGAGCCAAAGCGAAGCAGATACGAAGGCGCGTATACCAGCGCGATCCAGGCATCCTGTTGCAATCCCGGGGCTGTGGCCAGCCTTGGCCGTCGTCGGCGTGTGTGGGCTGCTGACCGACCTTTGGGCGATCCCGCGTCTCGCCGAAATGGCTTCCACCAAGAACCCCGATGCTCCTGCGGAACTGGCCGATGTTGCATCATCGGACCTTGATGCCGCATTTGCCACGATGAACCTCTCCTCTGGCGCGGCATCGCAACTCAGAACTCATGAGGGTCGCTGCACTCAGCCACTCGCCTGGGTGTCCATCGCGCGTGCGCCGGGGTCCAAGGAAGGCAAGGTCAGGCTTCTCTCCGGTTCGTATGCCTCGCCGGTTTTCGCCCTGAAGGACGGACCGCAGCGTGTGGCGATCCCCTTCCCGGCGCCATATCAGAGCGGCCACGGGACGATCTCCGTGCTGAGCGACACCGGCAGTGCGATCGTCGCATTGTTCCCGGCCTGGCATATTCAAGCCGAGCCGGGACGCGCATCGCACGAGGTCGCATGGAAGCCGACAGACTGTGCGAAGGGGGCGCCGTAGGTGTTCGCCTGGTTGCAGAAGCAGTTCGGCCCGTCGCCCGTCGTCGGTCTCTGCATGATCGTAACCACCGGGCTGGCGGTGATGTCCGCCTTCAAGGTTACGCCCGTTCTGCCGGCATGGGCGGGTGCAGCATGCCTCTCATGCATGCTTTTGACTGCCAACGCTTATTTATGCATCAGCATCGCCCGAGTATGGCCGCGGGTCGTGGCCACCCCTCAGGGTTCGCTCCGTTTCCGCCCACCTGGCCGACGAGGGGCCGGCGAGGCCCTGGAGCAGCTCGACTCGATGGTCGGCCTGGCGAACGTCAAGGCCGAAATACGTGGCCTTATCGAACGGCTGCACGTGGAGGCAGCGCGGCGTCAGGCGGGGCTGACGGTTTCGCCGATCTCGCTCCACATGGTCTTCGCCGGGCCGCCAGGGGTAGGCAAGACCGTGGTGGCGCGCCTCTACGGCGAACTCCTCACCGATCTGGGCGTGCTCGAGACGGGCAGGCTCGTCGAGACCGACCGGTCCGGTCTGGTTGCCGGCTATGTAGGCCAGACCGCCATCAAGACCCGAGAGCGTGTTCAGGAAGCCGTGGGCGGGATCCTTTTTATCGACGAGGCCTATGCGCTGGCGGCCCGCGCCGGTGGATCAGGTGACAATTTCGGGCTGGAAGCCATCGACACCTTGATGAAGGAGATGGAGGACAAGCGGGACCGCCTCGTCGTCATCGTCGCGGGCTACGCCGCGCCCATGCAGACTTTCCTGGCGGCCAATCCGGGTCTTCCGTCGCGCTTCACCAAAACAATCGTCTTTCCGCCATATAGCGGGAAGGAACTGGTGGACATCTTCATAGGCATGGCGAACACGGACGGGTTGCGGATCGCCCCGGACAGCGCTGCCGCGCTGCTCACCTACTTTGAAGACGCAAGGCAAAACCCGGATTTCGGCAATGCGCGCTCTGCCCGTACCCTGCTGGAACGTTCACGCGAGGCCCAGGCCGTCAGACTGGCACCGCTGCTGCACACGGGTGGGATCGACCTGGATTTGCTGACCTCGGCCGACCTGTCGGTTGCGGTCGGCGCAAGCCGATGAAGCAGCGCACGGCCAAGCTCGCTTTCGTCCATCGCAGGCTTTGGCAATCCGACCTCACATATCGCGTTGCCGTGTTGCTCGGGCCACCTCCCGTGATCGGGTTCCTGATCGGGGCCGTCCTATGGGCCGCCATGCAAGCCGGCGCGGGCAGGTCCGTTCCCGGCTGGGCCATACCGTCCGAAGCAGTCCGGCAAGACGACACGCCACGCACGGAGGCACCCGTAACCCTGCTTCAGCCGCGCGATGCGCAGGGCCGTCTTCAGCGGTTCACACCAGGATGGTTGGGCAGCATCCACGGCGTGGAGGTCCGCCCGACACTTACCGTCGACGTCCAGGATTCGGCCCTGTCCGGCTTCGCCCTGGACGCACCCGACATCGACGTGGAGCGCATCATCGATAAAGCTCCGAAAGCCGGCATTTTCGTCGGTATCGAAGCGGCGGCGCTGGCCATCAGGGATGCAGGCCGCACCAGCCTGGCGTTGCGGCTGGATCGGTCCGGCGGTCCCACCGCAGACTGCCTGCTGCGGCTGGCCATCAACGGGCATCGCGTCGTCAGCAGCTACGAACTGAACCTTGAACCTTCCGCCTCAAAGACACTGGCGCCTCTCGAGTTCGATTTCCGGCCAGGGCTGTACCGGGTCGCCGCGGTGTTCGGATGCTGGCGCGGGCCGCACATGGTCGGTGGGGCGAAGTTATCAGTCCTGATACGCCACCCCGGCGAGCCGGGCCTGCACCCGGTCGGAGCCGAAGACATCTTGCGCCCTGTCACGGCGGCCGGCCCGCCATAACCGGCGCTTCCATGGCCCGGCAACTTGCTAACCGCCCCCGAATCCGCCATATCCCGCTCGCCGGCGCGCAAGCGTCGGCAAATTCACACGCGGGGCACTTTCCTGGGGCATGTCCTCAAGATTCCGGTGCTCGTGAGGGCCATCCCCGCGGAGGCTAAACCGGATCACCCTAGGAAAGGACCGCCACACATGGCGATGCCCGATTTCTCCCTGCGTCAGCTGCTCGAGGCCGGCGTGCATTTCGGCCACCACACCCGCCGCTGGAACCCGCGCATGGCGCCGTTCCTGTTCGGCATCCGCAACCAGGTCCACATCATCGACCTGCAGCAGACCGTGCCGATGCTGGACCGTGCCCTGCGCGCCGTGCGCGACGTCACCGCCGGCGGCGGCCGCGTGCTGTTCGTCGGCACCAAGCGTGCGGCGGCCGAGTACGTGGCCGACAGTGCCAGGAAATGCGGCCAGTATTACGTCAACCATCGCTGGCTCGGCGGCATGCTGACCAACTGGAAGACCATCACCGGCAGCATCAAGCGCCTGCGCCAGATCGACGAGCTGCTCGGCGGCGACACCCAGGGCCTCACGAAGAAAGAGGTGCTGGAGATGACGCGCGACCGCGACAAGCTGGAGCGCAGCTTGGGCGGCATCAAGGAGATGGGCGGGCTGCCCGACATCCTGTTCATCATCGACACCAACAAGGAGAAGCTGGCGGTCGAGGAGGCCAACAAGCTCGGCATCCCGGTGATCGCCGTGCTGGACAGCAACTCCGACCCGGAGGGCATCACCTTCCCGATCCCCGGCAACGACGACGCGATCCGCGCCATAACCTTGTATTGCGACCTGATCGCCGGCGCCGTGCTGGACGGCATCAGCCAGGAGATGCAGGCCAGCGGCCAGGACATCGGCGCCGCCGAGGAACTGCACGAGGCGATCCTGCCCAGCGTGACGCCAAGCCACGAGCCGGCGCCGCATCACGGCCTGGCCCTGGCCGAAGCCGAGCCCGACATTGCCGATCCGGACCTGGAAGCCGCGTTGCTGGGCGAGACCGAGCCGCTGCCCGCCCAGGGCTGACGATCCACCCGCGGCGCCGCCCACGGCGCCGCGGCACCAAGATGTGCATTGGGGGCAGGCCGGGCCCGTGGCAACAAGCCGTGCCCGGCTTGCCGTACCCGTAGCGGAGACAACAGAGATGGCCGAGATCACCGCGACCCTCGTCAAGACGCTGCGCGAGCAGACCGGCGCGGGCATGATGGATTGCAAGCGTGCGCTGACCGAGACCGGCGGCGACCTCGACGGCGCGGTGGACTGGCTGCGCAAGAAGGGCCTGAGCCAGGCGGCCAAGAAGTCCGGCCGCGTCGCCGCCGAGGGCCTGGTCGGCGTGGTGTCGGAGAAGAACCGCGCCGCCATGGTCGAGGTGAACGCCGAGACCGATTTCGTTGCCCGCAACGACCGGTTCCAGGCGTTCGTCGAGACCCTGGCGCGGGTGGCGCTCGATGTTGGCGAGGACGTGGAAGCGTTGCGCGACGCCCCGTTCCCCGGCGGCGAGCGCAGCGTGGGCGAAGAGCTGACCCACATGGTCGCCACCATCGGCGAGAACATGACGATACGGCGTGCCCGGGTCATGCGGGTCGGCAGCGGCGTGGTGGCCACCTACATGCACAACGCGCTCAAGCCCGGGCTGGGCAAGATCGGCGTGCTGGTGGCGCTGGAGGCGGCCTCCGAGCTGGACGGGTTGGAGACGCTGGGCCGGCAGATCGGCATGCACGTGGCCGCCACCCGGCCGGACGCGCTCGACATCGATGCCGTCGACCCAGCCGCCCTGGAGCGCGAGCGCGCGGTGCTGACCGAACAGGCGCGCGCCAGCGGCAAGCCGGACGCGGTGATCGCCAAGATGATCGAGGGCCGCATACGCAAATACTACGAGGAAGTGGTGCTGCTGGAGCAGGTCTGGGTGCATGACGGCGAGAGCCGGGTGCGCGCCGTGGTGCAAAAGGCCGGCGGCACGCTGGTGGGGTTCGAGCGCTTCACCCTGGGCGAAGGCATCGAAAAGGCGCTGCCGGGCGATTTCGCGGCCGAGGTCGCGGCGGTCGCGGGCGTCTAGCCCGCCATCCGGCGGGCCGAAAAGACGCTGTTCTTCGGCCGATTTCGCGGCGAGGGCGCCAGGGCAGTTTCAGTAAGACGCAAACCGCTCTAGCCTGCACCGAACTGCACGGACCGGAAATGTCAGAGCCTGCCGCCCACAAGCGCGTCTTGCTGAAGATTTCGGGCGAGGCCCTGATGGGCCGGCGCGAGTACGGCCTGGACACCGAGATGGTCGGCCGGATCGCCGTCGATGTCGGCGACGTGGTGCGGCTGGGCGTGCAGGTCTGCCTGGTGATCGGCGGCGGCAACATCTTCCGCGGCGTCTCCGCGGCGGCCAGCGGCATGGACCGGGCGCAGGCCGATCACATGGGCATGCTGGCCACCGTGATGAACGCGCTGGCCATGCAGACCGCGCTGGAAAAGCGGGGCACGCCCACGCGGGTGCAATCCGCCATCCCGATGGCCAGCGTGTGCGAACCCTACATCCGCAGGCGGGCCGAGCGGCACATGGAGAAGGGGCGGGTGGTGATCTTCGCCGCCGGCACCGGCAACCCGTTCTTCACCACCGACACCGCCGCCGCCCTGCGCGCCGCCGAGATGGGCTGCGGCGCGCTGCTCAAAGGCACCCAGGTGGACGGCGTCTACTCCGCCGACCCGCGGCACAACCCGGACGCCCGACGCTACGACGAGCTGACCTACCTCGAAGTCCTCTCGCGCGACCTCGGCGTCATGGACGCCGCCGCCATTTCGCTGGCGCGCGAGAACAATTTGCCGATCATCGTGTTCAACATTCATGCCCCCGGCGCATTTGCGGCCGTGATGCGCGGCGAGGGCCTGTTCACGAAGATCGTGGAGCCTGCCTAGGCGGTCGCCTTTTCACGACCCTGAGCTGAACGCTGGAGACTGCAAGTGGCTGACCTGACCGCCTTGAAGGAAGATCTCGCCCGCCGCATGGATGGTGCGCTGGAAACGCTGCGGCGCGACTTCGCGGGCCTGCGTGCCGGCCGCGCCAGCCCCGGCCTGCTGGAGCCGGTGCGGGTGGAGGCCTACGGCAACGAGGTGCCGATCACCCAGGTCGGCACGATCGGCGTGCCGGAGCCGCGCATGCTGACGGTGCAGGTGTGGGATCGCACCCTGGTCGGCGCGGTGGAGCGCGCCATACGCGACTCGGGGCTCGGCCTGAACCCCGGTTCCGACGGCCAGACCGTGCGCGTGCCGATCCCGCAGCTGACCGCCGAGCGCCGCACCGAACTGGCCCGCGCGGCCGGCCGCTACGCCGAGAGCGCGCGCATCGCGGTGCGCGGCGTGCGTCGCGACGGCATGGACCAGATCAAGGCGGCCGAGAAGAAGAACGAGATCAGCGAGGACGATTTGGGCAGCTGGTCCACGGAGGTGCAGAAGCTGACCGATGCCCAGATCAGGCGCATCGACGAGCAGCTGGCCGGCAAAGAAACCGAGATCAAGCAGGTCTGAGACGAGCGTGGCGCTCCTCGACACGCAGGCTGCCGAGACGCTGGCGGTGCCGGCCGGGTCGGCCAGTGCCGAGGCGCGGCAGCCCCGTCACGTCGCCATCATCATGGACGGCAACGGCCGCTGGGCCAGCGCGCGCCACCTGCCGCGGGTTGCCGGCCACCGCGCCGGCGCGCAGGCGGTGCGGCGCACCATCGAGGCGGCAATACGCAACAAGGTCGGCTGGCTGACCCTCTACGCCTTCAGCAGCGAGAACTGGCAGCGGCCGGAGGACGAGATCTCCGACCTGACCGGGCTGTTGCGCCACTACCTGCGCTACGAAGTGGCCGAGTTGCACCGCGAGCGGGTGCGGCTGCGCGCCATCGGCGACCGCGCCCGTTTCGGCCTCGACATCGCGCGCGAACTGGCCGAGGCGGAGGCGCTGACCCAGGGCAACACCAGGCTGAACCTGACGGTGGCGCTGTCCTATGGCGGGCGCTCGGAGATCGTGGCCGCCGCGCGTGCCGTGGCGCAGGCGGCCGCCAGCGGCACGCTGGACCCGGCCGGCCTGACCGAGGAGGCGTTCTCCGGCTTCCTGTTCACCGCCGGCATGCCGGATCCCGACCTCGTCATACGCACCAGCGGCGAGCGGCGCGTCTCCAACTTCCTGCTGTGGCAGGCCGCCTACGCCGAGTACCTGTTCCCCGAGGTGCTCTGGCCAGATTTCAACGCCGAGCATTTCGAGAGCGCGCTGGCGGATTTCGCCGCCCGGGACCGGCGCTACGGCGCGCGCTCCGGCTTGTGAACACGCCGATGACCCGGCAGCCCTGGCCGGAAACATGTCCGGCGGCACCGACTCGCTTGTGTCTGCCTGACATGCCTGCAGGGCAGGCCGTCCGGTGAGCGATGCGCGGTGGCGTGATCTCGGCGTGCGCGCCGCGTCGGGCGTGGTGCTGGCGTTGCTGGCCCTGGGCTGCATCTGGCTCGGCGGGACCGTGTGGCTGGTCTGTGTCGGTCTGCTCGCGGCCGGCATGGCTGCCGAGTGGATCGGGCTGTGCGGCCGCCTCGGCGTGCGCTTCTGGGTGGCGGGCGCACTCTACATCAGTCCGGCCGTGATCGCCCTCGTCTGGCTCCGCCACCTGCCGGACGGGCTGCACTGGGTGCTGTTCCTGGCGGTGATCGTCTGTGCCGGCGATATCGGCGCCTACCTCGTCGGCCGGCTGGTCGGCGGTCCGCGTCTGGCGCCGCGCATCTCGCCGGGCAAGACCTGGTCGGGCGCCCTGGGCGGCACGCTGTGCGCCGTCGCGGCAGGGGTCGCCGTGGCGCCGGCCTACCCCGCGGCGTCGGCACCCGCGGCTTTGCTTCTGAGCCTGGTGGCGCAGGCCGGCGATCTGCTGGAAAGTGCCATGAAGCGTCGTTTCGGGGTCAAGGATTCGGGCAGCCTCATCCCCGGCCACGGCGGCCTGCTCGACCGGCTGGACGGTGTGTTGACCGCCGCGCCGGTCGCGGCGCTGC
Organism: uncultured Acetobacteraceae bacterium; assembly: GCA_964244615.1. Classification (GTDB taxonomy): domain Bacteria; phylum Pseudomonadota; class Alphaproteobacteria; order Acetobacterales; family Acetobacteraceae; genus BOG-908. The sequence goes on from CAXTJP010000006.1 coordinate 22,221, forward strand.
TGTCGCTGGCGACGTGGCGATAGGGTTGGAGCGCGCATGAAGACGATCACCGTCCTGGGCAGCACCGGCAGCATCGGCTGCAGCACGGTGGACCTGCTGGCCTCGCACCGCGATCGCTACCGCGTGCTGGCGCTGGTCGCCAACAGCCGGGCCGAGGCGCTGGCCGTTCAGGCCCGGTCGCTGGGCGCGGAGCTGGCCGTGTGCAGCGATCCCTCGATGCATCGCACGCTGGCCGACTGCCTGGCGGGCAGCGGTGTACGCGTGGCCTGCGGGCCGGACGCGGTGCTGGCGGCCGCGCGAACGGGGGCGGACTGGACCATGGCGGCCATCACCGGCATGGCCGGGCTGGCGCCCACGCTTGCCGCGGCCGAGGGTGGCGGCGCCATCGCCCTGGCCAACAAGGAGGCGATCGTCTCGGCCGGCGACGTCCTGCTGCGTGCCGTGGCCGCGGCGGGCGCCACCCTGCTGCCGGTCGATTCCGAGCACAACGCCATCTTTCAGGCGCTGGCCGGCAGCGACCGCTCGGCACTCGAGAAGATCATCCTGACGGCGTCCGGCGGCCCGTTCCGCACCGCCTCGGTCGAGGAGATGGCGCGCGCCACGCCGGAGATGGCCCTTCGCCACCCTATCTGGTCGATGGGCGCCAAGATCAGCATCGATTCGGCCACCCTGTTCAACAAGGGGCTGGAGGTGATCGAGGCCGCCCGCCTGTTCGCCCTGCGGCCGGACGAGATCGAGGTGCTGGTGCACCCGCAATCGGTGGTGCACGGCCTGGTCTGCTACCGCGACGGCAGCGTGCTGGCGCAAATGGGCGCGCCCGACATGCGCATCCCGATCGCCCACACGCTGGCCTGGCCGGAGCGGCTGGCCACCACCTCGCCACGGCTGAACCTGGCCGCAATCGGCCGGCTGGAGTTCGAGCCACCGGACGAGACGCGGTTTCCCGCCCTGCGCATCGCGCGCGAGGCCTTGCGCGAAGGGGCGGGCGCACCGACCATCCTGAACGCCGCCAACGAGATCGCGGTCGCCGCCTTTCTCGACCGCCGCATCGGCTTCCTCGACATCGCCGCGGTGGTCGCCTCGGTGCTGGACCGCCTCGGCACCTGCCCGGCGGACACGCTGGACGCCGTGGTCTCGCTCGACGCGCGCGCGCGTCGATGCGCGGCGGATCACGCCACGGCACGGGCAGCGGCCTAGGCGACGACCAAAAGTCTGAGGGGTCTGAATATGAGGATTTTTTGATGGTTCCGAAGGTCCGTCCACCAAAGCTGGGCTCTGGCTACTTTGCATCGTCCCGTCGCCGCGCGTTGACTTGGGCCTCGCTACTCGCCTCGGGGCTGATAGCCGATTTGGCGTCGGCGGCTCCGACCAACACGCCACACGGTGCTGGCGATGACGGAACCAAGCCAATAGTCGATGCCCATGAAGACATTCGGACAAAGCAGCAAGTCGCAACCGACTCGAGCGCTGTCACCGACGTCATCATGCGCGAGCGCTTGGCCCGGGAGACCCACGACTGGGCGGAGGATGCAGCGTGCTTCCATCCGGACGCAGTCGTCGAAGTCTCTTGGTTCAAGGGTAGCGGCGCTGCGTTCGTCGAAGCGGGGAGAAACAACCCCGACACGCAAACCGTGCATTTCGATTCGATGAGCCCCGGCGTCGTCTGGCTCAAGGACGACCGCGCGATTGCCGACACGGCGTGTGCGGTCCACACCTTCTCGGTGCTGGACGACATCGAGGTCAGCACGACGAGCTACACGCGACTGTTGTGGCGAGTTCAGCAATCGGGAGGGCAGTGGCTCATCCGTGGGCTTCGCGGCATCTACATCCGAGATACGCTGATCCCGCGCGACCCGAACAAGGTCCCGAAGTTGGACGAAGGGAAGCTTCGCGGGTTTCGTCCCTCCTACCGCTACCTCAGCTACATCCTCACCGCCGGGGGGAGCCCCGCCCACAACGACCTTCCAGGCGTGGACCGGCCCGAGATGATCGCCGCGTTGAGAGCCGCGGAGCGCGCATGGCTGCAACAGGGCTGAAGGTCCACCATCAGCGGTCGACGACAGCATCCTTTTCGGGAGCCGACGAATGAGGATCATCACTGTCGAGAACACATCGTCGATCCTGTCATCGAGAAAGCGACGCACGCGGCTCTGGCGGCAGGGTGTATAATCTTTTGTTTTACCTTGCGAGAAGGCCTTCTTTCTTGAAAGAAAGAAGCAAATAACTTCTGTTAATTTAGGTAGGGAATTCTATGGCGCATTTTCTTCAGACGATTGGCAGTTTTGCCCTGGTGCTTGGTGTGCTCGTCGTGATTCACGAGATGGGGCACTACCTTGCCGCCCGCTGGCGCGGCTTTGAGGTTGAGGCGTTTTCGATTGGGTTCGGCCCGACCCTGCTGTCCTGGACCGACCGGCACGGCACGGTCTGGAAGCTGTGCCTGCTGCCGCTCGGCGGGTTCGTGAAAATGCCCGGCATGGCGGTGAACGTGGCCGACGAGCGGCCGACCGACGAGGCCGCCGCGGCCGGCGGCCGTGCCTATTTCCAGACCTCGGTCGGCTCGCGCGCCATCGTCGCGGCCGCGGGCCCGATCGCCAACTTCCTGCTGGCCGTGGTGCTGTTCTCGGCGCTGTACGCGACGGTCGGCCGCCAGGTCCCGCTCGCCGTGGTGGGCGAGGTGGCGGCGGGCAGCTCGGCCGCCGATGCCGGGCTGAAGCAGGGCGACGTCATACGCGCCATCGACGGCACGAAGGTGGCGCTGTTCGAGGATCTGCGCCGCATCGTGGCCGGCAATGCCGGGCATACGCTCAGCCTGGCCGTCCATCGCGGCGCCCAGGACCTGACGGTGCCGGTGACCATCAAGCCGGCGACGCCGGGGGACCTGTCGGTCGGGCGTCTGGGCGTCGGCGCGGGCGAGGCGGCAACCATGCGCCTCGATCCCGCCTCGGCCGTGGTGGCCGGGGTGAAGCAGACCGGCCTGGTGCTGTGGCAGACGCTGAAGGGGCTCGGCCACATCCTGACCACCGGCCAGGGCGTGCGCGAGCTCGGCGGCCCGATCGCCATCGCCAGCATGTCCGGCCAGGTGGCGCAGCTCGGCATCGTCAGCCTGATCGGCTTCATCGCCCTGCTGTCGATCAATCTCGGCCTGATGAACCTGCTGCCGATCCCGATCCTCGATGGCGGCCACCTGATGTTCTACGCGGCCGAGGCGGTGCGCGGCCGGCCGCTGCCGCCGCGCGCGCTGGATTACGGCTATCGCGTGGGCTTCGCCATCATCGGCTCGCTGTTCATCTTCATTTCCTGGAACGACCTGGTCCACACCGGCGCCGTCCGCTGGGTCAGCCACCTGATCGGCTGAACGGCCAGCGCGCTGCCCGACCGAACACTCAGGTTCTTTGGTCGATCAGGGCACGCCGCTTCAAATCCTGCTGGAGCTGGCGCGAGGCGAGTTCGACCCGTTCCGCCACCAGCTGGTTGGCGATGTCCTCATGCGACATCGCCGCCATGTTCTTCTGGTCGCGCGCACACACCATGACCACCAGGATACCATCGGTGGTGACCAGCGCCTTGCTCGCCTGGCCGACCGGGAGGCCGCCGAGCAGCGACTGCATCGGGCCGCTCAGCCGGTCCAGGCGCACCGGGCCGGGATCGGTGGCGCGCTTGCTGCCGGCGGCGCGCCCCGCGGCCTCGATGTCGGCGCAGCTATGGGCGGATTTGCTCAGCGCCTGGCCGTCCGCCAGCGCCTTGCGCTGCTCTGGCGTGGGGTTCTGCGGATCGAGCGGCGTGCTGAACGAGTAGAAGGACTGGCGCAGCGTCAGCACCGTCGCCAGGTCCGAGCCCACCTGGCGCTTCTCCTGCAGGGTCACCACGTCGTAGCCGCCGGCCACGCGTACCGGGTTGCTGATGGCGCCGACCGGCATTTGCGCCACGAGTCCCGCGACCGTCGGGTCGAGCTGGTCCGGCCTGACCCAGCCGAGCGAGCCGCCTTCGAGCGCGGTCTGGCTCTGGCTGAACTCGGCGGCCACGATCCCGAACGGGGCGCCGGCATGAAGCTGCTGGATCACCGTGTCGGCAAAGCGCTTCGCGTCGTTCAGGTGCGACGGGTCTTCGGCGGCGACGAAGATTTCGCCCAGCCGGTATTGCGGCTGGCCCTGCTGTTCGCGGAAGATCTTTTCCTGCTCGGCGATCTCGCCTTCGGTGATGCGGCCGCGCTCGGACAGCTCCTGGCGCAGCACCCGCGTCCAGCCGAGCTGGGTGCGTATCTGCGCGATCAGCGTGGAGGGGGAGACGCCCTGGCCCGACAGCTTGGCCTGCAGCCCGCCGGGCGGCAGGTGGTTCCGCTGTTCGATGTCGCCGATGGCATGGGCCACGTCGATGTCCGGCACGGCGATCTTGCGGCGCTGGATCTCCTGCATGCGCAGCCGGTCGTCGATCAGCTCGCGGGTGATCTGCGGCCGCAGCCGCTTCAGCGTGTCGGCGGCGATCGGCTGGCCGGTGGTCAGCGCGAACAGGCGGGCGCGGTTGTCCACGTCGGCCCGGGTGATCACCTCGCCGTTGACCACCGCCACGATGCCGTCGGCCGGCTCGGCGGGCGTGGCCGGCGCCGGCGCCGGTTTGGTCAGCGCCACCGGCGTGGCGGCTCGTGTCGCGAGCGGAGCGGAGACCAGCAGGGCGGCGAGCAGGGCATTGCGCATGAACGGACCTAGCAGAAGGTAGACGGGCGACCGGCGGAGACTAGTTAACCGTTCACGCCGAACGCGCCCACCGTTTTCAGCGTGATCGTGAACAGCACCGTGGTGTCGCCGGAATCGTTGTTGATGGCGGTGAAGCGTCTCGCGGCATAGACGTCGAAGGCGAAGCACTCGTTCTCGAACTTCACGTTGCCGCCGATCGCGTCGAGCCTGCCCGTCTCCAGGTTGCGTCTGGCATCCGCGCTGACCGCGTAGTGGCCGATCGTGCTGGAGAAACCGGCGGTCGCCTCCTCGCGCGGGGTGTAGAAGGCGGCAAAGGTCTGCGCCGGGCTCGGCAGGAACAGCGCCGGGATGTTGAAGTCGTTCAGGTAGAGCGTGTAGGGGTTGTTGGCGCTGTAGAGGAACCCGCCGCTGACCCGCAGCAGGGGCACGCCGGCGTTGGCAATGGCATCGACGAAGCGCACCGCGCCGTTGTCGTGGTCGAAGCGGCCGCGTGCCGAGAAGTCCACGATGCTGTTCGGCACGTAGCTGGCGCGCGCCACGATGTCCGAGAGGTGCTGCCCGGTCCCGAACCCGTTCCAGGGCTGGAACTCGGGGTAGAGGTTATGGTCGATGTGCTCCTGCCAGGATGCGCCGACCAGGCCCTCCAGCTTCTGGCCGCCTGGGAAGTTCCACTCGCCGCGCAGCGCGAAGTTGGACCGCACGCCGCCGTCGAAGCGGTCGTAGCCGCCGAAGCGGTTCAGCTGGAACAGCGTCGCGTTGGTGAACTCGTAGTCCAGGCTGTCCTCGTTGGGGACGTTGTCGCGACGCGAGTTGCCGCTCTGCGGGGCGGCGATCAGCTGCACGATCGGCTCGATGATCTGGCTGCCGGCGCCCGCCGTCCGGACGAAGGGCCAGTTCAGCTTCAGCGCCACCTGCGCCTGGCCGTGCACGCCATGCGCCACGTTCTCGTCCATGTAGTTCGGCTGGCCGTTCAGAACGTTGGCGTTGTAGGCGGCGCCGATGGCCTGGGCCATCAGCAGCCAGCGCTGGCCCGTCGAGCCGGTGAACAGCCGGTCCCATTGCAGCTTGGCACCCAGCCGCTGGTCGTTGGTGCCCTCGTCGCGGGTGACGTTGAACTCCTGCGTGTCGAAGCTCCAGCGGCCGCCCAGCAGGACCGGCTCGCTGACGAAGCTGTACTGGTAGGTCGGCAGCACGTAGGGCAGCAGGCTCTGCTTGATGCTGCTGTCCAGCCCCTGGTAGGTGCGCACGTCGAGCCTGGCATACGAGCCGACGCCGAACCCCTCGATATAGGCGTTGCTGGACAGCACGTTGGCGCCGTAGCCGGGGATGTGGAAGTCGCGCATGTAGTCGGTCGAGCTGGCGAGGTTGACGTCGAAGCCGTAGCGCCAGGTGTCGTCCCAGTTGAACAGGCCATGCGCGAAGCCGTAGCCCTGCAGCGACCGCTCGTCGCGCGCGATGGCGCCGTCGAAGCGCAGGTCGCCGCTGTTGAAGTCGCGCCGGTACAGCCCCTCGAGCTGCGGTCCCGTGCGGGTCGCCACCATCGGCGTCAGCGTCAGGTCCGACTGGTCGTCGAGCACGATGTAGTAGGGCAGCGCCACGTAGCTGCCGAGATGGCTGTCGGTGGCGCCGATGGTCGGCGACAGCAGCCCGGTCTGGCGCTTCACCGAAGGGTCGCTGTTGGAGAAGTAGGGCAGGTACAGCACCGGCACCCCGAGGAAGTCGAGGTAGGCGTCCTGGTACTCGATACGCTTGTTCTCGAGGTCCTGCGTCAGCAGCCGGGCCCGCAGCTGCCACAGCGGCGCCTTTTGCGGATCGAGCGCGCAGACGTTGCAGGTGGAGTAGACGCCGCGGCTCATCTCGTTGAGCTTGCCCTCGGTGCGCCGCGCGCCGTTGGCGGCCAGCCGCCCGTTCTGCGCCAGCAACGCGCGCATGCCGGTCAGCACGCCGTTGCGCATCCCCTGCGTCAGCTCGGCGTAGTCGGCGAACAGCACCTGCCCGTCCGGCTCCACGATCACCACGTGGCCGTAGGCGGCGGCGACGTTGGTGTTGCGGTCGAACGTCACCCGGTCGGCACGCAGCACGTGGTCGTTCTGCCAGGCCTCGACGTGGCCGTCGGCCGAGACCAGGCCGTGATCCTTGTCGTAGGTGACGCTGTCGGCCTGGAACGTGACCGGCTGGTTGCCGGACAGCGGCTGCGTGTTGGTGTTGATCGTCGGAAAATGCTGTGCCGGCGCCCGATACTGCCCCAGCGCCACCCCCGGCAGCAGAGAGGCCACCACGCAAAGAACCGCAGCCGTCGCACGGTCCGGACCGTGGCCTGGCGAGTCGGCTGGCGTCAGATGGCCGCCGGGGCGCGTTCCGGACCGTGCGCCCACTTAGCCGTCTTCCAGGTGGAGGAGCAGCGAGACGGCCAGCATCAGGCCCGCGCCGGCCGGGGCCCAGGCGGCCAGCGCCGCGGGCAGCGCACCGGATTGCCCGAACTCCTCGGCCACCTTGCTAACCGTGAACAAAAGGAACCCCGCTGCGACACCCGACCCGACCATACGGGCCACGCCCCCGCGCCGTGTCTGGCGCATGGAGAAGCCCGCGGCAACCAGCGCCATCGTGCCGCAAAGTAACGGCAAGGCCAGCAGCGACTGGAAGTGCAGCCGGTGCCGCACCGAGGAGAAGCCGGCGCTCTCCAGCAGCGCGATGAACCCCGGCAGCGCCCAGACCGACAGCGTCTCGGGCGACTGGAAGCTCTCCTGCACCCGCCGGGCCGTCAGGTTGGTGGCCAGCGACATCTTGCCCACCACCACCGGCAGGTGGTCCGGCGTGATGGTGCGCGCGTCGACCATCTGCCAGGCGCCGTGGGCCAGGATCGCGCGCCCTGCCTCCACCCGGGACAGCAGGTGGTCGGCCGCGTCCAGCCGGAACACGCTGATGTCGTGCGCGGACACCACCTTGCCCTGCAGCTCCACCTGGCGCGCGTGCAGGATGGCGACGCCCTGCGGGTCCAGCGCCCGGTCCGCCTGGCGCAGCCAGAGCTGGCCGCCGGTCAGCGACACGCCGCTCGAGTGGCGCAGATAGAAATTGTCCAGCGTTTCGGCCCGCGCGAACAGGGCGGAGGAGAGCGGCGACAGGCCGCCCGTCGCGATCAGCCCAAGCCCGATCGCGCCCAGGACCGCCAGGCTGAGGAACTGCCACGCCGAGACGCCGGCCGCCCGCGCCACCACCAGCTCCGACGAGCGTGTCAGCCGCCAGAACGCGATGATGCCGCCCACCAGCACGGCGAACGGCAGGATCTGCAGCATGTAGTAGGGCAGCCGCAGCAGCGCGATGCCGATGACCAGCCCGAACCCGACATCGGGGCGCAGCGAGGCGCGACGCAGCAGCTCGATGAAGTCGAACAGCATCACCAGCAGCGACAGCGCCGCCAGCATGGCCAGGGCGGCGGCGATGAATTGCCGCGCGATGTAGGCCGACAGGGTCAGGGCGAAGCGCATCGTCTCAGGCCGTCACGCGACGCCGCACGGTGGCGGGGGCCAGGCGCGGCCTGAACAGGACCCAGGCGCTGGCCAGGCCCGGCAGCACGGCCTGCGCCCAGATCAGCGGCACCAGCGAGGCGTGCCGCGTGGCCAGGCTCTGCGCCGTCAGCCCGAGCGCCATCAGGCCGACCATCGCCAGCACCGCGCCGAGCGGGCGCCAGAAATTGCCGGCGCGCCGGAAGCTGCCGGTCAGGGTCGCCAGCAGCGCCACCAGGGCGAAGCTCAGCGCCGTCACCGGCTGGGTCAGCCGCCGGTTGGCCTCCGCCAGGAACTTGCCGGCATCGCGCCCCTGGGTGTCGGGGCCGGGATGGAGCAGCTCGTGCAGGCTCATCTCGCTGTCGTCGCGCATGCGCTGGGCATCCTCGCCGCGGCCGCTGCTGGCCAGGTCCACCGTGTCCTCGGCGAAGGTCAGCACGTCCAGCCGGCCGGTCTTGGCGTCGATCTCCTGGCGCGACCCGTTCTCCAGCAGCACGCGCGGCGTGTTGCCCTCGGCCACCAGCCGGCCGCTCTCGGCCAGGATGGTGGCGCGCGTGTTGGACTGCCGGTCATCCTCCACCAGGATGCCGCGCAGCGTGCCGTCGGTGTCGCGCGAGCGGACATAGACGGTCAACTGGTCCGAGATGGCGGTGAACACGCCCTCCTGCAGCAGGAAGGCCGCCACCTTGTTGCGCAGCTCGAACTGGTACTCCTTGAACGCCCTGTTGCTGGCCGGCACCACCCAGATGTTCAGCACGAAGCCGGCCGCCATGGCGATGCAGCCCAGCATCAGCGCCGGCCGCGCCAGCGCCCATTGGCTCAGCCCGGCGCTGCGCATCACGATCAGCTCGCGATCGCCCGACAGGCGCTGGTAGACGAACTGGACCACCACGAAGGTGGTGATCGGCAGGATCACGCTGATGAAGCTGGGGATCAGCAATGCGGTCAGGTGGATGAACACCCGCAGGCTCAGCCCGCGATTGACCACCAGCTCCACGAACCGGAGCGACTGGGTCAGCCAGATCAGCGCCACGAGCGCCGTGGTGACGGAAACGAGCGCCACGAGGAGCTGACGCAGGACGTAGCGGTCTAGGCTGGTGATGGTGGGACGCGCCATGGCGCGATCCTAGCCGCGCGGAGCGTGGGGGACCAAGCGGGGCAGGAAGGCCAGGGGGGCTTTGCCCCCTGGACCTCCATCCATCGGGTAACAACCGCCCAGGATGCATCCCCTCCCTTGCCTTCCATAACCGGGGTCTGGGGCCGCGTGGCCCCAGCGGGGTCCAGGGGCAGAGCCCCTGGCCTTCCTTCCCGTCTTGAGCCCCACGCCCCGCGACACCAGATTTCGCCACGAGCGTGTCGCCTTCTGAGGGACACGGACAGCGCAGTCGCCTGATTGAGAGGGACAACAGCCATGGACATGAACAAGCTTACCGAGCGTACCCGCGGTTTCCTGCAAGCCGCCCAGACCATCGCCATCCGCGAGTTCCACCAGCGCATCACCCCGGAGCACCTGCTCAAGGCACTGATGGACGACGAGGAGGGGGCGGCGTCTGGCCTGATCCGCGCCGCGGGCGGGGACGCGCAGAAGATACGCGCGGCCAACGAGGCCGAGCTGGCGCGCGTGCCGAAGGTGCAGGGGCAGGGTGCCGGCACGCCGCAGGTGACGCCCGAGCTGGTTCGCGTGCTGGACGCGGCCCAGCAGCAGGCAAGCGGCGCCGGCGACGAGTACGTGGCGCAGGATCGTGTGCTGTCCGCCCTGGTGGCGAGCGACACGCCGGCCGGCCGAGCGTTGCGCGCCGCTGGCGCCAACCCGCAGACCATCGAGCGGGCGCTGGACCAGATACGCAAGGGCCGCAAGGTGACGAGCCCGAACGCGGAAGCCGGCTTCGACGCGCTGAAGAAATATACCAAGGACGTGACCGAGCAGGCGCGGGCCCAAAAGCTCGACCCGGTGATCGGCCGCGACGAGGAGATACGACGCACCATCCAGGTGCTGGCCCGACGCACCAAGAACAACCCGGTGCTGATCGGCGAGCCGGGCGTGGGCAAGACCGCCATCGTCGAGGGCCTGGCGCTCCGCATCGTGCGCGGCGACGTGCCGGAGGCGCTGAAGAACAAGCGCGTGCTCTCGCTGGACATGGGCGGCCTGGTGGCCGGGGCGAAGTATCGCGGCGAGTTCGAGGAGCGGCTGAAATCCGTGCTTCAGGAGATCGAGCAGGCGCAGGGTCAGGTCATCCTGTTCATCGACGAGATGCACACGCTGGTGGGCGCTGGGCGGGCCGACGGGGCGATGGACGCGTCCAACCTGCTCAAGCCCGAGCTGGCACGCGGCGCGCTGCACTGCATCGGCGCCACCACGCTGACCGAGTATCGCAAGCACGTGGAAAAGGACGCGGCCCTGGCGCGCCGGTTCCAGCCGGTGTTCGTGGGCGAGCCGAGCGTCGCCGACACGATCAGCATCCTGCGCGGCATCAAGGAGAAGTACGAGCTGCACCACGGCGTGCGCATCACCGACGGCGCGCTGGTGGCGGCCGCCACGCTCAGCAACCGCTACATCACCGACCGTTTCCTGCCGGACAAGGCGATCGACCTGATGGACGAGGCGGCCTCGCGCCTGCGCATGGAGGTGGACAGCAAGCCCGAGGAGCTGGACGAGCTGGATCGCCGGCTGATCCAGCTGAAGATCGAGCGCGAGGCCCTCAAGCGCGAGGACGACGCGGCGTCGCGCGACCGGCTGGGCAAGCTGGAGCAGGAGCTGGCCGGGATCGAGGAGCGCTCGACCGCGATGACGGCGGCGTGGCGCGCGGAGACCGAAAAGGTGGCGGGCACGCAGAAGCTGAAGGAGCAGCTGGACCAGGCGCGTGGCGAGGTCGAGATTGCCCAGCGGTCCGGCCAGCTCGCCCGCGCCTCCGAGCTGCTCTACGGCGTGATCCCCGAGCTGCAGCGGCAGATCGAGGGCAGCCAGGCGGACGGAAAGCTGGTCAACGAGGCGGTCACCGCCGAGCAGATCGCGGGCGTCGTCAGCCGCTGGACCGGCGTGCCTGTGGAGCGGATGCTGGAGGGCGAGCGCGCCAAGCTGATCCGCATGGAGGACGAGCTGCGCCGCCGTGTGGTGGGGCAGGAGGACGCGTTGCGGGCGGTCGCCAACGCGGTGCGCCGCGCGCGCGCGGGCCTGGGCGACCCAAACCGGCCGATCGGCAGCTTCCTGTTCCTGGGCCCCACCGGCGTCGGCAAGACCGAGCTGACAAAGGCGCTGGCGGCGTTCCTGTTCGACGACGAGCGCGCGCTGCTGCGCATCGACATGAGCGAGTTCATGGAGAAGCACGCGGTCGCACGCCTGATCGGCGCCCCGCCTGGCTATGTCGGCTACGAGGAGGGCGGCGTGCTGACCGAGGCGGTGCGGCGCCGCCCCTACCAGGTGATCCTGTTCGACGAGGTGGAGAAGGCGCACGAGGACGTCTTCAACGTGCTGCTGCAGGTGCTCGACGACGGCCGCCTGACCGACGGGCAGGGGCGCACCGCGGATTTCCGCAACACCATCATCGTGCTGACCTCCAACCTCGGCAGCGACATCCTGGCCGCCCAGCCGGACAACGAGCCGATGGCCATGGCGCATGCCCAGGTGATGCGTGTGGTGCGCGAGCATTTCCGCCCGGAGTTCCTCAACCGGCTGGACGAGATCGTCACCTTCCGCCGCCTGGCACGCTCCGACATGGAGGTGATCGTGGACATGCAGCTCGCCCGGCTGCGGGCGCTGCTGGCCGACCGCAAGATCGGCCTGGAACTCGACCAGACGGCGCAGGACTGGCTGGCCAACGAGGGCTACGATCCGATCTACGGCGCACGGCCGCTGAAGCGGGTGATCCAGCGCAGCCTGCAGAACCCGCTGGCGAGCCTGCTGCTGGAGGGCGCGGTGCACGAAGGCGAGACCGTGCGGGTGGGCGCCGGCGTCGAAGGCCTGGTGATCAACGGACGGGTGCCCGAGCCGGTGTAGACGGCCGCCTGACGCGGGTGGCGCCGCGTCCTGGCAGGACGCGGCGCCCGATCTCCGGTCGATCCCCGAGGGCGGCTTAGGGCTTCGTGGCGCCCGCGGTGGCATGCGCGAGGGTGATCTGCGCACCGACGGGCAGGCCGAGCAGGTTGATGTCGCTGACCACGATGTGCAGGCCGTTCGCGACCACGGTGGTCTTGTCGGCCTGGAGCTGCTCGTTGACGATGACGTAGCCGATCCCGGGCAGCGTCAGCTTCGTGTTGGCCGGGGTCTGGGCGCTGACCGGTAGCCCGGCGATGGCCAGGCCGACGAAGCTGGACCCGTCGAACGAGGGCGTGTCGATCGTGCCGGTCCGGCTCTCCTGTGCCACCGCGGTCAGGGCGGAGGCGGTGATCACCCCGCCCAGCAACGATACGTCCGACAGGGTCGAACTCGTCCTGGCGACGCTCGCCTGCCCGACCGGTCCGCCGAACGCCGTCGTCTTGGCGGTCGCAACCGAAAGCAGGCCGGCCACGGTCACGTCGGTGACGGACTTCCTCAGGGTCTCGCCGTCCGTGCCGGAACAGCCCGGCAGGCCGACCGACGCGCCCGCACCCGCATGCTCGTTCAAGAGACCGCCTGCATCGCCCTTGATACCGACGATCGAGGCGAAGCCCTTCAGGGCCGCCGCCGGCACGGTGCGCGTGTAGCCGGCCTCTGCCTTGCCGACGACCAGCTTGCCGCCGACCGGCAACCCGAGACTGTTCGCGTGGTCGACGTTGATCACGAGCAGGTCGACCGTCACATAACCCTGGGTCTTGTTGGCGTGTTCCGTCACCGCCTTGACGGTGACCGAGCCGATGCCCGGCAGCGCCAAGGTCGTGTTCTCCGCCACGTCGGCGGCGACCGGGATGCCCGCGACCACCAGGTTTACGATGGACGTGCCCGCCGTCGAATCCGTCAGCGTGTTCGCGGTGGCACCGATACTTGCGGCGGCCTTCAGGCTGTCCGCGGTGATCAGGCCGCCAAGCAGGTTCAGTTTAGACACCTCGACCGTCTGCTTGACCGTCGCCGCGCCCGCGGATTTGTCGCCGAACGCGGTGGCGGCGGAGGAGATCGCCGTCAGGATGTTGCCGCCGGTGCCGATGGCGATCGATGAGACCGTGTCGGTCCGGGTGACGCCATGGGTGCCGCGGCACCCGCAGGACTCGGCCGCCCCGCTCCGGAGCCCGACCGCTGCACCGGCGATCACGAACGAGGTTTCGAGCGTGCGCGCGTTGCCGCTGAACTCGCCCGGCAAGGCCATGGCACTCGCCCGGGTTGTGACGACTGCTTGTAACGTTCCTATAAAGATGGCCAACGTTGAAAGACGACGTGCCATGTAAAACTTGCCTTGCGGCTGGCGATTTCCTGCGAGCATTGAATATCTTCCTTGTTTTTGCTCTGATCGACTGAAGCTGTCGTTTATTTCAGAGCCAAAACATTGCGACCCAGTCTCAAAAAACACGAGTCAAATTCTCGTGATGGTTGGAGAAGGGTTATTTCTACAACCGAAAGTCTATTGAGGTCTGCGGGTTTTGGCAGCCCAGGGTGGTGTTGGCCGCCCGGAGCCCAGGGATGTCGGCCGCGGACATATCCGGACGATTTCGGTTCGGCGCCAGGCGGAACGCTCCGGCTCATCGCGTGTTTCGTCTGGCGGAACCGCGAGGAGAGGCACCATGTCGGCAACGGCGGAAAAGACCGACCCAGCGCTGTGGGAGAAGGTGAAGCACTCGGTCACGGAGGATGCACGCGGCGGCAAACCCGGCCAGTGGTCGGCGCGCAAGGCCCAGATCGCGGTGCGCGAGTACAAGGAGGCCGGCGGCGGCTACAAGGGCCGCAAGGCGGCGGACAACCATCTCCGCCAGTGGACCGAGGAGAAGTGGGGCACCCAATCGGGCAAGCCGTCCGGCGAGACCGGCGAGCGCTACCTTCCCGAACAGGCCCGCAACCACCTGACCGAGAAGGAATACGCCGAGACCAGCGCGAAGAAGCGCGCCGATACGAGGAAGGGACGGCAATTCTCGGCCCAGCCCCGCGCGATTGCGGAGAAGACCGCGCACGATCGCACACCCGGTCGCGCCGCCGACCTCGCCCACTGCAGCCGCAAGGCTCTGCTCGCCCAAGCGGCCTCGGCAAAAATCGCCGGCCGATCGCGCATGCGCAAGGACGAGCTGGTGGCGGCCCTGTCCCGTTGACCGTCCATCCTCCCGGCGACGACGAAAAGGCCGCGCTCTACGCCGAGTTCACGCGGCTGATGAACATGGCACCGTCCACTCTTCGTGAATGGCTACGGAGCGAGGACAGCCGGAGCGTCGGGATGACATCGGACGGCGAGCGCGTGACCGGCGATCACCAGGCGGAATCGGTCGGGCATCACATGGGCGAACGTATCCTGCAGATACGGGCGACCCGTCGCGCCGCGCTGTCCGACCAGGATTTTGCCGACATGCGGAAGGTTGTGGGATACATCCACCGCCACTCGGCCCAGCGTCCGGGCGGAGACGTCGGCGACACGCGCTGGCGCAAGTCGCTGATGAACTGGGGGCACGATCCGCAGGCCTGAGCGCTACTCGGCGGCGATGCTCGTCTCGTCGGCCATGAACGCGTCGCCGGCCTCCAGCAGTATCGCCGTCGCCACCGCATGACAGCGTGGGCCAAACACGCCGTCCCGCCCCGCCTGCCAGCCGCCGGCGGGGTGGCGCGCGATGGTCATCGGCACCTGGCGTATGCGCGACCCATGCGCGAGCGTCGCCACGATCCGGCCGGGCGCGCTTCCCTGAATGCAGATGATCTCCACGGCAGCATCTCCCTTGCGGAGACGATGCCTTGGAGTTATTTCCTGGTCGCTAATACGCAAGAAAGCGGTTCTTTTTTGAAAAAAAGAACCAAAAAACTTTGGTTCATTCGGTCGCGCTCTGGGGAAAGCTCCGCGACAGCACGATCAGAAGTTTTTTGCTGCTTTTCAAAAAAGCAGGCTTTTTTGCTTCAGTTGGCGTCGAGCTGCTGCTGCAACGCCGTCAGCAGCGCGGAGATGTCGTTGCCGTGTCGGCTCAGGTAGCTCGCGTAGTCGCTCCGCTGGGTCAGGCGGAGGCTGGTGCCCTCGGCCACCACGTCCACCACCTTGGGCGACCCGCTGGCGCTGTCCACCACCCATTGCACGTTCGCGGGCGGCGCGTTCGGGCGGTTGATGACGGTGCCGACCAGCGTGTTGGCGCCCTGCGGCGTCTCCCCCTGCATGGCGTAGGTGACGCCCTGGTACTCGCCCAGATGGCCGCGAATGTTGTTCAGCAGCACCTGGTGGAAGATGGTGGTGTACTGGGCCTGTTGCGCCGGGGTGGCGGTCGCCCAGAACCGGCCTAGGCAGAAGCGGGCGATCTTGGCCACGTCCACGTTGCTGTCGATGACCGGGCCCAGCGCCGCCTTCTTCTGCGCCGCCGATTGCGGGCCGTTCACGATGGCGGTCAGGCTCCTGGCGAAGCTGTTGACGAACGCACTGGCGGCGGAAGCCTGGGCTGCGGCGTGGGGGACGCCCCAAACGGCGAGCAAGGCGGTGGCGGCGGTCAGCGCCAGGAAGGCACGGCGGGTCGGCATGGCGTGCATGACGGGATCAGGCTCCGGTTGGTCTGAGGGTCGAGAGCGTCAATGGGTGGCGTTGGTGAGCGTGGGCTGGCTGCCGCGGCGGTCCTGGCGCGCCGCCTCGATCTCGGAGGCGAGGTTCTGCCGGTAGAGGCTGCGGAACGTGGCGTAGGGGTCGAGCGCCCCGGCCTTTACCCGGTCCAGGTCGGTCAGGTAGCGGGACCGGGTGTCGATCGCGCCCAGCCCGAACCGGGCCCAGTTCAGCGTCAGCAGGCCGTAGCCGCGCGGCACGTAGGTGAACGGGTCGAGCGCGATGTCGGCGGCGAAGCCGGCCGCGGCCCGCGGGCTGCTCGGGCCCAGCACCGGCAGGAACAGGAACGGTCCCGACGGCACGCCCCACAGCGCCAGGGTGATGCCGAAATTGGTGTCGTGCGCGGCGTAGCCCCAGCCTTTCGCCACGTCGAAGATGCCCAGGCCCCCGGCGGTCGAGTTGATCAGGAACCGCATGAACGTGTCGCCGGCGCGTCGCGGGTTGGCCTGGCTCACGTCGTCGGCGAACAGGACCGGACTGGACAGGTTGGCCAGCACGTTGTGCAGCCCGGTGCGAACGGGTGTGGGCACGACGTAGACGTAGCCCTGCGCGATCGGCTTCAGCGTGTAGCGGTCGATCTTGTCGTTCACGCCGTAGAAGAACCGGTTGGTCGGCTCCAGCGGGTCATTGGTCTGCTGGTACTCCTGGGTCGCCTCCGCGTCCGTGGCCGGCGGCTTTGTGGCGCAGGCGCTGAGCGCCAGGGCGGCGGCGAGGATGGTGGCAGGCTGCAGAAGCTTTCTCATGAAAGACCCTCGACCGGTTTTCGCACTGACTGGATGGTCCGGCCTCCCGGGCCGGCTGCAGCCCACAGCCTTCTTAGCATTTCGAGCTGGCGCTGTAACGTGACGCCGCGGTGCTGGCAATCCGGCCGTCTCGCATCCGCCCTCGGCCGTACCTCTTGCAGCCGGGCGGATTAAGGCTTCATGAACGGGCATGGACATCCATCCTGTCACGCAAGACCGGCCGGACGCTACCCTGGAGCGGTGGCTGACCGGCCCTCGTTTCAACCGGCTGCCGGCTCCCGGGGCGCAGGACGCGGCCCCCGCGCTCAGCTTCGAGTTCTTCCCCCCGAAAACCGAGGCGCTGGAAGCCCAGCTCTGGACCTGTGTCCGGCGGCTGGAGCGGCTGCAGCCGCGCTTCGTCTCTGTCACCTACGGCGCGGGCGGCAGCACGCAGGCCCGCACCCACGCGACGGTCACCCGCATCGTGCGCGAGACAAGCCTCGTGCCTGCCGCTCACCTGACCTGCGTCGGCGCCTCGTGCGGCGAGGTGGACGACGTGGCCCGCGCCTACTGGGATGCGGGCGTCAGGCACATCGTGGCGCTGCGGGGCGATTCGGCGGCCGAGGGCCCCTACGAGCCGCATCCTGGCGGCTATGCCTATGCGAGCGACCTGGTTGCCGGGCTGCGCCGGGTGGCGCCGTTCGAGATCACGGTTGCCGCCTACCCGGAGATGCACCCGACGGCGGAGAACGCGGGCGCGGACCTCGACCACCTCAAGCGCAAGCTGGATGCCGGCGCCGCGCGCGCCATCACCCAGTATTTCTTCGACGCCGACGTGTTCCTGCGTTTCCTGGACCGCTGCCTGGCCGCCGGCATCACCGCGCCGATCGTGCCGGGCATCATGCCCGTGTCGAATTTCGCGCAAGCGAAGAAATTCTCGGACGCTTGCGGCACGACGGTGCCGGACTGGATGGCGCGGCTGTTCGAGGGGACCGAGGACGACCCCGAAACCCGCCGCATCGTCGCCGCCGTGGTCGCCGCCGAGCAGGTGCGCGTGCTGCAGGCCAACGGGGTGGACGAGTTCCACTTCTACACGCTGAACCGGCCGGACCTGACCTACGCCATCGCGCACATCCTCGGCGTCCGGCCGCGCGGCGTGTCCGACCGCCACCGCGACACGGGAGTGCAGAATGGCTGATTTCTCGGGCAAGGTGGTGATCGTCACCGGCGCCGGCACGGGTATCGGCGCGGCCACCGTGCAGCGCCTCGCGCGGGATGGCGCCAGCGTGGTGCTGGCCGGGCGGCGCGCCGACAAGCTGCACGGTGTCGCCGCCGGCCTGGCGCCGGAACGCACGCTGGTGCAGCCGGCCGACGTGTCGGACGAGGCGGCCGCCGCGCATCTGGTGGACGCCACCCTGCAGCGCTTCGGTCGGCTGGACGTGCTGGTGAACAACGCGGGCGTGGCCACGTTCGGCGGCTTCCTCGATCTCGGCCTGGACGAGTATCGCAAGATCATGGCGACCAACGTGGACGGCGTGATCTACTGCACCCGCGCCGCCATGCCGCATCTGCTGGAAAGCCGCGGCAACGTGGTGAACGTCTCCTCGGTCTCGGGCATCGGCGGCGATTGGGGCCTGGCCTACTACAACACCTCGAAGGGCGCGGTGAGCAACCTGACCCGCTCGCTCGCCATGGAGTTCGGCGGCCGCGGCGTGCGGGTGAACGCGGTCAACCCCAGCCTGACCGTCACCGACATGTCGGAGGGCCTGACCAGCAACCCCGACATGATGGCCAAGTTCATGGACCGCAGCCCGCTCGGCCGCGGCGCGGAGCCCGCCGACGTGGCCGACGTCATCGCCTTCCTGGCGAGCGACGATGCGCGCTTCGTGACGGGGGTGAACCTGCCGGTGGATGGCGGTGTATCCGCGTCGAACGGGCAGCCGCGGATGTTGTGAGGCGGTAGAGTTGAATGCATTTTCGTTGACGTAATGAAATTCTGCCAGAACACACTCTGGTTTTTGTTACGTTTCCAGCTGCTTGTCATGCAGGGTACTGGGTCTCAGATTTTGCGACTGCCAAGGTCTGCCAGACGGGCTTCTGTGGCTGACTTTCAGACCAGAAGCATTCCACCTACTCATATTCGGCATTATTTGGTCCTTCGCCTTGTATGTTGGGTTTTGCTCACAGCTGTGTGGGTTCCACCGTCAGACGCCATGCAGCGGAAGCGGTAGAATAGCAGTTACGGCATGCCCTGAAACACCTCCGACACCTGCGCCACCGTCACGCCCAGCTTGCGTATCGTGGTGTGGTTCATCATCGCTCCCCCCTCCATCAGGTACATCCACTGGTCCATGACCACGTTCTTCAGTGGGTTCCCGGGCGATAGCGCCAGCACCCAGCGCCAGTGGAACGCCCGGCCGGCCGCCGTGCCGTGCGCCTCGCCCACCATGTCGTTCGCCGTTGCGGTAAACGCGCCCGGTCCGGCGCGGCGCAGGTGCCAGTCGCGGTGTTGCACGCTGCCGTCGCCGAGCGTCAGCGTCTGCACCATGTGGAGCGTGCCGTCCGGCTGCGGCGTGCCCACGCAGTCGGTGACCACCGTGTCGGTCGGCGCGCCGCCGCGGTTCTCGATCACGCCCCAGCTGCGATGGTGGCCGGTCCAGAAGGCCACGGCGTCGAAGCCGGGCTGCGTGCCGGCGAAGCTGCCGACCGGTTTGTGGCCGCAACCGCCCAGGGTCGGTGCGGCCAGGGTCAGTGCGGCCAAGGCGAGCAGTGTGGGGCGGCGCATGGCGGCGGTCCTCGGGTCGCGGGGTTTCTAGAGGTGTCCGGCTGTCCTATAGAAGTGGGCGGCGAACGGCACCCCGGAAGCATGACCGACTACCTGGCGAAACTGAACGAGGAACAGCGGCTGGCGGTGGAAACCGTCGACGGGCCGCTGCTGGTGCTGGCCGGCGCCGGCACCGGCAAGACGCGCGTGCTGACCACGCGGTTCGCGCACATCCTGCTGACCCGCCGCGCCTTCCCGAACCAGGTGCTGGCCGTCACCTTCACCAACAAGGCGGCGCGCGAGATGCGCGAGCGTGTGTCGTCCCTGCTCGGCCAGCCGGCGGAGGGGCTGTGGCTCGGCACCTTCCACGCGCTGTGCGCGCGCATGCTGCGACGCCACGCCGAGCATTTCGGCCTCACCTCCAGCTTCTCGATCCTGGACACCGACGACCAGCTCCGTCTGCTCAAGCAGGTGATGGAGGCGCTGCGCATCGACGCCAAGCGCTGGGCGCCCCCCGCGGTGATGGGCCTGCTGCAACGCTGGAAGGATCGCGGCCAGACCCCGGAACGCGTGCCGGCGGGCGAGGAGGGCGATTTCGCCGGCGGCCGGCTGCGCGAGGTCTACGCCCAGTACCAACTTCGGCTGCGCGCGCTGAACGCCGCCGATTTCGGCGACCTGCTGCTGCACGTGACGGAAATCCTGCGCGCCCAGCCGGACGTGCTGGCGCAGTACCACCGCAGCTTCCGCTACATCCTGGTGGACGAGTACCAGGACACCAACGTGGTGCAATACCTGTGGCTGCGCCTGCTGGCACAGCAATCGAAGAACATCTGCTGCGTCGGCGACGACGACCAGTCGATCTACTCCTGGCGCGGCGCGGAAGTGGAAAACATCCTGCGCTTCGAACATGATTTCCCCGGCGCCCGCATCGTGCGGCTGGAGCAGAACTACCGCTCCACCGCCCCCATCCTGGGGGCCGCCGCCGGGCTGATCGCCAACAACGCGGGGCGGCTGGGCAAGACCTTGCGCTCCGGCCTGGCGGACGCCGCCGGCGAGAAGGTGAGCGTCGTCAGCCTGTGGGATTCGGACGAGGAGGCGCGCATGGTCGGCGAGCGCGTGGAGCGCCTGCAGCGCGAGGGCTGCAAGCTGGCCGACATGGCGATATTGGTCCGCGCCGGCTTCCAGACACGTGCGTTCGAGGAGCGCATGATCACGCTCGCGATCCCGTACCGCGTGGTGGGCGGGCTGCGCTTCTACGAGCGTGCCGAGATACGCGACGCCATCGCCTACATGCGCGTGCTGCGCCAGCCGAGCGACGACCTCGCCTACGAGCGTATCGTCAACGTGCCGCGTCGCGGCGTGGGCGAGGTCGCGTTGCGCGCCATGCACACGGCGGCCCGTGCGCAGCAGGTCGGCCTGTCGGTCGCCGCCGCACAGCTCGCCGCGTCCGGCGCGCTGCGCGGCCGGGTGCGCGAAGGCGTGCGCGAACTGGCCGCCGGCTTCGAGCGGTGGCGCCGCATGCTGGAGACCGACGGCCACGTGGTGACGGTCGCCACCATGCTGGACGAGAGCGGCTACACCGAGATGTGGCGCCAGGACAAATCGATCGAGGCGCCCGGGCGGCTGGAGAACCTCAAGGAGCTGGTCCGCGCGATGGCGGATTTCGAGAACCTGTCCGGCTTCCTCGACCACGTCTCGCTGGTGATGGAGAACGAGGAGCAGACCGAGGCCGACCGCATCAGCCTGATGACCCTGCACGCCGCCAAGGGGCTGGAGTTCGACAGCGTTTTCCTGCCCGGCTGGGAGGAAGGGATGTTCCCCAGCCAGCGCACCATGGACGAGAGCGGCACGAAGGGGCTGGAGGAGGAGCGTCGGCTGGCCTATGTGGGGCTGACCCGCGCACGCAAGCGCGCGGTGGTCAGCTACGCCGCCAACCGGCGCATTTACGCCAACTGGCAGAGCTCCATCCCCAGCCGCTTCGTCGACGAACTGCCCGACGCGCACGTGGAACGCGCCGGCTCCGCGGCGCTGGCACGCGACGCGCGGCTGATGGCGCCGAGCGTGTTCAACGGCGGCCCGCTGGTCGCCCGCCGCGGCACGGAGCCGTGGGAGCAGGCCGGCCGGCCGGCGCGGGCGGACAAGATCGGCGTCGGCCAGCGCGTGTTCCACGAGAAGTTCGGCTACGGCGAGGTGACGGCCAGCGAGGACGACAGGCTGGACGTGGCGTTCGAAAAGGCGGGCCAGAAGCGGGTGATGGACCGCTTCGTGGAAAAGGTCTGAGGCGGGTGCCGGGACCCGCCCGTTGAAGCGCCACGCCGGCCTGCTGGAGACGGTCTCGGTGATCGTGCCGGAACAGGCCGTGCCTGCCTACGAATCGGCCATCGCGCAGGCCTGCTCGGCGGTCGGGCTGTTCGTGGTGGACGAGGCCGCGCGGACCTGGCGCGTCGAGGGGGTGAAGGCGGTGGGCGAGGCCGAGGACGCGCTGGCTTCGGGCCTCGCGGTCGCTGGCCTGGTCAGCGGTGTTGCGGCCCCGCTGCAGCGCGCGGCGACCGAGGCCGAGGGCTGGCTGGCGCGCGTCTACTCGGCCTTCCCGGAGCAGGCGGTGGGACGGCGTTTCGCCATCCGCGGCACGCATCTGGGCCAGCGCCGAAGGGCAGGGCGAGTGACGCTGACGGTGGATGCCGGGCTCGCCTTCGGATCGGGCGAGCACGGCAGCACGCGCGGCTGCCTGCGCGCGCTGGAGGTCGTGGCGCATCGCCGGCCCGCGCGCGTGGTGGACATGGGCTGCGGCTCCGGCATCCTGGCGATGGCGGCGGCGGCCCTGCTGCACCGGCGCGTGCTGGCGGTGGACAACGATCCGTGGTCGGTTCGGGTGACGCGACAGAACGCGGCGCTGAACGGCCTGCGCCGGCACGTGGCGGCCAGGTTGGGCCAGGGCTGGCAGGGCATGCGCGGCGCGTTGTTCGACCTGGTGCTGGCCAACATCCTGGCCCGGCCGCTCTGCCTGATGGCGCGCGACCTGGCGGCGCACCTGGCGCCGGGCGGCACGGTGATCCTGTCCGGGTTGCTCGTGTCCCAGGTGCCGATGGTGCTGGCGGCGCATCGGCGCCGTGGTTTGCGGCTGGTGCGTGTGCTGCGGGAGGGGGATTGGGCGACGATGGTGCTGCGATCATGAACGGTGAACGACTGGCCGCCACCCGGGCCGAGATGGCGCGGCAGGACCTGGCGGCGCTGCTGGTGCCGCGGTCCGACGAGCATCTGGGCGAGTACGTGCCGCCATCGGCCGAGCGGCTGGCCTGGCTGACCGGCTTCACCGGCAGCGCCGGGCTCGCCGTGGTGTATGCCGACCACGCCTCGGTGTGGAGCGACGGCCGCTACGTCCTGCAACTGGCCAGCGAGACCGACGGCGCGCTGTGGGAGCGTCTGCACCTGATCGAGCAGCCGCCGCCGCCCGCCGTGGCGGCGCGGCTGCCGGCCGGTGCGCGCGTCGGCTACGACCCGTGGCTGATGAGCGAGGACACGCTGGCGCGCTTCCGCGAGGCGGGGCTGACGCTGGTGGCGGTCGAGCGCAACCCGGTGGACGTGGCCTGGACCGACGCGCGCCCCGCGCCGCCGATGGCGCCGGCCGTGCCCTACGACCTGGCCCATGCCGGTGCAGCGTCGGAGCAGAAGCGCACGCAGGTCGCGTCCGTGCTGCAGGCCGACAAATGCGACGCCGTGGTGCTGAGCGACCCCGCCTCCATCGCCTGGCTGCTGAACCTGCGCGGCGACGACATCGGCTTCGTGCCCGTGGCCCTGGGCTTCGCCATCGCCCACGCCGATGGCGGGGTGCAACTGTTCATGGAGCCCCGGAAGCTGCCGGAAGCCACGCGCGCCTGGCTGGGCAACGCCGTCGCCTGCGCTCCGCGCGCGGCGCTGCCGGCGGCCCTGGGCGCGCTGTCGGGCAAGCGCGTGCGCGTGGACGGCGCCGGCACCCCCGCCTGGTTCGCCGAGCGGCTGCGCGAAGCGGGTGCGACAATCGTGCCTGGGCAGGACCCGTGCCTGACGCTCAAGGCGGCCAAGAACGCGACCGAGCAGCAGGGCGCGCGGTCTGCGCAATCGCGCGACGCGGTGGCGCTGTGCCGCTTCCTCTACTGGCTTGAGAGCGCGGCCGGACACGAGACGGAGATGTCGGCCGCCGCCGAACTGCTGCGCCTGCGGCAGGAAGGCGCGCTGTTCCGCGGCGAGAGCTTCCCGGCGATCTCGGCCGCCGGCGAGCACGGTGCCATCATGCACTACCGTCCGTCCGAGGCGACGGACCGCGCCATTCTGCCCGACGAGGTCTACCTGATCGACAGCGGCGGCCAGTACCTGGACGGCACCACCGACGTGACGCGCACCATCTGGACCGGGCCGAGCCTGCCCACCGCCGTGCTGCGCGAGCGGTTCACCCGGGTGCTGAAGGGGCACATCGCCATCGCCACGCTGGTGTTTCCCGAAGGGGTCGCGGGCGTCCGGCTGGACGCGTTCGCGCGCGCGTCGCTGTGGCGGGCGGGGCTGGATTTCGACCACGGCACCGGACACGGCGTGGGCAGCTACCTGTCGGTGCACGAAGGCCCGGCCTCGATCTCGCCGCATCTGCGCGCCGCCCCGCTGACCCAAGGGATGATCCTGTCCAACGAGCCGGGCTTCTACCTGCCCGGCGAGTACGGGATACGGCTGGAGAACCTGCTGCTGGTGCAGGATGCGGGCCTGCCGGCCGCCACCAGGCCCTTCTTCCGCTTCGAGACGCTGACCTGGGCGCCGTTCGACCGCGTGCTGATCGAACCCGCCTTGCTGAGCGACGAGGAACGCGCCTGGCTGAACGCCTATCACGCGCGCGTCCTGGGCGAGGTCGGGCCACACCTGGACCCGCCGGTGCGCAACTGGCTGAAACAGGCCTGCGCCCCGCTGGACCACACCGCGTGACGGACGGCCCGGACCTGACCGACCGCGCGACGTTCCAGTACTTCTACCGGGAGAAGCTGCGCTTTTCCGACACCGACATGATCGGCCACGTGAACAACGTGGCCTTCGCCGCCCTGATGGAAAGCGGCCGGGTGAACTTCACCCGCAGCGGCGTGATCGCGAACATGCCCAACGACGCGCTGGTGGTCATGCGACGCATGGAGCTGGACTACCGCGCGGAGCTGCACTGGCCGGCGGAGGTGGACATCGGCGCACGGCTGCTGCGTATCGGGCGAAGCTCATTCGCGGTGGGGACAAGCGTGTTCGACGGCGCGCGTTGCACGGCGACCGCGGTGACGACGCTGGTGGTGATCGATCGGGAGACCCGACGCGCGATGCCGATTCCGGACATCGTGCGGGTTGGGATGCAAGCGGTTCTTTTTTAAAAGAACCAAAAAACTCTTGGTCGTGAGTGGTGCGTTGCAGAAACCTCCGCGACAGCATAAGCAAAAGTTTTTTGCTGCTTTTCGAAAAAGCAGACCTTGCCTGGTCATCATCTGGTCGATGGCCACGCCCGCCGCAGCCGCATCGCTGCCAGCAGCGACGCGCGCCGCCATCGACACGGTTGTTCGCCGTAGTCTCCTGAAGCAGACCGATACGGATGGGAAATCGAGAGCTTCCAAATCCAACTGAAAAGCAGCTGACTGCCCGACCGCCAAGCCGCGCACGTTTCAAAACCTCCGGGACATCACAACCAAAGCTTTTTGCTGCTTTTTCAAACAAGCAGGCCTAGCCTTTTCCTCATTCACCCTGCGTCATCTCCCGCCACCCATCCTCATCGATGGTTCGCACACCCAGTTCCGCCGCGCGCTTCGCCTTCGACCCCGCATCGGCGCCGAGGATCACGAGGTCGGTCTTCTTCGACACACTGTCGGTGACGCGCGCGCCCATCGCCTCGGCGCGCGCCTTGGCCTCCGGCCGCGTCATCGTCTGCAACGTGCCGGTAAACACCACCAACTTTCCGGACAATGTCGCGTTGACGAGGCTCGGCGTCGCCGCGTCCTCGATGGTCAGCAGCCCGGCCAGCTCGTCCAGTACGGCCCGATTGCGCGGCTCGGCAAAGAACTCGGTCAGCTCCTCCGCGATCGCCTCGCCCACACCGATGATGCTGCCAAGCGAGGACCGCGCCTCCGAGCCGATCGTCGTCGCCTCCAGCATCTGGTCGCGCCAGTTGGCGAAGCTGGCGTAGTGGCGCGCCAGCAGCTTGGCGTTGTTCTCGCCGATCCGCCGTATGCCGAGCGCAAAGACAAAGCGCGCCAGCCCCACCGTGCGTCGCTGCTCGATGGCGCGCAGCAGGTTGGCGGCCGACAGCGCGCCCCAGCCCTCGCGCGACGCGATGGCGGCTTCGTGGGCCGCCAGGCGGAAGATGTCCGCGGGCCCGGCGATCAGCCCGTCGCGGTGGAACTCGGTGATGGTCTTCTCGCCCATGCCCTCGATGTCGAAGGCGCGGCGGGAGCAGAAATGGATCAGGCGCTCCACCGTCTGCGCGGGGCAGATCAGCCCGCCGGTGCAGCGGCGCACCACCTCGCCCGGCGGCCGGATGGCCAGGCTGAAGCAGGCGGGGCAGTGGGTCAGCGGCTCGTAGGGCACCGACGCCTCCGGCCGCCTGTCCTGCAGGACCGAGACGATCTGCGGGATCACGTCGCCGGCACGCTGCAGGCAGACCGTGTCGCCGATGCGAGCGTCCAGCCGTGCGATCTCGTCCTCGTTGTGCAGCGTGGCGCGGGTGACCAGCACCCCACCGACGTTGATCGGGGCGAGCCAGGCGACCGGTGTCAGCGCGCCGGTGCGGCCGACCTGCACGCGTATGTCCTGCAGCACCGTGGTGGCGCGTTCTGCCGCGAATTTCTGCGCGATCGCCCAGCGCGGCTCGCGGCCGGCGAAGCCCAGGCGTTTCTGCCAGGCCAGGTCGTCGATCTTGAAGACCACGCCGTCGATGTCGTAGGCGAGGGACGCGCGCGTGTCGGCGATGCGTGCGTAGAAGGCCTGCGCCTCCGGCGTGTCGGCGAACCGTTCGGAGAGCGGGTTCACGTCGAACCCCCAGCCGCGCAACCGCTGCAGATAGCCCCAATGCGTGTCGGCCACCGGCTCGGACGTCTCGCCCATGGCGTAGGCGAACAGGGCCAGCGGACGGCCCGCGGTGATGGACACGTCGAGCTGCCGCAGGCTGCCGGCGGCGGCGTTGCGCGGGTTGGCGAACCTGCGCTGGCCGGCTTCCTCCTGTGCCGCGTTCAGCGCCAGGAAATCCGCCTTGGTCATGAACACCTCGCCGCGTATCTCGATCAGCGCGGGCGCGTCGCCCTGCAGGCTCTGCGGCACGCTCCGCACCGTGCGCAGGTTGGCGGTCACGTCCTCGCCCTCGGCGCCGTCGCCGCGCGTGGCGCCGCTGACCAGGCGGCCGTGCTCGTAGGTGAGCGAGATCGACAGCCCGTCGATCTTCGGCTCGCCCACCATCGGCAGCGGCGTCTCGGCCGACAGGCCCAGGAAGCGGCGGATGCGGGCACAGAACTCGGCGAAATCCTCGGGAGAGAACGCGTTGCCCAGCGACAGCATCGGCACGCGGTGGGCACGCTTGCCGAAGCCGGACGCGGCCTTGCTGCCGACGCGCGCGCCCGGCCCGTCCGGCCGGACCAGCGCGGGGTGGGCCGCCTCCAGCGCGGCGTTGCGCCGGCGCAGCGCGTCGTACTCCGCGTCCGTGATCAGCGGCGCGTCCAGCTCGTGATAGGCGCGGTCGTGCGCGGCGATCTCGGCGGCCAGCCGGGCCAGCTCGGCGGCGGGGTCTTCGGTCGTCATCGGAAGAGCGAGCGCCGCACTTCGCTCACAGGGCCTGCAGCAACGAATCGGCCGCCGCGCGCGCGGCCGGCGTGATCACCTCGCCGGCGAGCATGCGCGCGATCTCCTCCCGCCGCTCGACGGGGTCGAGCCTGTGCACTTCGGTCAGCGTGCGTGCGCCGCTGACGGCCTTGCTGACCCGCAGATGCGCCGTGCCGCGCGCCGCCACCTGCGGCGAGTGCGTCACCACCAGCACCTGCACCCCGTGCGCCACCCGCGCCACCCGGTCGCCCACCGCCGCGGCCGTCGCCCCGCCGATGCCGCTATCCACCTCGTCGAACACCAGCGTGGGTACCGGGGAGCCCGCGACCAGCACCACCTTCAGCGCCAGCATCAGGCGGGAGAGCTCGCCGCCGGAGGCGACGCGGCCGAGCGGCCCCGGCGGCTGCCCCGGGTTGGTGGCGATCAGGAACCGCACCACGTCGGCGCCCGCCGCACCCCAGGCTTCCTCTTCCAGCTGTGTCACGCTGACGAAGATGCGGGCGCGCTCCAGGCGCAGCGGCGGCAGCTCCGCGTTCACCGCCGCCTCCAGCCGTGAAGCGGCCGCCTGGCGTTCGGTCGAGAGTCGCTGGGCCGTTTCGATGGCACGGGCGCGGGCGGACGCGGCCTCGCGCGCCAGCGTGGCAATCGCCGCGTCGCCGTGGTCCAGGGCGGCCAGCCGGGCGCGAAAACTGGCGAGCAGGGCAGGCAGCCCGGTGACCGGCACACTGTATTTGCGCGCCGCGCCGCGCAGGGCGAACAGGCGTTCCTCGGCCTGTTCCAGCTGACGCGGGTCCGCATCGGTATCGGCTTGCAGGCGGCTTAGCAGGGTCTCCGCCTCTGCCAGCGCCTCCTCGGCCCGCTCCAGGGCGGCGAGCACCGGGTTGGCCGGGTTCTCCGCCTCGCTGCCGGATGG
This sequence comes from uncultured Acetobacteraceae bacterium, assembly GCA_964244615.1. Classification (GTDB taxonomy): domain Bacteria; phylum Pseudomonadota; class Alphaproteobacteria; order Acetobacterales; family Acetobacteraceae; genus BOG-908. The sequence goes on from CAXTJP010000006.1 coordinate 50,293, forward strand.
CAGCAGCCGCTGCAGGGCGCGGGCGGCGGCACGCAGGCTGGAAGCGGGCCCGCTGCTGCGCCGGTCGCGCGGCGTCAGCTCGGACAGCGCGGCGGCAATCGCCTCGGCGTGCTTCTCGCCCTGTTGCAGACGATGACGCTGGGCGGCGAGCGCGTCCTCCTCGCCGTCCTGCGGCCCAAGTTTCTGCAGCTCGTCGGCGGCGTGGCGCAGGAAATCCTCTTCGCGCTTGGCTTCCACGATGGCGGCCTGCGCGGCCTGCAACCGCTCCAGGGCAGCGCGCCAGGCGCGGTGACGGGCTGCCATCTCGTGCCGCAACTCGACCGATATGCCGTAGGCGTCCAGCAGCCTGAGGTGCATCGCGGGATCGGCCAGCCCCATCTGGTCGTGCTGGCCCTGCACCTCCACCAGCAGGGCGCCGACACGCTTGAGCGTGGCGGCACCCACCGGCGCGTCGTTGATCCAGGCGCGCGACCGCCCGTCCCGGGTCACCGCGCGGCGCAGCACGATGTCCTCGTCGTCCGGCAGGCCGAGCTCCTCCAGCAGTGCATGGACCGGGTGACCGCCGGCCGGTGCGAAGCTCGCCGATACGCTGGCCTGTTCGGCGCCGGCGCGGACCAGCCCCGCATCCGAGCGCGCCCCGAGTGCCAGCCCCAGGCTGTCGAGCAGGATGGACTTGCCGGCGCCGGTCTCCCCGGTCAGCACGGTCAGCCGCGGTCCGAAGGCCAGGTCCAGCCGTTCGATCAGCACCACGTCGCGTATGGACAACGCGGTCAGCATGGCCGCGATCCCGGTGTGGCGAACGACCTGCGAGGCGCGGAGAACGGCGCCGCTCCCCTGGACCGCCTCTGTATGGCTGGGCTGCCGCCGCTCAGAAGATCCAACCGAGGGTGCGCGTGAAGAACCCCGGGCGGTCCGCCGAGGCGTTGGAGGTCTCCGGCCCCTGCACCGCGCCCACCTGGATCATGTCGTTCCAGCTGTTCTGATACCAGTTGCTGCCGGGATAGTTGTAGGCGAGCACGGCGGCCGTCTTCTTCGCCTCGCCCACCATGCCGAGCTTGAGATAGACCTCGGTCAGGCGCGACAGGGCCTCGGGCGTGTGGTTGGTGGTCTGGAAATCGTCCACCACGCGCTGGAAGCGGCCCAAGGCCGCCGCGTAGAGATGCTGCTTCTCGTAGTAGCGGCCGATCGCCATCTCCTTGCCCGCGAGGTGGTCGCGGCACAGGTCGATCTTGAGGCGCGCATCGCGGGCGTAGGCGCTCTCCGGGAAGCGGTTGACGACCTCCTGCAGGGCGCCCAGCGCCTCCTGCGTGCCCTTCTGGTCGCGCGAGATGTCGGCGATCTGCTCGTAGTAGCAAAGCGCGCGCAGGTAGTAGGCGTAGCCGACATCCTTGTTGGCCGGATGGAGTGCGATGAACCGGTCGAGCTGGCTGACCGCCTCGGTGTAGCTGTCGCGGCGATACTCGGTGTAGCCCTCCATCAGCTGCGCGTTGGTGGCCCAGCTGGAATAGGGATAATTCTGTTGGATGGCGTCGAAATGCTTCACCGCGACGCTGTAGTTGTTGCGTTGCAGCGCGTCGATGCCGTTGCTGTACAGCAGGTCCGGCTGCTCGTCCGCCAGGTTGACCTTGGCGTCCTTGTCGTCGTCGGCCGACTTGGTCCAGGGCAGGATGGAGTTGATGGTGCTGCAACCGCCCAGCGACAGGGCAAGGGCAGCCAGGGCCAGGGGGCGCATGCGGGCGGTCATGGGTGCTGCTTACACCAGGCTGCGGGCTTTAGGCGAGGGGTGGTGCTTACCGGGCAGGAAGCCTTCTTTCTTGAAAGAAGCAAAGAGCTTCCGTCTGTCAGGCCGCCTTGGCCGTCAGGGGGAAGCCGGATGACGACCAGCTGGCGGTGTCCAGGCTGACCATCCGCCAGGCGGTGTCGTCGTCGAACAGCGCGCGCAGCAGGCGGTTGTTCAGGGCGTGGCCGGTGCGGTGGGCGATGAACCGGCCGTGGATCGGGGCGCCGGCCAGCGCCAGGTCGCCGACCGCGTCCAGCATCTTGTGCCGCACGAACTCGTCGGGCGCGCGCAACCCCTCGGGGTTCAGAACGCGTGCGCCGTCCACGACGATGGCGTTCTCCAGGCTGCCGCCGCGCACGAGGCCGGCCGCCTGCATGGCCTCGATCTCGTGCAGCATCGTGAAGGTGCGGGCATTGGCCAGGACACTGCGGAATCCCTGCTCGGTGAGCGAGAGGGACAGCGCCTGCCGGCCGATCGCCTGGGCCGGGAAGTCGATGGAGAGTGCGAGGTCCAGGGTTGCGCAACCAGGGCGCAGTTCCGCCGTCGCCTCGCCCACTGCCACGCGGACCGGGCGCAGGATCTCGATCGCCTGGCGCGCGGCGGACTGCGCCACGCGTCCCGCGCAGTCGATGAGGAACACGAAGGGCGAGGACGACCCGTCCAGCACCGGTATCTCGGGCCCGTCCACGCCGACAACCGCGTTGTCGATGCCGGTGGCGGTCAGTGCCGCCATCACATGTTCCACCGTGCAGACATGGGCGTGGGCATGATCCGGATGGGCGATCCTGGTGCAGAGCCTCGCGTCGGTCACCGCATCGTGGCGTGCCGGAATGTCGATGCCGAGGTCGGTGCGGCGAAACACGATGCCGGAGTCTGCGGGCGCCGGGCTGAGGGTCAGGCTGACGCGCTGCCCGCCGTGCAGCCCGACGCCCACGCAGGAAATCGCCCGCTTCAGCGTGTGCTGCCTGCAACCGTGCGCGTCGAGTTTGAGATCGGAAATGCCGTCCATTCGTACTCGACCTCTTTGCGCTTCCGGCCAGATGGTGACGCCGCCAGGGGCGACGCTGGGCCGATTCGGGGCCCGACCTTCGATGTGAAACCCGGGCCAGGATCCTGGCCGACCAACCTCACACATTAACCCTTAAAGCCGCTCCTCCCGCACGGCCAGTCAAGGTTTATTTCTGAGTATTTCTCTATAATACGTTGATTATTAAAGTAATTCTGCAGCGCGTGAGCAGTCCGGGCCGATCAGGACGACTGGCGACGCAAAAACGCCGGGATGTCCAGCCCCGCCGTGTCGGAGTCCACCGCAGGGCGGGCCTGAGCCACCGGCTGCACCTGGTCCGCCACGACGCGCGGCTCCAATCGACGCAGATCGGGCAGCTCGGGCGCGGCCGGGGCAGGGGTGGTGCCGCGGCGCCACGCCCCGGTCACCTTGCCGAACAGGCTCGGGCGCTGCTGCACCGGCTCCTCGGCGGAGGCCTGGGTGAACAGCGGATGCGCCGGTGCGGCCGTCCGCGGCGCGGCAGATTGTGCCGCGGCCACGGCCAGCTCGGGCTCGGGGCTCTCCTGCTCCTCCTGCGCGTAGGCGACCGCGACAGCCTGGCCCGACTGCATGCGGGCGGGGATCAGGTTCGGCACGGGGTGCACTGCGCCACGCGGCGCCGGGGCGGCGGCGTTGGTCGCGACCAGGCGCGGACCGGTGGCCGCCGGTTCGCCCGTCTGCTGTTGCGGCGTGTCGATGCCGGTCGCCACCACCGAGACGCGTATGCGCCCGGCCAGGCTGTCGTCCACCGCCGAGCCGAAGATGATGTTGGCGTCCTCGGCCACTTCCTCGCGTATGCGGTTGGCGGCCTGGTCCACCTCGAACAGCGTCATGTCGTCGCCGCCGGTGATGTTGATCAGCAGCCCGCGCGCGCCGGCCATGCTGGTGTCCTCCAGCAGCGGGTTGCTGATGGCCGCCTCGGCGGCGCGCACGGCGCGGTTCTCGCCCTCGGATTCGCCCGTGCCCATCATGGCTTTTCCCATCTCCGCCATCACCGTGCGAATGTCGGCGAAGTCGAGGTTCACGAGTCCGGGTGCGACCATCAGGTCGGTGACGCCGCGCACGCCCATGTAGAGGACGTGGTCGGCCATCTTGAAGGCCTCCTTCCAGCCGGTCTTCTCGTTGGCTATACGGAACAGGTTCTGGTTGGGGATCACGATCAGCGTGTCGACGAATTGCTGCAGCTCGGCGATGCCGGCGTCGGCCGCGCGGGCACGGCGAACACCCTCGAAGGTGAAGGGCTTAGTGACCACGCCCACCGTCAGGATGCCGCGTTCGCGCGCCATCCTGGCGATGACGGGGGCCGCCCCCGTGCCGGTGCCACCGCCCATGCCGGCGGTGATGAACACCATGTGCGCGCCGTCGAGGTGACGGGCCAGCTCGTCGCCGGCTTCCTCGGCCGCCGCCCGGCCGATCTCGGGCTTGGCACCGGCGCCCAGGCCCTGCGTCAGATGCGGCCCGAGCTGGATGCGCCGGTCCGAACGGCTGTGCATCAGCTGCTGCGCGTCGGTGTTGGCAACGACGAAGTCCACGCCCTGAAGGTTGAGCTGGATCATGTTGTCGACCGCGTTGGTGCCGCCGCCGCCGACACCGATCACGGTGATGCGCGGGGTGAAATCGGTGTGCAGGGTCTGCGGAATGGTGAGGTTCAGCGTCATCGAAAGCTCCCGTTCTGGGTGTGCATGGTGCGGGCCAGGATCTGTGTTCGGATCAGATCCGATCACGCAGAAAGTCGACGATCCGTCGCAGCAGGCCGGTCGGCCGGTTCGACTCCAGATCGATGTTGTGAAGCGAACGCCCCTCGCCGGCGGCCCAGGACAGCAGGCCGATGGCGGTGGCGAAGGCGGGTCCCGAGGCGGCTTCGGGCAGGCCACGCATGCCGGCCGGACGGCCGAGACGCACCGGCCGGTTGAGCACGCGCGCGGCGAGGTCGCGCACGCCGACCAGTTGGCTGGCGCCGCCGGCCAGCACCACGCGGCTGCCGGCCGCGCGCCCCAGCCCCGCCCCGTCCAGGCGGTCGCGCACCATCTCGAAGGTTTCCTCAAGGCGCGGCTTGATGATTCCCACGACCATGCTGCGCGGGATCTTGGCGAACTGGTGGTCCTCCTCGCCGATCTGCTGCACGGCCAGGATCTCGCGCTCGTCGTCCGGGCTCGAATGCGCGTTGCCGTACAGCGTCTTCAGCCGTTCGGCGTTGTCGATCGGCGTGGACAGCACGCCGGCGATGTCGCGCGTCACGTGGTGTCCGCCGACCGGAATCTGCGCGGTGTGCAGCAACTGGCCTTCGCCGAACACCGCAAGGCTCGTGGTGCCGCCGCCCATGTCCACCAGGGTGGCACCGAGATCGCGCTCGTCGTCCACCAGGCAGGACAGGCCGGACGCGAACGGGGCAGACACCACCTCGCTGATCTCCAGATCACAGCGGCCGACCGCGGCGCCGAGGTTGCGCAGCGCCATGGACAGCGCGTCCACCACGTGCAGCCGCGCCGAGAGCTGGTCGCAGTGATGGCCGCGCGGGTCGGCCACACCCTGCGTCTCATCGACGGAGAAGCTGACCGGCAGCGAGTGTATGGTCTCGCGCCCCTCGCTGACCGCGCGGCTGCGGCCCTCGCTGATCACGCGGCGCACGTCGGCCTCGGTCACCGGCCGTCCGCCCACCGGCCATTGCACGTTGAACAGGCGGCTTTCCGGGTGCCCGCAGGACAGGTTCACCGTCACCGTCCGCAGCCGGTAGTCGGCCATCTCCTCGGCCAGCGCCACGGCGGCGCGTATGGCGCGCTCGGCCTCGTCCAGGTCGGTGATGCCGCCGCCGCGCACGCCGCGCGACCGGGTGAAGCCGCTGCCCAGCGCACGCAGCGTGCCGTCGGATTCGGTGCGGCCGATCAGGCACGCCACCTTGGTGCTGCCGATGTCCAGCACGCCGAACGGGCCGGCGCGCAGGTTGCGCGGCCGCGGCGGCGGGTCGGGCGGCATCGGCGGCGGCAGTGACAACTGGCGTCGGGACATGTCGTTCACGTCGCCCTCCGTCCCAGGACATCGTGCATCGGCAGCGCCGCCGGCTCGGCGGGCTTGCCGTCCGGCGGCCGCGCGGGATCGGGCACGGTCGGCGCCGGCGGCTTGGCGCGCACCGCCATGCGGTCGGGCAGCCGCATGTCCACGAACACCAGGGGACGGTCGAGCAATTGCTGGCGCGTCTCCAGCTCGGCCAGCCGGGCGAGCGCCGCCGGTTCGTGGCCTTCCGGCAGCATCACCGTCACGTTGTTCTTCAGCTGCAGGTTCCAGCGGCGCTCGCCGACGCGCACGATCGCCGCCACCCGGTCGCGTATCTCCGGCACGGCGCCGAGCGCGTTCAGCATGTCGGACGCGTGCGACGGCGCGCCGAGCCCCACGACCAGCGGCAGGTCGGTGAACGCGGCCACGTCCTCGTTGGTCACCACCTCGCCGGCACGATCGATCAGCTGGAACTTGCCCTGGTACTGCCAGATGGCGAACGGGCGCCGCTCGGTCAGGTCGACGTAGATCGTGTCCGGCAGCCGGCGTTCGACGGCCACGTGCTCGACCCAGGACAGGCTCTCGATCCGTTGCCGCGCGCCCTCGACCGAGAAGCCGAGGATCGGATCGCCCTCGTTGACCCCGAGTTCTGCGCGCAACAGCTTCTCCGGCGTGTTGGAACGGCCATCGATCTGGATGCGGCCCACGCGCAGGTCGATGGCCCGGCCGAAGCGCTGCTGAAGCACTGCCACGGTGCCGCCGGTCTGCGCGGAGTGGACGAGGACGACGCCCACCATGACGATGGCGAAGCCGGACAGCGCGAAAACCCCGAAACGCAGGTTGCGCCGCTGCCGCCGCACCAGCAGCTTCCAGCGGTTCGGCCGCGCGATCTCGCGCCTCAGACGCGGCATGCTGCATGCTCCACCATCCAGGCGCACAGCGCGGGAAACGCCATGCCGCGATGCGCCGCCTGTTCCGGCAGCAGCGAAGTGGGTGTCAGCCCCGGCTGCGTGTTGACCTCGAGCAGCACGAGCCGGCCCGGCTCGCCATGCGTGTCGTCGTAGCGGAAATCGGCGCGCGTGGCGCCGCGGCAGCCGAGCGCGCGATGCGCGGCCAAAGCGAGGTCCAGCGCCTGCTGCCGCGCCGAATCGTGCAGGCATGCAGGGATGACGTGGTGCGAACCGCCGGCGGCGTATTTGCTTTCGTAATCGTAGAACGCGTGCGCGGCGTTGATCTCGGTCACCGCCAGCGCCTGCTCGCCCAGCACGCCCACGGTCAGCTCGCGGCCGGGGATGAACTCCTCCACCAGCGCCTGCGGGCCGAAGCACCAGTCTGCCGCGATGCGGTGCCGATGGTTTTCCCCCGCGCGCAGGATCTGCACGCCGACAGAGGAGCCTTCGTTCAGCGGCTTGATCACATACGGCCGGGGCAGCGGATCGCGCTCGTTGAGCTCGACCACGTCGATGACGCGGCCGTGCGCGATCGGCAGCCCGGCGGCGGCGAACACCGCACGGCTGGCCGCCTTGTCCATCGCCAGGGCCGAGGCGCGCACGCCGGAATGGGTGTAGGGCACGTCGAGCCAGTCCAGCACGCCCTGGATCACGCCGTCCTCGCCGAAGCGGCCGTGCAGCGCGTTGAACACCGCGTCCGGCTTCGGCTGCAACGCCGCCAGCACCGCGGAGAGATCGTGCCCGACCTCGACCGGCAGCACGGTGAAGCCCGTCGCGCGCAACGCCGCGATCACCTGCTGACCGCTGGACAGGCTGACCTCGCGTTCGGCGGAGATGCCGCCGTAGAGCACGGCCACCGTCTTCACGACAGCACTTCCGGCCGCACGAGCGGCACGCCGATGCGCTTGATCTCCCAGGCCAGCGTCACGCCGCTCGACGCGTGCACGCGTCGTCGCACCTCCTCGCCCAGGCCCTCGAGGTCCGCGGCGGTGGCGGAGCCGATGTTGAGCAGGAAGTTGCAGTGCTTTTCCGAAACCTGCGCACCGCCACGCGTCAGGCCGCGACAGCCTGCGCCTTCGATCAGCTCCCACGCGCGCGCGTCTTCGGGGTTGCGGAAGGTGGAGCCGCCGGTGCGCGCCCGTACCGGCTGCGTCGCCTCGCGCGCGCTGCGTATCGCCGCCATGCGCGCCGCGATGGCGGCGGGATCGCCAGGGGCTGCCGCGAACCGCGCGCGCACCACCACGCATTCCGGCGGCAGCCCGGAATGGCGATAGGCGAAGCCGATCTGCCCCGCCGGGAGCCGCAGCAACTCTCCCTGTCGCGTCACGATCTCCGCCCAGTCGAGCGCGCTGCCGACGTCGCCGCCATAGGCGCCGGCGTTCATCGCCACCCCGCCGCCGATGGTGCCGGGGATGCCGGAGAGGAACTCGAGCCCGGTCAGACCGGCCGCCGCCGCATGCTCGGCCACGGTCGCGTCCAGCGCCGCGCCCCCGGCGATCACGCCGTCGGCCTGCACTTCGACGGCAGCAAAGCCGCGCGCCAGCCGCAGCACCACGCCCGCGATGCCGCCATCGCGCACGATCAGGTTGGAGGCGGCACCCAGCACCGTGACCGGGACATGCAGCGGCATGGCGCCCAACAGCGACGCTAGATCCTCCACGTCCGCCGGCCGCACCAGCAGTTCCGCCGCACCACCCACGCGAAACCAGGTGTTCGGCGCCAGGGGTGCGTCGGCCTGCACGCGGCCGGCGATCGGCGGCAGGTCCAGCAGCGTTGTCTGTTTGCGCGCGGCCATCATGCGGCACCGCCGGCGCGCTTGACCGGCCCCTGCAACGACGCAAGCTGCGCCGGCAAAGCGTGCGCCCAGGTGGTAATGTTGCCGGCGCCGAGGCACACGACGAAGTCGCCGCGCTTGGCGATGGCGTGGACCATCTCGGCCAGGTGGTCCGGGTTCGCCAGCGGCACCACGCTGCGATGGCCGCTGGCGCGCAGCCCGTCCACCAGCGCGTCGCGGCTGACACCCTCGATCGGCGTCTCGCCCGCCGCGTAAACCTCGGCCACGATCACCGTGCCGGCGTCGTTCATGCAGGTGCAGAACTCAGTGAACAGCGACGCGAGCCGCGAGTAGCGGTGCGGCTGCACCACGGCCACCACGTCGCGCGCGCCGGCCTGCCGTGCGGCGCGCAGCACGGCGGCGATCTCCACCGGATGGTGGCCGTAATCGTCGATGATGGTGATGCCGCCGATCTCGCCCGTCTTGGTGAAACGCCGCTTGACGCCACGGAAGCCCGCGAACGCGCTGCGCAGGGTCTGGTCGTCGATCTCCATCTCGAACCCGACGGCGACCGCCGCCAGCGCGTTCTGCACGTTGTGCTGGCCGAGCATGCCGAGGCGGAACGGGCCCATGCGACGGCCGCGCCCACGAAAACGGTCGGTGACCGCCACGTCGAAGGTGGCGCCGAGCTTGTCGGCGCGCAGGTTCTCGCCGCGTATGTCGGCCTGCGGCGAGAACCCGTAGGTGACGATGCGACGGTCCAGGCGCGGGATCATCGCCTGCACCGCCGGGTGGTCGATGCACAGCACGGCGAAACCGTAGAACGGGATGTTGCCGACGAACTGGTCGTAGCCCGCGGTCATCGCCTCGGCCGAACCCCAGTGGTCGAGGTGCTCGGGATCCATGTTGGTGACGACGGCGATGGTGGCCGGCAGGCGCAGGAAACTGCCGTCGGATTCGTCGGCTTCGACCACCATCCAGTCGCCCGCGCCGAGCCGCGTGTTGCTGCCGTAGGCCTCGATGATGCCGCCGTTGATGACGGTCGGATCGAGCCTGGCCGCCTCGAGCACGGCGGCGATCAGGCTGGTGGTGGTCGTCTTGCCATGCGTGCCGCCGACCGCTATCGCCCAGCGCAGGCGCATCAGCTCGGCCAGCATCTCGGCGCGTCGCACCACCGGGATCAGGCGTTGGCGCGCGGTCACCACTTCTGGGTTGTCGTGCCGCACGGCGGTGGACACCACCACCACCTGCGCGTCGCCGAGGTTCGCGGCGTCGTGGCCGATGGAGACGTGCATGCCCTGCGCCCGCAGGCGTCGCACGTTGGCGTTGTCGGCGATGTCGCTGCCCTGCACCGCGTAGCCGAGCGTGTGCAGCACCTCGGCGATGCCGGACATGCCGATGCCGCCGATGCCGACGAAGTGGATCTTGCCGATGCTGAGCGGCAGCGCCCTCATCGCGGCACCGCATGGCGCAGGATCACCGCCTCGATCGCGTCGGCCAACGCGTCCGCCGCTTCCGGCCGCGCCGTCGTCGCCACCTGGCTCGCGGAATCCTGCAACGCGCCCGGGTCCTCGAACAGCCCGGCAAGCAGGCCGGCCAGATGCGAGGGCGTGAAATCCGCCTGCGCCACCACGCGCGCGCCGGTCAGTGCGCGTGCGTTGGCCGCCTGGTGATCGTCGATCGCCGAGGGCAGCGGCACCAGGATCGCCGGGCGTCCGGCCACCGCGATCTCGGCACAGCTCGATGCGCCGGCGCGCGAGATCACGAGGTGCGCGGCGCCGAGGCGCTGTGCCACGTCGCCGAAGAACGTCGCCAGCTCGACCGCCACGCCCGCCGCGTCGTAGCGGCGTCGCACGGCATCGATGTCCTCCGAACGGCATTGCTGAACCACGTGCAGACGCGAACGCACGCGCTCGTCCAAAAGGCTGACCGCCGCCGGCACGACCTCGCTGAACACGCGCGCGCCGAGCGAGCCGCCGAGGACAAGAAGCGCGATGCGCTCCTGCGGCGGCGCATAGGGCAAACCGGCCAGCGCGCGGATGGCCGGGCGCACCGGGTTGCCGGTCGCAACCGTGGCCACCCCGTCGGGCACGCCGCGCGTGTCCCGGAAACCAAGCGCCAGCAGGTCGGCGAAACGCGCGCAGAAACGGTTGGCACGACCGAGCACGGCGTTCTGCTCGTGCAGAACGATGGCGGGCCGCCGGCGCAGCGATCGCGCGGCGAGGATCGGCGGCACGCAGGGATAGCCGCCGAAACCCACGATCGCAGCAGCATCGAGACGTGCCAGGTGACGCCGCGCCTGCACGATGCCGGCGCCGAGCGAGAACACCGCACCCGCCGCGCGAACGGCGCCGCGGCCGGCGACGCCTGCACCGCGCAGGGTGTGATGTTCCCCGCCCGCGAACACCGTGCCGAGGCGTGCACCGGTGCGCGCATCGGTCATCAGCACCACACGCTGGCCGCGCGCGCGCAACGCGGACGCAAGCGCCTCGGCAGGAAAGAAATGTCCGCCCGTTCCGCCCGCGGCGATGACGATGGGACGTGCCGCCGGGCCTCTCATGCCGCAACTTTCACGATGGATCGCCATGCGTGCGGCGACGGGTGAGGGCCAGAACCATGCCCATGCCGAGTGCTACCGAAATTGCCGAGCTGCCGCCATAGGAAATGAAGGGAAGCGTCATTCCCTTCGTCGGGATCAGATGCAGTGCGGACGCCATGTTCACGAACGCCTGCAGGCCGAAGCCGGTGACGAGACCGGCGGCCGCCAGGATGACGAACTCGTCGTTCTCCTGAACCAGGCGCAACAGCCCGCGCAGCACGATGAACGCGAACACGCCGAGTATGGCGAGGCAGATCAGCAGCCCGAACTCCTCGCCGGCGACGGCGAACACGAAGTCGGCGTGTGCGTCCGGCAGCAGGTCCTTCACGCGTCCTTCGCCGGGACCGCGACCGAGCAGCCCGCCATTGCCGAACGCCTGCAACGCCGTGTCCACCTGGTAGTGGTCGCCGGATTCGGGGTGGACGAAGCGCATCACCCGGCTGCGCACGTGCGGGAACACGACAAAGGCGCCGACCGCCGCACCCAGCATGCCGATCGCGCCGACGCCGACGAACGCCATGTTCATGCCGCCCACGAACAGCTGCGCGAAAAACACCGCTGCGATGACCGACAACATGCCGATGTCCGGCTGCGACTTGAGCAGCATCAGGATGACGCCGAACACCGCAAACGCCAGGATGGCGCCGGGGAAGCCGCGCGTGCGGCGCGATTCCGTCAGCAGCCACGCGGTGACCACGGCGAAGCAGGGCTTGAGGAACTCGCTCGGCTGGATAGACATGCCCGGTATCGCGATCCAGCGACGCGCGCCCTTGATCTCTATGCCGTGCACCAGCGTCATCGCGGTCAGCAGGATGGCGAGCAGGCAGCCGACCAGCGCCACGCGGCGGATGTTGCGCGGCGAGAGCAGCGAGACGCCGACGATGGTGGCGCCGGCAAGTGCGAGGAACACCACCTGCTTGGCGATGAACACGTCGCGCGACTGGTGGATGCGCTCGGCGACCGCCGGGCTCGCCGCCAGCACCAGCACGTAGCCGAAGCCGATCAGCGTGACGATCGAGAACAGCGTCCAGCGATCGACCGTCCACCACCAGCGGCCGAGCACGGACTGGTCTGCGCGCGAAAGCGTCGCCATCACGCAGCCTCCGCCAGCGCGCGCGCCAGCGAGGCGAAGCGGGCGCCGCGCTCCTCGAACCCGGCGAACTGGTCGAAGCTGGCACAGGCGGGGGAGAGCAGCACCGTGTCGGCTCCCAGCGCGCGCGCGGCGGCGAGCGCCTGCGGCACCGCACGGTCGAGCGTCTCGACCACGCGGTGCGCCACGCCGTGCGCGGCCAGCGTCGCCGCGAACGGCGCCGCGTCGCGGCCGATCAGCAGCGCTTCTGCCACGCGCGGGAAGTAAGGCGCCAGCGAACCGATGCCGCCGGCCTTGGCGATGCCGCCGGCGATCCAGACAAGCCGCTCGTAGCAGCCGAGCGCGCGCGCCGCGGCGTCGGCGTTGGTCGCCTTGCTGTCGTTGACGAAGCGTATGCCGTCGACCCGCGTCACCAGCTCCTGCCGATGTGCGAGGCCCGCGAAGGTTTCCACCCCAGCCGCCACGTCCTCGCGCGAGACCCCGAGGGCAAGCGCCATGGCGGCGGCGGCGGCGGCGTTCTGCGCGTTGTGCACGCCCGGCAGCGCCTGCGCGCTGGCGAGGTCGGCGATCGGGCCGGCGGCGTCGCGCAGGATCACGCCGTCGCACCAGACATCGGCGCGGTGCGCGCCGGAGATGCGGGTTGCGTGCGGCAGCGTGCCCGCCAGCCGCACGCCCGTCTCGTCGTCGATGCCGACGACCGCCGCGTCGCCGGGCTGCTGGCGTGCGAAGATCTCACGCTTGGCCGCGAGATAGCCGTCCATGTCGCCATGGCGGTCCAGGTGGTCCGGGCTGAGGTTGAGCATGCACGCCGCAGCAAAGCGTAACGTTACGAGTCGCTCCAACATGTAGGACGACATCTCCAGCACGTACACGCCCTCGTCCGGCAGCAACGGCAGGCTGAGTGCGGCGGGGCCGAGGTTGGCACCCGAGGCGTGCGGCACGCCGGCCTTTGCCAGGATGTGCGCGAGCAGCGCGGTGGTGGTCGATTTCCCGTTGGTGCCGGTGATGCCGGCGAAGCGCGCCTGGCCGCCGCTGCCGCGCACCGCCTGATAGAGCAGCTCAGCGTCCGTCAGGATCGGGCGTCCGGCGCGGCGGGCGGCCGCGGCGATCCGATGCGGCACCGGCAGCGCGTGCGCGATCCCCGGCGACAGCACCAGCGCGTCGTAGTCGCCGATGTCGGCGCTCGGGTCCTGGATGATGAAATCCTGCCGCTGCGCCGCCTCGCGCGCGAAGGGCGCGTCGTCCCAGCCGATGACGGTGGCGCCCATCGCGGTCAGCGCGCGCAAGGCGGCGAGGCCGGCGTGGCCGAGACCCACCACGGCGTAGCGCCGTCCGGCAAAGACCGTCTTCGGGAAATCGCTCATCGTATCTTCAACGTCGCCAGGCTGACGAGCGCCAGGATCATCGAGACGATCCAGAAACGGATCACGATTGTGGGTTCGGCCCAGCCCTTCTTCTCGAAATGGTGGTGCAGCGGCGCCATCAGGAACACCCGTCGCCCGGTGCGCTTGAACCAGAACACCTGCACGATGACGCTGACCGTCTCCACCACGAACAGGCCGCCTGCGATCATCAGCACGATCTCGTGCTTGGTGGCGACCGCCACGGCGCCGAGCGCACCGCCGAGTGCGAGGCTGCCGGTGTCGCCCATGAACACCGCCGCCGGCGGCGCGTTGAACCACAGGAAACCCATGCCGGCGCCGACCACGGCCGCGCAGAACACCGCCAGCTCGCCGACGCCTGGGATATGGTTCAGCTGCAGGTAGTCGGCGAAGACGCGATTGCCGACCAGGTAGGCGATCAGCGCGAAGACGCTGGCAACGATGATCGTCGGCACCGTCGCCAGCCCATCCAGCCCGTCGGTCAGGTTCACCGCGTTGCTGCTGCCGACGAGCACGAACATGCCGAACACCGGGA
>CAXTJP010000007.1:0-63124 GCA_964244615.1 uncultured Acetobacteraceae bacterium
ATCAGCAACAAGACCAACGGCATCACCTTCCGCCGCTGGCTGCACCGCGCCAACCCCGGCCTGACCCGTATCCTGGTGGACACGCTGGGCGAGGCGGTGCTGACCGACCCGATGCGGCTCTGCGAACTCGCCCGCCATGCCGATGATCCAGGGCTGCAGGCGGCGATCGCCGACCAGCGGCGCGTGGCCAAGGTCGCGCTGTCCCGCCTGGTGCGCGACCGGCTCGGCATCCCGCTCGATCCGGCCGCCATCTTCGACGTGCACATCAAGCGCATGCACGAGTACAAGCGCCAGCTGCTCAACATCCTGCAGACCATCGCCCTTTACAACCTGATACGCGCCCAGCCGATGAGCGACCGGGTGCCGCGGGTGAAGATCTTCGCCGGCAAGGCCGCGCCCGGCTATCGCATCGCCAAGCAGATCATCCGCCTGGCCCACGATGTGGGGCAGGTGATCAACAACGACCCGACCGTCAGCGAGAAGCTGAAGCTCGTGTTCCTGCCGAACTACAACGTCAGCCTGGCCGAGCAGATCATCCCGGCCGCCGACCTGTCCGAACAGATATCCACCGCCGGCATGGAGGCGTCGGGCACCGGCAACATGAAGCTGGCGCTGAACGGTGCGCTCACAATCGGCACGCTGGACGGCGCCAACGTGGAGATCCGCCAGCATGTCGGCGCCGAGAACATCTTCATCTTCGGCATGACCGCCGAGCAGGTAGCCGTTCGCACGCAGGGCGACATGTCGGGTTATGCCGCCGTTGCCGCCTCACCGGCGCTGGACCAGGCGATCCAGGCCATCGCCTCGGGCGTGTTCTCGCCGGACGAGCCGGAGCGGTACCGCGAGCTGATCGACGCGATGCTGGCGCGCGATAGGTTCATGGTGACCGCCGATTTCGACAGCTACAACGCAAAGCAGGACGAGGTGGCCGCATTGTGGCGTACGCAGGAGCGCTGGTGGCGCACCAGCATCCTCAACATCGCCGGCATGGGGTGGTTCTCCTCGGACCGGACGATCCGCGAATATGCCGCGGAGATCTGGAACGTTCCGACGTAGCTCAGGCCGGGACGACAACGGTACAATCGGGCAAGACCCGACAGGGAGCAGAGACGGCCATGGACCACGCGCCCCTCGCACGACACGCCATGGCCTATGTTCTGGCCGGCGGCCGCGGCTCCCGCCTGATGGAACTGACCGACATACGCGCCAAGCCCGCCGTCTATTTCGGCGGCAAGTCCCGCATCATCGATTTCGCCCTGTCCAACGCGCTGAACTCCGGCATCCGCCGCATCGGCGTCGCCACGCAATACAAGGCGCACAGCCTGATCCGCCACCTGCAGCGCGGCTGGAACTTCTTCAGGCCCGAACGCAACGAAAGCTTCGACATCCTGCCCGCCAGCCAGCGCGTCACCGAGCAGGGCTGGTACGCAGGCACCGCCGACGCCGTCTACCAGAACATCGACATCATCGAGAGCTACGCGCCACGCTACATCGTGCTGCTCGCCGGCGACCACGTGTACAAGATGGATTACGAGCCGATGCTGCAGCAGCATTGCGAGCAGCATGCCGACGTCACCGTCGGCTGCATCGAGGTCTCGCGCGAGGAGGCGACCGGCTTCGGCGTCATGGCGGTGGACGCGCAGGACCGCATCACCGCCTTTCTCGAAAAGCCGGCCGACCCGCCATCCATGCCCGGCAAGCCCGGCCGGTCGCTGGCCAGCATGGGCATCTACGTGTTCGAGACGAAGTTCCTGGTCGACATGCTGCGGCGCGACGCCGCCGACGGCGCCTCCACCCATGATTTCGGCCGCGACATCATTCCGGCCATCGTGTCGGGCGGCCGCGCGGTGGCGCATCACTACGAGAAATCCTGCGTGCGCACCACGCCGTCCAGCCAGATATACTGGCGCGACGTGGGCACGCTGGATGCGTACTGGGAAGCCAACATCGACCTCACCGATTTCATCCCTGGCCTCGACCTCTACGACCAGAACTGGCCCATCTGGACCTACGGCGAGATCGTGCCGCCGGCCAAGTTCGTCCATGACGAGGCCGGGCGACGCGGCCAGGCGATCAGCTCGCTGGTTTCCGGCGGCTGCATCGTCTCCGGCACCAACGTCAACCAGTCGCTGCTGTTCACCGGCGTGCACGCCCATTCCTACGCGCAGATCGACCGCGCGGTGGTGCTGCCCTACGTCCAGATCGGCCGTCATGCCCGCCTCAGCCGCGTGGTGATCGACCGCGGCGTGGTCATCCCCGAGGGGCTGGTGGTGGGCGAGCACCCGGAGCACGATGCCGCGCGCTTTCGCCGTTCGGCGCGGGGGATTTGCCTGATCACGCAGCCGATGATCGATGCGTTGCGTGCCGGATAGGCAAGGCAAGCGGTTCTTTTTTGAAAAAAAGAACCAAAAAACTTTTGCTTATCCAGGCGCGCGCCGCAGAACCCTCCGCGACAGCCGAACAAAAGTTTTTTGCTGCTTTTCAAAAAAGCAGGCCTTGCCTTCATGAAACCCCTGCACGCCCTCTCGGTCGCCTCCGAAGTTTTCCCGCTGATCAAAACCGGCGGACTGGCCGATGTCACCGGCGCGTTGCCACTCGCCCTGCGCGCCGAGAACGTGTCGATGCAGGTCCTGCTGCCCGCCTATCCCGGCATCGTCGGGCAGCTCGCAGCACCGGTCGTCTGCTGGCAGGACGCGGATTTCTTCGGCGGTCCCGCCCGAATCCTGTCCGGCCGCGCGGGCGCGCTCGATGCGTTCGTGCTCGACGCGCCGCACCTCTACGATCGCCCGGGCGGCCCCTACACCGACGCGAACGGCCGGGACTGGCCCGACAACCCGCGCCGCTTCGCCGCCCTGTCTCATGCCGGCGCGCTGATCGGACGTGGCGTGCTGCCGGGCTTCCTGCCCGAGTTGGTGCACGCGCATGACTGGCAGACCGGCCTCGTCCCCGCCTACCTGGCGCTCGGCGACGCCCCGCGGCCGGCCACCGTGTTCACCGTGCACAACCTCGCCTTCCAGGGCTGGGCGCCGGCCGCCCTGCTCGCCAGCCTGGCTTTGCCGCCGCAGGCCTACACGATCGACGGGGTGGAGTTCTTCGGCGGCATCGGCCTGCTCAAGGCGGGCCTGGCCTACGCCGACCGCATCACCACCGTCTCGCCCACCTACGCCGCCGAGATCCGCACCCGAGAGGGCGGCATGGCGCTGGACGGGTTGCTGCGCGCCCGCGGCGCCGAGGTGTCCGGCATCCTCAACGGCATCGACACGCGGGTCTGGGACCCCGCGCACGACCCGTTCCTGCCCGCGGCTTTCGACGCCGCCCGTCTTGAGGGCCGCCATGCGAGCAAGGCCGCGCTGCAAGCGCGCTTCGGCCTGCAGGCGGATCATGCGTGCCTGCTGTTCGGCGTGGTCAGCCGGTTGTCGGACCAGAAGGGGCTCGACGTCCTGCTGCAGGTGCTTGGCGACCTCGTGGCCCACGGCGCGCAACTCGCCTTGCTGGGTTCCGGCGACCCTGGCCTGCAGGACGCGTTCCTGGCCGCCGCCGCTGCCCATCCTGGCCGCATCGGCGTGCGACTCGGCTATGACGAAGCGACCGCTCACCTGATCCAGGCGGGCAGCGACGCCATCCTGGTGCCCTCGCGCTTCGAGCCCTGCGGACTGACCCAGCTCTGCGCCCTGCGCTACGGCGCACTGCCGGTCGTCAGCCGCGTGGGCGGCCTGGCCGACACGGTCATCGACGCCAACGCGGCCGCGCTGGCCGCCGGGGTAGCCACCGGCGTGCAGTTCGCCCCCGTCACGCCGGACGGCTTGCGCGCGGCACTGGCGCGAACCGTGGATTTGTGGACCCGGCCGGACGAGTGGGCCCGCCTGCAGGCCAACGCCATGCGCCAGGATGTCGGCTGGACCGAACCGGCCAAACGCTACGCGGCGCTCTATCGCGCCGCCATCGCCGCCCGCGCCTGACCAGGGATGCTACGCGGCTGGGCCGCCCTGTCGCTCGCGCAGCCACGCTTGCATCCCGCGTGCCGCCAACACGCCGGTGGAGAAACATCCCTGCAGCAGGTAGCCGCCCGTCGGCGCCTCCCAGTCCAGCATCTCGCCGGCGGCGAACACGCCCGGTAATCGACGCAGCATCAGGTGCTCGTCCAGCGCGTCCAGCGCGATGCCGCCGGACGAGGAGATCGCGCGCCCGATCGGCTGCATCCCGGTCACCCGCACCGTGACCCCCTTTATCAGCGCCGCCAGGCCCGCATGCGGCTGGCCGGCATGCAGCGCCTCCTGCACCAGCCCGATCGCGACCGGCGAGAGCCCCGCGCGCTGGCGTAGCACGTTCGACAAGGACCGCCCTTGCCGCGCCCCATCCACCCGCGCCGAAAGGGCGGGCAGGTCGAGATCCGGGCGCAGGTCGATCGTCAGCGGCGCGGCGCCGTCGCGGTCCAGAGCTGCCCGCAGCGGTGCAGAGAGTGCATAGACCGCGTTGCCTTCCAGCCCCGCCTGCGTCACCACCATCTCGCCTCGGGCGCGCTGGCCGGGAACCGAAAGCGCGATCCGCTTGACCGGCTGGCCCTCGAACCGCGCCCGGAACACCGGCGACCAATCCACGCAGACGCCGCAATTGCTGGCACGCAGCTCGGTCACCGCCACGCCCTGCGCCCGCAGCAGCGGCACCCAGCCGCCATCGGACCCCATACGCGGCCACGACGCCCCTCCGAGCGCCAGCAGCACCGCGTCGGCCTGCACCGTGACGCCGCCCTCTTCGGCCTCGAAAGCCAGCCCCGCTCCGGTCCAGCCGGTCCAGCGATGTCGCCGCATCAGCCGGACGCCGAGCCGGTCCAGGCGCTGCAGCCAGGCACGCAGCAGCGGCGCCGCCTTCATCCCGGTCGGGAACACGCGGCCGGACGTACCGACGAACACCGTCTGCCCCAGCCCCTCGCACCAGGCGCGCAGCCGGTCCGGCGGAAACGCGGCAAGCGCCGGTTCGATCCAGGCGGAAGCCGCCCCGTAGCGCGTCAGGAAGATTGCGAGCGTTTCGCCATGGGTGATGTTCAGCCCACCGCGGCCGGCCAGCAGGAATTTCCGCGCGGCGGAGGGCATCTGGTCGTAGATCGTGACCGTGTGGCCCGCGGTTGCCAGTGTTTCCGCGGTTGCCAGGCCCGCCGGTCCTGCGCCGATGATTGCCAGCATGATTGATTACGGACGGGTTGGGAGGGAAGGCCTGCTTTTTTGAAAAAAAGCAGCAAAAAACTTTTGGTAGCGCTGTCGCGGAGAGTTCTGCAACGCCTACCAAATAATCAAAAGTTTTTTGGTTCTTTTTTTCAAAAAAGAACCGCTTGCCTTATCACCGCACCTGGGTACCTCGAGTGAGCACCCGATCGGACGGCAGGATACTGGCCGTGTCGATGTCCGGCTGCCCTTTCAGCCGTTCGTACAGCGGGCCAAAATCCGTCCCGACCGTCTGGCGCAACAGATCTTCGAAGCTGTCGATCACGAAGTAGGTCTGCTGGTAGTCGTCGATCTTGTAACGTGTACGCATCAGACGCTCAAGGTCGAAGCCCAACCGGTTCGGCGAAGGATCGTCCAGCGCAAAGATCGATTCGCCGTAGGACGAAATGATTCCGGCACCGTAGAGCTGCAGCCCGTTTTCGGCACGAACCAGCCCGAACTCCACGGTGTACCAATACAGGCGCGCGAGCTTGTCGATCGCGCCCAGCGCCGCCGCACGCTGGCCTGCACGGCCGTAGGCCTGCATGTAATCCGCGAACACCGGGTTGGCGAGCAGCGGGACGTGGCCGAACACGTCGTGGAAGACGTCCGGCTCTTCGAGGTAGTCCATCTGCTCCCGCGTGCGGATGAAACGTCCGGCGACGAAGCGACGCTCGGCGAGGTGGCCGAAGAACACCTCGTCCGGCACGAGGCCCGCGACCGCCACGACCTGCCAGCCGGTCGCCTTGGACAGCCGGTCCGACAGTTCCACGAAATCCGGGATGCCGGGCTTGGACAGGCGCAGCACGTCCAGCCCGTCCATGAACTCCGGCGCCACGCGCGAGGGCAGTAGCCCGAGCTGGCGTTCGAACAATTTGTCCCACGTCGCATGCTCGGTGTCGGTGTAGCGCGACCAGTCCTGCGGCACCGTCCAGTCTGGGGCGGCCTGTGGCGAGCGGACGAGATCGGCGCTGGACATGGCGGCGTTATGGCACAGGGTGGCGCCCCTGATAAGGAGGCCGAGAAATGGCCGTGTGCCTCTTGCTAATCTGACGCGAGCGCGGCCGTGAAGCGTTCCAGCCATGAGCGGTCGGTTGCGGCAACCACTGCGAAGTCGCCGTCGTGGCCGGGCCCAAACAGAAGCCTCGCTCCGTCAGGAAGGCTGCGTCCACGCCAATCCATACTAAGGCCGAGAGCATCGAGGATCGGTGACGGATCGCAATCGGGGTCGAAGACCAATGCCGCCTGCGCCGCATGGCTCCACCCGCCATAGGCGAACAAAGCAGCCACGACAGCAGGGTCCGATGCCGTGACCAGCCCAAAGGTGTCCCTGCCGACACCCGCAAAGTCCAACAGCCGATCTGCAATGGATCGCTGCGCCCCCGGGCGCCTGACCGTCGCACCGGCAAGTGCGTCGTCATACCGAAACGCGACGCTGCCGCACGCAGCCAGTGCGCGGCTGAGCGCGGTGACGACGCCGCGTGCCACTGTCTCATCGCTGTCCTCGGGAGAAAGCGGCCAATCGATGGTCGCGCAGACCGCCTGCATTGGCAAAGAGCGGCGAGCCTCTGATCCGCGCTGTGCGGCCACGCCTTCTACGATTCTTATAGAAGTAGTCATTGCTGTGGCATCGGAACCTCCTGCATCGGCAGGAACACAGTCCCTCCGGCAAAATCATAGAGGTAGCCGGTAGTAGCTTCCGCGGAGAGATAGCCGACGAAGCCGCCGACGACCGCGCCGATGCCGCCGCCCACCGCCGTGCCACCGCCTGGCTCGACTAACGTGCCGACTGCCGCGCCCAAGCTGGGTAGCCCATTCTTTGATCGTTGTGGTGGAGCCGAGGGGAATCGAACCCCTGTCCAGGCGGCGCGCGAGGAGGCCAAGCGGCTGAAGCGGCTCGTCGATGTCGGCGGGGATCCCATGGCCGAACGCCATGCCGAATGCGGCGCACCGACCGTCGCCGACCTGGCCGAACGGTTCCTGCGCGAGTACGGCCGTGGCCTGCGGCCCAAGACGCTGGCCGAATACGAGTCCATGTGCCGCATCTACGTCGTCCCCGCATTGGGCCGGATCAGGCTGGCGAACCTGGCGAGGGAGGACGTCGCCAACCTGCACCAGCGCGTCGCGCGCGAGCGCCCGTACCGCGCGAACCGGATAGTGAACTTGGTGAGCACGCTGGTACGCTGGAGCGGCATCCGGCAGGACAACCCGGCCACGGGCGTGAAGCTGGCCCCCGAGGAGGAGCGCGAGCGCCCGCTCAGCGAAGGTGAGATCGGGCGCGTGTGCGACGCCCTCGACGGACTGCCCAACCCGACCGGCGCCGACGCGCTCAGGCTCATGCTGCTGACCGGGGCCCGCAAGATGGAGGCCTGCGGGGCGAGGTGGCGCGAGTTCGACCTGGAAGCCGGCGTCTGGACCAAGCCGGCCACGAGGATGAAGGGCAAGAAAAAGCATCCCATCCCACTGTCCAATGCCGCCACGGCACTTCTCGCTGCGCTGCGGGATGAAGGACGGGCGGCGGACCGGGCGGTCGAAGCCGACGACTTCGTCTTTCCTGGCGAAGGGGCGGCGGGCCACCTCGCCGACGTCAGGAGCGCCTGGCGCAGCGTGACGCTGGCCGCGGGCATAGGGCGTCACGTCGACTCCGTGGACGCGAACGGGCGGACGCGGCGCAAGTGGGTCAGCGACGTCCGGCCACACGACCTCCGAAACACCTTCGCCTCCATCGCGGCCTCCAGTTCGCACTCGCTGCCGGTGGTCGGCCGCCTGCTCGGTCATCGGCGGCTGGCGAGCACCGCGCGCTACGCCCACCTCGCCGACCCGGTCCTCCGGACCGCCGCCAACCAGGTCGGCGAGGCCGTCCGCGGCGGCCGCCCGCGCGTGGACCCATCCCGATGAAGCCCGACGGCGTGCTGGCCGCCGCCATCTCCGTCCAACGCGCCACGCCGCAGGGTCGCCCGCGCGACAATTGGGAAGGCACGGTGCTGCGCATCCAGGAGGTGATCCTCGATCGGGGGACCACCGGCCGGCTGAATCCGGGAAGGTGGAAGGCGGAATTGCTGGACAACCTGGCCGCCAGCGAGGACGCGGCGGATGCCTGGCGTTACCTGCAGGAGCAGCATGGACGCTGGAATCCGTCGGTGGACGCGCTCGTGGTCCTGCAACTGGTGATCCGGAGCGCGTTGCTGGCCTCGTTTCGCGACGGGCTGCCGAACGAAGCATCGACTTCGGCCCAGTACGAGGAAGCCCTGGCGGCCGCCTCGCTGCTGTATGATTTCTTCGTCGCGAGGTCCGGGTTGAGCGAGGGGAGATCGAGGCACTGGGACCCGGGGATGCGCCGAACGCAGCAGCGGACATGGTCGGTCGCTTGAAGCTCATCCTCGATTACCTGGTGGTGGAGCGCAACATGGACCTTATCGACGTCGACCACTTGCCCCGACCGAACAGCCGCGGCCAGGGCGCCCAGGTGCGGGCGTTCGCTTACGCGTTGTCGACCTTCCTGGCGCGCTGCTACGGGCGGCCGTTCTCCGAGTTCTCGGCGAGGGTGAGCGCGGTGCTCTACCCCCACGAAGAGATGCCTGATGTGGCATCGGTAGCCAGGCAGCGGAGGCGGGAAAAGGCCGAGAGGTCGTCCGAGTGGGAGCCCTGCTGAAAGCCGACGAGGCCCGAGTGATCGCTCTCCGGGGAGAGCCGCGAGACGTAACCGATGAAGATCCATGGGAGCTGCCGGACATCGATTGATCCCGGCCGAAGCCCGCCCATGCCGCCGTCCCCGGGAGGTGTGATCCCGCCGACAGGCTAAGTCCTTCATCACCGTCGGAGGCCGCTTAGCCCGCCAGGACGCCCGGCTCGGCGTACAGCATGCGCCACGTCCGCGGGCCGTCGCCGATCGGAGCGCCGTCATGGACCTCCCCCGGATTGACCGTGATGACGTCGCCGGCTCCCGCCTCGACTGGGCCGCGTCCGCTGGAGGACCGCTGCGCCCCGCCGTCGATCACGCCGAACCCGTACGTGTCGTGGCTGTGCCTGCCGAAGGTCCGCGCTCTCGTTGCCTCGACGGCGATGGTGCCGGCCAGAAGGCAGGCGCGGGCGACGAAGTACGACCCGGTCATGGCGGCTTCAGGAGCTGGCCCGGCGATCCGGCACGACACCTCGCCCATGGCCGCGTATCGCCGAACCAGGATGGCGGAGCAAGGCGCCGCCTTGGTCCGCCACCCGGTCAGCGCGAGGCGGGACCGCCAACCGGAGGTCAACGGACGCACCCCCGAACGTCGGCAGCGATCGGGGACGGGCCCGGGCGGACTCCTTGGAAGGCAGGGACGGGTTCCCCAGGGATCGGACGATGGAGTCAAGGACGTATTTGGTCGCAAGGGTGGGGTTGGCGGAGCTATGGTTGTGGGACCCCGAGCATGGCGCGAGCCACTCGGGGGTGTCCGAATACCAGGACGTCCTGGTCATGGTATTCGAAGGGGCGCCATCCGCAGCCGAGGTTCGGCGTGCCGTGGACGACATCCGGCTCGACGCATTGGAAGCCGACGACCACGCCGAACTGCATTCCCACGCGCTGATGGACGAGGGGACTTGGAGGCGGTTCAGTTCGCCGCAGCGCGGGACTCCGGACCTCATCCACGGCACGGGCCTGCAGGCCGTAATCCACTTCCACCACAGCCTGGACGAGGCGCTGGACGCCGGCAGCGAGGCCGGGGCGACGTTCAAAGGGGAAGGCACGGCCGAACCGACCCTGGGCAACGGCGACGCGGAGGGTTCCGGTTGACGCAGGACGGGTGCTTCCGCTCAGGCTTCGGGTCGGGTCGGCTGCCGGTGCGTCCGAGCGCGGGGCGTGGCCATCGGACTTTGGACGGCCCCACGGTCCCGGTCCCCGTCCCGCCAAATGTGCGACCACGCCTTGGATCATGCCGGCGGGACCTGCCCGCCCCGGCCGCCAATCGCCGAATGGCCTTCGATCGGCGCCAGCTCACCCATCGCGACGAGCAGCCGGTCCGCGCACGCCCGGCCCCGGCGATTGATCCAGAGATTGCCCGCCACGGCGATATGCACCGCGCCCAGGCCCCCCACGGTGGACACGGACCAACCCGATTCGCCTGCACCATCGTCCACCTCTCCCGTCAGTTCGGCCTCGAGGACTCGCCGGGCGGTCATTCCCGACCATGGGCCGCCGAGCAGCGCGATCGCCAGGATGCGGTGCGGCGCGTACATGGCCCTGAACACCTCCGGGCAGGGCAGCACCAACTGCGCCGCGCCCGGCTCCCGGCCGCGGAGCGACAGCAGCCTGCCCTCCTCGACCCAGATCGAGTAGGCGATCCGGCCGAGGAGGCCGGGCATCGTGTCCCCCGGGATTACGCCGGGCGGCCGCGTTCGCCCCGTGGTCGCGCGTGCACGGCGCGCGTCGGCGGACGGCGCGGCCGGTGCCAGGTGCTCGAGGTGCTCGCGGTGCCTCGGCGCCCCGAAAGCGAAACGGCGAGCGTCCGCCCCGAGCCGGCCGACGATGGCGCCCGCCCGCACGATCACCCCTATCGAGATGACGGGCAGCCAACCCGCCTGCGGCCGCGCCTGGGGCTGTTCGCCGTCCCGCCGCGCGGCCATACGCGGCGGCCGCGGCGCGCCGGCCCGCGTCGGCGTCGACGTAGACGACGCGCCCGGCGCCGAGCGCGCGGGCTAGACCGGCGGCGTAGATGCCGATCACCGGCACCATGCCGCCCACCACCAGGACCGACCCGCCGGGACGCGCCGCCAGCGGAGCTCCGACGGCGCGCCAGGCGTCCCCGGGCATGTCGGCCAGCCCGATCATAGTCACCGGCCTGCACCCCGGCGGCAGCGGCACCATCATGCCCCCGGCGAACGGCACCCGGACCCGTTCGCCGATCGCGCCGCCGTAGCCAGGATCTGCGAGAGCGCCCTCGTCACGGGGAGCGTCGCCAGCCTCACCTCCAAAGCGGCGCTCGCGTTGATGGCGCGGGCCGAGAGCCTGAAATCCGCCCGGCCCGTCAACGCGACCAGTCACTGGCTGCAACGGCGATCGGGAGGCGGCCGCCGCCTTGCGCGTGGACGCGCGCCACACCGAAGTCGGTTACGCCACGCACCACGCCGCCACCGTGTTCTGGGCGTTGCTGTTCGAGGCGTGGCGGGAGGCGAGCCCCGGGGCCTTCAAAGCTCGTATGGTTACCGCGGCGCTCGCCGTCTCCGCCATCGCCGCGGCCGTGGATTACGGCGCCACCCCCAGGCGTTTCACGCGGGGACGGGAGTTGGTGCTGTCGAAGCGGGCGATCGCCGTCGCCTATGCGGCCATGGCGCTCGGCATGGCGGCTGCGGCGCCGCTGGCCAGGCCTCGCGCGTAGCGGGAGGGGGGCGGAATTCGCTCGGCCGTCAGTCGTGCGGGATTGCCGCCGCCGCACGCGACATCCTCATGCGCCTGGCAGTCGGTTCAGCCCGCGCCCACGGCGCGCAGGATGCTCGGGATGGCGGTCCTGACCTGGTAGTAGCCGCGCCGGGCATGCGGCCACGCCAACTCGTCCCATGGCCGGCGTACCCGTAGGCAATCCGCCGGCAAGGCGTCCGCTGACGGGCCGACCGGCGCCCAGGCGGTGACGATGGGGAGGCCGCCGTCCCAGCCAGGCAGGTCCGGCACAATCTCGCAGCCGAACCGCGAAGCGGCACGCGCCAGGGCGTCCGCCATGGCTTCGCGGTCCGCCCCCTTGACCGCGTCCGCGGCGCCGGGCGCGTGGGCGAGCAGCCCGGCGATGCGCACCACGCGGGCGTGGCCCAGATCCAGGCTCTCCGGATGCAGGTCGTCCAGATGCAGCAGCAGCGCGACGTCGCCGTCCGGCGCCACGTCCGCGGACGGCAGCGCGACGGCGTGGGGCGGCTCCGCCTCGTGCAGCGGCACCGGATACTCGTCCAGCCCCGTGGGCGAGTAGCGGCCGTCGGTGTGCCGGCGGATGTTCTCCGCCCGCGCGGCGTAGGCGCGGCCGCGCGTGTGCAGCCCACCGACCCAGCGCCAGGACAGGGTGTTGCTCGCCGGGTCGCCGTCGAACAGGTGGCGCAGGAAGAAATCGGCGCCGAGCACCCAGGGCAGGCGCAGCGTAAAGATCCAGATCGAGGCGAACCACATGCGGACGTGGTTGTGCAGCCAGCCGGTCTCGACCAGCTCGCGCGCCCAATCGTCGAAGCAGTCGATCCCGGTGCGGCCGGACACCGCCTCGTCGTAGGCTCGCCGCAACCCGGCGTTCCCGGCCAGCCGGTCCCGCTCGCCGGCCAGCGCGTCGATGCAGCCGGTCCAGGCGGAGGGGTGCGTCTCCAGGAAGCCCTTGAAGTAGGTGCGCCAGAACACCTCCTCGACGAATTTCTGCGCGGCACCCGGGCCGTGCCGTGCAAGTGCCGCCTCGACGGCCTTCTGCTCGAGAAGCAGGCGGCGGCGCAGGTAGGGCGAGAGCAGGCTCGTGGCGGATTCGCTGTCCGGCCCGTGCTCGGTGCTGCGGCCAGCGGCGTAGGCGCGGCCGAAGCGCGGCGCGGCGCCGGCCAGGCGGGCGAGGCCCGCCTCACGGGTCAGGACGAAGGAGCGGGTCATCGCCGCCATGTGGGATGCGTCGCGGACCTGCCACCCGGCGCTGCCGTTGCGCTCGACGCGGACGAGGTCACGCCGCGTACCAGCCTGGGTCGTCATGACCCGCCAGCGTGTCGCGCACCTTGAGCAAGCTGAACATGCCACCCATGCCGATCGTGCCGTAAGGGCCGCGCCCCGCCATCATCGGCGCCGTGTTCCGACGTCCGGGCATGCTGGCGGACATGCCCTCCATCTCGGACATGCCGGAGGGCAGCAGCACGCCGTGCCAGTGCACGGAGGTGGGCTCCGGCAGCCGTTTGGTGACCAGGATCCGCACCCTGTCGCCCTCTATAGCCTCGATGGTCGGGCCAGGCGACGAGCCGTTGTAGCCCCACACGGTCACGTGGAAGCCGGGCGAGAACTCCTGGGTGAACTCGTCTGCGACGAGGCCGACCACCAGGCGATGGTGACGGCGCGCCGAACTTACGGTCTCGCAACGTCACGGACCTGCCATCGCATGGTTTCTTCGCGGCCGCTAGGCAGGAGTCCGAACACATAGGCCGGGAACAACCATGCGATCGCTACGCTTTGCCTTGCTCGCGACAATCGCCACGGCTGCTGGCCGAGCCTACGCCGCGCCCGCGCCGACGTATCAGCACGTGCTCGTCATCAGCGTCGACGGCATGCACGCGATCGATCTGGCCAACTACGTGCAGGCCCACCCCGACAGCAACTTCGCGAGGCTGGCCCGCCAGGGCATCGTCTACCCGAACGCGTTCACCACTGCGCCGTCCGACAGCTACCCGGGCCTGCTGGCGCAGTTCACCGGTGCCTCGCCCAAAACCGCCGGCCTGTTCTACGACGACAGCTACGACCGCAAGGAGTACCCGTCGGTGAACTCCTACGTCAGCCAGGGCGTGGCCGACCCCGGGTGCACCGGCACCCCCGGCACCGAGGTGACGAATTTCGAAGAGCTCGATAAAACGTATGACTTTGCGACCGGGCTGGTCGCCGACCTGACCGGCGGCGGCACCCTCGGCAAGGTGGAGACCCAGCTCGACACGGACAACATGCAGCGCCGCCTGTCGGCCGGGAAATGCGTGCCTGTCTACCCGCACGAATACGTGCGCACCAACACGGTGTTCGAGGTCATGAAGGCGGCCGGCCTGTACACCGCCTGGTCGGACAAGCACCCGGCCTACGAATACCTAAACGGCCCGTCTGGCCACGGCGTGGACGACCTGTTCGCACCCGAGATCAACTCCCAGGACACGCTCGACCGGGGCGCCCAGCGGGGCGACGACTACACCAAGAGCTACAGGGGCGTGCGGACCTACGACGCTATCAAGGTCCGCGCCGTGCTCAATTGGATCGCCGGGTACTCCAGCACCGGCGCCAGCAAGCTCGCCGCTGCGCCTGCCATCTTCGGCATGAACTTCCAGGCGGTCAGCGTCGGCCAGAAGCTCGCCAAGGCGGGCGGCGCGGATTACCAGACGCCGGCGCTCACGGGCGGCTATCTCGACAGCAACGCCACGCCCGGCACCGCGCTCACCGTGCAGCTGGCGTTCGTCGACGAGTCGCTCGGCCGCATGCGCAGCGCGCTGGCCGTACAAGGCCTCGACGCGTCAACCCTGATCATCGTCAGCGCCAAGCACGGCCAATCACCGATCGACGTGCGCGACCGCGTGGCGATCAGCGACTCGCCGTTCCAGTCCACCCCCGGCTACGGCACGCACGGCTTCGAGATCTGCGACGACGAGGCGCTGATCTGGCTGGAGCCGGACCTGCAGCGCTCGAACTACGCTGCGGCCGAGAGGTACCTCAAGGCGAACGCCTCCAGCTTGCACATCCTGCAGCTGCTGGACCGCACCTCGTTGACCCCGCTCTACGGCGATCCCTACCACAACACCCGCGTGCCGGACTTCATTGCGGTCACGGATCACGGGGTGATCTGCACCGGCGGCAGCAAGCTCGCCGAACACGGCGGCTTCTCGGACGACGACCGCAACGTGGCGCTGCTCGTCTCTGCCCCTGGCATCAAGCAGGAGATCGTCGAGACGTTGACCTACACGACCCAGATCGCGCCCACGATCCTGACCGCATTGGGGCTCAACCCCGCCGCCCTGAATGGCGTGCGAGCGGAGGGCACGCCGGTGCTGCCCAGCGTCTTCAAATAGGCGTCGCGCCGGGCGGCTCACCGCCCGGCTCCGTCACGCGCGGCCGACGATCACGTGGTGGCCTCGGGTCTTCAGTTCGTGAACTGCAGGCTCAGGTAGAAAGCCGACGTGCCGGCACGTGCCGGCCGCTCCAAGCCTGGTCCGCCGGAGGCCATCAGCGCCCAGTGCCTTGTCGCCTGATAGACCACCCCCAGGCCAAGGTTGGTAACTGCCGCGCCATCCGCCGCCGTGCGCGTCTGGTGGTAGACCTCCACGCCCAGGTTCAGGCGTTCGCCCACGCTCCGCGTCACCGCCCAGCCTGCCACGGCATGGTTGCGCTGGCCTCCCCCGGGGTTGAGGACGTAGCCGCCGCCGGCGAAGGTCGACCACCGGCCGCGATCCTTCTCGAG
Source organism: uncultured Acetobacteraceae bacterium (assembly GCA_964244615.1). Taxonomy (GTDB): domain Bacteria; phylum Pseudomonadota; class Alphaproteobacteria; order Acetobacterales; family Acetobacteraceae; genus BOG-908. The sequence goes on from CAXTJP010000007.1 coordinate 15,326, forward strand.
CCACAGTGGCAGGAACAGGGTGGCGTGTCCCGTGCCCAGGCCATTGCCGGCGGTGGGCAGGGTGATGGCGGGGAACACGGCGGCATCCGGCAGCCACCCGCCGTCCCCGGCGTGCAGGAAGCGGTACTTGGCGGCGGCGCCCAGGTCGCCGGTGCCGCCGCGCAGCCCTTCGGACGACGCGTAACCCACGGGAAGGTTGAGGGTCACCTGCAGGCCGGGTGCCGCACCGTAGTTGAGCTCCAGGCCGGCTTGTCCGCCTGTGTTGCCAGAAACGGTCGTGCCGGAAGCATAGACGTAGTTCTCCCAGCCGCCGGTTCGTGTCGGCTCTGGATCGTCGGTCACGTAGGGCGGTCCGGCCAGGGCCGGCCCGGCCGCCAGCAAGCCGATCGAGCAGGCGAGCCAACGACCGAACCGCCACGCGGTCCCGTGATCCTTTCCGGCGTCAGGCAAACGCGCGCGCGTCACGGGGGGTGCCGCGCCACAGGACGAGGATGGCGACAAAGGCCAGGCCGGTCAGCAGGGTCGAGAGCGGCAGGCCAAGATGCAGCATCCGGTTCTCCGCGAGCCAGTCGCCGATGCAGGTTCCCGAGGTGCGTGCGACCGCAACGACGCACCAATACACCGCCACGTGCGTCGCGGCCCGCTCTCCGGCGGCGGCGAGCAGCATCACGAACGCCGAACCCAGCGCGAGTGAGGACGGACCCTGGCCGAAGAGGTGCGAGCAGAGATCACCGGCGACCGTGCCGAACACGCCCGCGGCGAGCATCGCCGCCCAGTAGGCGAGTGCCGTCTCGGCCAGCACGGGCGTGGCCGGATCGGCCACCGACGATGTCCTGCCCGCCCTGCCGAGCCACGCCAGCATCGCGATGATCGCGGCTAGCCCTGAAACCAGCAGCGGGCCCGCGATGCCGACGCGGTAAGCCAGGTAGTCGGCGATGTTGGTGGCGCCGGTCCTGATGACGATGATCGCCAGCCAGTAGTAGATCTCGCGTGGCGCGCGGTCCTTCGTCTCGACCCAGTAGTCGACGGAGAACAGGACCACGAGCACAAGCAGCCCGAGACCCAGGCCCAGCCGGCTGTCGTGCGCGTAGAGATCCCCCAGGTTGGTGCCGAATATGCTGGCGAAGATGATGCCCGACCAGTAGCGCCGGTCGATCCAGGGGCGGTGCCTCGTCTGCATGCGGTCCGTCCCGTCCTGTCAAGTGTGTGCCGAGGGAGCGCGGAGGCTCGGCGAGGCGGCGATCAGCAGGACCATGGCGGCGCCGATCGCGAGGGAGGTCGTGCCGCGCCCGAAGGCCAACCCGCCTTGTACGTGCGATTTGGTGAGGCTGTCGCCGAGCGTCGCGCCCAGCGGCCGGGGCAGGACGTAGGCGGCCCAGAACAGGATCGCCTGCGGCAGGACGCGCAGCCGGTGCAGCACGGCGACGAGGACGATAGCGGCGCCGAACAGCAGAGCGCCGTGTCCAAAGCCCAGCCCGAGGCCCGTCCGGTCCGCCGCGAAGTCGCCGAGCGCGGTGCCAAGCGTGTTCGAGGCCAGGATGACCGACCAGTAGAAGACCTCATCCCGTCCCGAAGCCACGCGGTCGGCGGAGATCCTGCCCGTGGCCGCGCGCCAGGTCAGCAGCAACACGACCACGAGCGCCAGCAGCATGGCGGACGACAGCACGTAGCCGGCGTGCAGGGTCCGGTCGATGAAGTCCGACATGACCGTGCCCACCGTCGTGCTCGCCACCACGGTCGACCAATACGCGGTTGGTCGGTACCGCCGCGCGCGCAGTTGCGCCGATAGTGCGGCGACGAGCAAGGCCATGAAGATCAGTGACGCCACGGCGTAGCCGAGCTTCAGGGTCATCGAGACCGCGTCACCACCAGTCTCGCCCAGCGTCGTGGCGCAGATCTTCACCGCCCAGAACATCAACGTCGCCGGTGGCGTCTTGCTCTGCGCGCCGCCGCCTGCCTCCGACACGGCTCCGCGCGTCATGCCGGGGACGCCGCGCGGTGCAAACGGCCGCCGATCATCGCGCCAAATGCCGCCGACGGCATGGCCGGCACGAGCAGGATCAACCAAAAGACGCTGCTCGCCAGGTCCTGAGTTCGGGTCTCGTAGGCGGGATGGATACCGCTGGCGGCCTCGAAGCCGATCACGCCGGCGACCACCAGGCCGACAAGGGCGCCGGACAACAATGCCCGGCGCGGCCGCAGCGCACCCAGGAGCAGAGAGACGAGACCCAGCACCAAGACCGTCGCGCCGCCCTCGTCCCGGCTCCATTCGACGGCGACCATCAGCGCGCAGCCGGCGGACAGCGCTGCGCCGTAGGCCAGTCCCGCCGGCGAAAAGGCCGTACGCAGGCTCGCCAGCCAGCATCCCCAAGCCCAGCCGAGGCGGTCGAGTTCGGACGTACAGGCGGCGGCCTCGGCAAGCATGGCATCGGCCCAGTCCGCGCGGTTCCGCCTCATGCGCCGGCCGGACAATGCGAGCAGCCAGGCAGCAAGACGCCCGATCATGCCAGCGCCTCCGGCCGATGAGGTACCAGCGGGCTGGGCCCTTCGCGGAGTTGCCGCGCATGGGACATTCCCGCCGCGGAGAGCCGGTAGGCGTGCCGCGCGGGCCGACCAGGACGATCGGAAGCGATCCACTCGGCGTCGAGCAGGCCGCGATCGTGCAAGCGCATGAGGATGGGATAGAGCGTACCCGAACTGAGCCCGACCAGCTTGGCCAGATCATACCCGTAGCGCCACTCGGACGGACGGCTGAGCAGCTCGTCGAGGATCGCGCGCGTTTGGGCGGATGGAATGCGAAGCCGCATGACTTTCAATCTACCTATATAGAGTTACAGGCAAGTGGTGCGCTGGCGCTTGGCGCTGGTTGGCCAGCTATCCGGGCAGCGCGGCGGCAGGATCATGTCGGGCCTGGCACGCAGTGATGGCTACGGTTGGAGCGCCAAGAGCGGCGATGCCCTTCGTGTTCCCGACGCCGGAAGCGGCGCCGAACCTGGAGTCGCGCGACGAGATCTGGCCGACCGACACCGCCCCGGTGATCCGTGCCGCCGAGGAGGGCACAGCGCTCCTGCAGCTGCCGTGGGGCCTGGCACCGGGTCGGCCGGGTGGCCGCGCAGTCATCAACATGCGCTCCGAAGGCCGGGCATTCGCGCGCGGCCACTGCCTGGTGCCCGCCTCGCACTACTACGAGTTCACCGGCACCAGGAGCCCGAAGACGCGCTGGCGCTTCACCCGCACCGGCCGGGACTGGTTCTGCTTCGCCGGCCTGAGCGGCCGCGGCTCGGACGACGCGGACGCCTTCGCGCTGCTCACCGCCGACGCCGGACCCGACGTGACGCCGTGTCACGACAGGCAGCCCATCGTGCTGGAGCGCGGCGCCTGGGCAGGATGGCTGGACGGCTCGGCGTCGGCGACCACGCTGCTGCTCCCGTCGGCCGCGGGAACACTCGAGGTGATCGAGGCGCCGCGGGCCAGGAACGCTCGCTGATCAGAACAGATGTTTCGGCACCGGACGCCTGTGCGCCTGCCCAGCCGTCCGGCCGGAACGGCGCGTCATCGTGGTCCCGCCCGGGATTGTGGGCTGGATGGTACCTTGCAACGTATGCGCAACGCGTATGGAGGCGGTCGGTGGCGCAAGGGCCGCAACTCTCGGGTCGGTTGGGGCGGGCGGCCGCAACAAGCCGATCGACGTGGCCGAGGTCGAGTACCTCCTGCGGCGGTCCGCCCCCGACCCGTTCGATATCGCGATCGACGGGGTGGCGGGCCCGGACCTGCTCACCGGTATCGTCGACTTCCAGACACGCGCGCTCGACCAGGGCGATCCCAGCGGCCTCATCAAGCCCAAGGACGCCGCATCCCGGCAGCTATCCTCGTCACGGGGAGCGGGCCAGATCCCCATCGAGGCGATCCGCACGATGGCGCCGAACGACGTCGACATGCAGGCCGGCCGCGTCGGGCAGTTCACCTGCCTATACGGCCGGCAGTTCGGCGCCGTGCCGTCCGGGCTCGTGCAATTCTTCGTCTTCGTCGCGAACGACTAACGAATTCAGGACCTGCGCTGGTTCGCCTACTTCCTGGCGACCTGCTGGTGGGAGACCGCGCACACGTTCCTGCCGGTCCGCGAGGGCGGCCTGGGCGCAGGGCGCAAATACGGGAGACCGAGGCCGTTCACGGACGAGGCGGGCCGGCCATTCAGCAACGTCTACTACGGTCGGGGCTACGTGCAGCTGACCTGGTATGACAACTACAAGCAGATGGTCCAACGGCTCGCGCTCGGCGAGTTGCTTGAGCAGAACCCGGACAGGGCGATGGACCCGCCGATGGCCTATCGAATCATGTCCATCGGCGTACGGGAGGGCCTGTTCGGCTCGCACTACGTCCAGGCGCCCCCGCCCGGGTACCCGCACGCCATGAGGACGGCCCACGGCTACCGCATCCCGGCGAAGCTGGGCGACTTCATCGTCGCCGGGCAGTGCGACTACTATCACGCCCGCCTGTGCGTGAACTCCTACGACACCGGAAGCTTCGCGCCGATTGCGAAGAAGGCCGTGGAGATGGAGGTGCTCCTGAAGCTCTGCATCCTCCAGACCATGGTGGATTGACATGACGTCGATGCGCGCACCCACCCTCGCCGCCGTGCTCCTGATCCTCGCCGCCGGCCCCGCGACGGCACAGCGGTTATCCATCTGGTCGGGTCACGACCAGGGCTGGCGCGTCGACTGGACGGCGGACGACATCACGGCCACGCGGGTGGCCGACGGCAAGCGGGTCTTCTCCATGCGGTCGTTCGCGGCGGCCCAGCTCGACCAGTCGATGCGCCAGGAGACGAGCGCCGCGGGCACGCTCGAGCGGGAGAGGAGGGTCTCCGTCGTGTCGCTGTTCGGTCCGCTGCTGGCCCTGCGGGACGACGCCTTCGACGACTTCAGGCCCTCTGCTCACCCTAGCGAGCGCGTGCGCTTCTGGACCATCGACCTGTCGGCGCCGCCCAAGGACGGCTTCGACCCATCGGACCAATTCGGCGCTGCGATCGGCGCCGACGAGCGGGGCCGCATACGATCGCTGGACCAGATAGCCCCCGCGCAGGCGATAGCCGACGCTCTCTCCCGCGACAAGGTCGTGCTGGGGGATCTCCCTCACCCGCCGCGCGACCTCGACGATCTGCTGACGTCCTGGCGCGACCAGGCGGGGAACGCCATCGGGCCGGCGTCGGCGGGCGGGGCGCACTGCCATGACGTGCCAGAGGACGTCCTGACGAGCTTCGCCGTCGTCGGCAGGACGGGCACGGGCATCTCGGTGCGGTTGGGCTTGCCGGGCAGCGGCGCGTGCCATGCCGCGTTCACCCAACTCGGCCTCGTGCTGCCGGTTCCGGGCGACCTGGCGCGGGCGGTGGGCACGGGCGGGGTAGTCACCCCGCCGCCTGGGTTGCCGCCGTTGCGCATCTCCGAGACGAGTCGGCTCAACTAGGCATCCCCAGGATCCCCGTCCCACCCGCGGTCCGCGGCGTGCGTATCCCACGGAGGCGAACGGGAGAGGACCGATGCCGACGGCCGCGGGCGAATGCACCGGCCTTACGCAATCCCCTGCGTCATCCACGCAATGGTCAGCAAGCCCGCCGACGGACGCGGGCCGTTCCGGCGGCGGCGGCGGGCCGCCGGTCCGGGAAGCGTTCGACGCCGTCCTGGAGGCGCCGGGTGCCAGCGCGGCCAAGTCAGGCAGCATCCTCCTTCGAGTGGCTGGGCGGCGTACGTCAATGATCCAAGCCCAGGGCGCAGTTCAGCAGCTCGGCCAGCCTTATGCCGGCCCGGGAGAGTTGCAACGCGGCATCGTTGGCGGCCATCCCCGCGTACGCTTCGGTCAGCTCGTACTTGCCCGCGGCGTCCGGCGACGGCGGCTTCCCGTAGGCGTCGACCCCGGCCTCGTGCGACGCTTCTGGTTTGACCGGTACGCGCCGGATGTGCTGGCCGCGGAGGCCAGGCGCTACCCCACCCTGCACCGCATCGACGCAGCGCTCGGCGGCAGCACCACCGTAAGGGACGTGCCGATACCGCTGGACTGCGCCGACGGGTTCAATGAGGCGTACTATGGCCGGCCGGAACGCCTGTTGGATGCGAGTGCCCGTCTGGCGTGCTCGGCATGGAGCTTCGTCGCGCCGGAAGTCCAGCCCGCTACGTGGACCACCTCCGGAGCGATCTTGAGGACGGTCGATGGGACGCGCGGCACGGTGCGCTGCGCCGGCTGGCGGAGTTCGACGGCTCGTTGCGGCCGTCAGGCTCCGGCTACCCGTCCAATACGGAGCGACGACCTCATCGCGCAATTGAGCGGCTCCGAGTAAGTCCGACATACGGCAGCCGCCAGCGCGGCGGAGGATGTCAGGAAGACGAGCAGCAGCACCAGCTTCTCGTTTCCCGTGGCCGTTCCCTCGGGGAACGCCGAGCGGATCAAGCCGAGGGCAATGAGGTGAAACAGATATAGTTCGTAGCTCAGCCGGCCGAACCAGGCCAGCGCGGTGGAGATCCCGGTTCGTTCGCCTCGAAAGCCATGCGGACGGGAACAAGCGAGCAGCAGGAGGAACCCGGTGCCAAGCGCCATCAGACTCACACCATAGACGTTCGCAACTCCTATCGGGCGGGAGAGATACAACGCCGCCATCGCGAGGGCGACAAGCAAACCTCCGACGATGGTCCACCTGCCGCGTGGCGAAATGCGCGGCGCCAGCAAGGCCGCGCAGCAGCCTATCGCGATGCCATCGAAGGAAGCGAAGTAGGAGTAGAGGAACTGCGCCTCGTCATCCGGGTGCGATGCGCGCCAGATCGGGCCCAGTAGGGTGAACAATGCCCAGAACGCTATGAGGAAAGCCCTTCGCCTTAGAACGAGGCAAGCGATCGGAAAGGACAGGTAGAAAACTTCCTCGACGGACAAGGACCACAGCACGCACAGAACGTAGTTCACCCAGCCTGCTCTGGTGGCCATGAGCACGTTCATCCAGAACGTCAGCGACGCGAGGTCCACGAGCCAGAATGACATCGGAGGCCCGGCCTCCGGATGGTTCTGGAACGCCGTGAGGCCAAGGCCGGCGAGCACGTTGACCAAGACTACCAGGAGGATCAGGCACGGGACGATGCGCGCGACCCGCAGTCTATAGAAGATCCCAGGGTTGATGTTCGCAAGGTCGCCCCAGCGGGTTCGTGCGTTCGAAGTAATCAGGAAGCGGGACACGACGAAGAACATCGTCACACCGTAGTTGCCGTTTCGGACGACGGCGTGCACGACCGTCCATCCGAACAAATGTGACAATGCGGTGTCGTCTAAGGTGTATTGAATATTGAAGTGATGCAGCAGCACGAGGAAAATCGACACGCCTGCGGAGCAGGTCGATCCATCCATTTCGAATACCGACACTCATTCCAAGGCGGCTCTTCTATAACGTTCTGATCGCGACGCTATGGGCCGATCCCGAACTCGACAAGTGAGCGATCTGTTAGGCCGCGATTTGGGAAGGAGCGGCGCCCGCCGGTCACCCGTTGCAAGCGACGCGAGCCAAGCAGGCCCGTGTTCTGATGCCAAGATGGATGCAAGGTCAGCGGCATCTCACGCTGACAAAATCAGCTAACGGAGCGAGCAAGCATCAAGAGATCAAAGACGCGAGGCCCAACTCGGCGACGCACAGGCTAATACACGGCGAGGCGCCGTCCTCCGGCATCCATGCCGCGGACAACCCCGCCCACGCGACGATCCACCGCAGTAGGCGCGGACGTTCCAGTGCGGCCTGCATGGTGACGATGTCGAGCCGCCGCTCGAACGTCTCTCGGATGATCGCGACGGCGGGCTCCGGGTCGGACAGGTCGGGGTTAGTGAAGATGTTGGCGAAGTCGAACGCGCGCTCGCCCAACAGGCCCTCGGGATCGATAGCGAGCCAGCCGCGCTCCCCAAATCCAGCACGTTGTCGTGGTGCAGGTCACCGTGCAGCACCGCCGGCTCGGCCTGATCTGCGAAAGCGTCCGCCGCGAGCTCGGCGCACCGGACGAGGACGCCACCGTGGGCTAACGCTGCGGGTTTGAGCCGTCGGAACCGCTCGGCGAGCGGGATCAAGCCGGGAGATGGCGAGGGCCTGGGCGCATGCAGACGGGCGGCCGCGCCGCACAGGATGGCGCAGGCCTCGTCGTCACGTCCGGTGCGAGACATGCGTGCCAGGGAGCGGTCGCCCTCGGCACGCTCCATGAGCAGGGCGCGACCCTCGCGGGCCATGACCGGCGCTGCCCTACTCCTGCCCACCAAGCCATCAAGGCGCCGCCCAGGGGTTCGTCGTCGGTGATCGCCACCTTAAGCATGGCCGGCGAGCCACGCCATCTCACCGGCAACAGGTGGCTTGTCGGGGTGGAGATGAGCGCGCCGTCCGGCACAACTTTTCATCTGTCCAAAAAGGCGTCGATCTCCGGCGTAGACGGTCCAGGACCGTCACGGACCTCCGGCTGACGGGAGACCCTCGGGGCCAACGCCTCGGCCTACGCGCGCCAGGACGCAGGTGCCGCGCCGAGCTCGGACGCAGGCAGGTCCCAGCGCATCGGCGCGTCCTCGATCGCACAAGGCGGCACGACGCGGCGCGCGGCACCCCACGGAGTCGTCTCTATCCCTTCTGACAGATCGCCGGCCGTAAGCGGCGCGAGCGGTGCCGGCCGATCTTCCGGCAGGCTAGTCAGCAACGCCGCGATGCGCGCCAGGGAGGTCGTGACGATCGAGCCTGCGCCAGTGCGCAGCCGCTCCGTCAGGGCCCGGATTGCGGCAGCCGCCAAAATGTAGCCGGTAGCGTGATCCAGCGCCTGCACCGGCAGCGGCGTCGGGCGGTCGTGACCGCCCCGGCGCATGCCGGCGTCGGCGATCCCGCAGCTCATCTGCACCAGGCTGTCGAAGCCGCGCCGGGCCCGCCACGGGCCGGTCCAGCCGTGGGCATCTAGCGACACCTCGACCAAGCCCGGGCACAGCGACGCCCGGCGTGCCGCGTCCAGGCCGAGGCAGTCCAGCGCGCCGGGGCGGTAGCCGTGCACCAGCACGTCCGCTCCGCGTAGCAGGTTCTCCCAGGTCGCCAGGTCCGCGGGCAGGCGCAGGTCCACGCGCGCAGCGCTTGCCGAGCGTGACGTCGGGCACAACGCCCGGCTCGTCCCAGCCGGGCGGGTCGATGCGCAGCACCTCGGCGCCGAAGCCGGCCAGGAAGCGCGTCGCGATGAGGCCGGCGAGCACGCGCGTCATGTCCAGCACGCGCACGCCGCGCAGCGGCCGGTCGGCGGGAACGGTCCACGCAGGCGCCGGCCCGGGAGTGCCCCCGGAACAGTGCAACAGCGGCTCCGCTGAGACCGCCCGGCTTTGGTCGTGTGCCGCCCAGTCTGCCTGGCTGCGTCTGGCCGCAGCGCAGCCGCCGCGTTCGACGATGGCGGCTTCGAGGTCGTCGGCGCGCCAGCGGCGCACGGCCTGCGCCACGGCCTCGCGCGTGCCCTCCGCTTCCAGCACCGCCAATGCGGCGGTGCGGTGGCGCGGCGCGTTGGTGTGGAGCTTCACCCAGCCGTCTGTCGCGTGGTAGTCGCCGGCGATGGCATCCCAGGGCGGCGCCATCTCCCAACCCTGTGGCATGATCGATCGCACGAACCAGAACGATGCAAGCCGACGGTCGACGGCAGGAGTCGCGGCGACGCCACGGGTCTCGACCAGCTCGGCCACGGTCACCTTTGCCGGTGATGCGCACCCGGTCCGGCCAGGCCTGGAGACCGTCCAACGCGGCCCAGATGGTTGCGAGCGCCGTCCTGGTGTTCTGAAACACGTGCTCCTCCTGAGAAGCAATGCGACATCGTAAGGCGGCGAGCGATCGATCGTTCGTGGACGGTGCGGATGCCCGGTCGGGCAGGACGAGGACCTGTGGGCGGCATTCTCAATCTAGTTCAGATCCCATAAGTCTGCCGACCTCGCCGACTGCGGCCAGAAGTGGCTCGACGGACTGGTCGACGCGGGCCAGGATCATGCCGCCTTCCAACACCGCAACGGCGAGGTGGCCCAGTGCTGTCGCCCGGCCAGGTTCGCAACCCTGCTCGGCCAGCATGTCGGCGAAGGCCGACCGCCACCGCGCGTAGGCGTCGCGCACCGCTTCGGTCAGCCGCCCGTCCTGCGGCACCGCCTCCTGAGCGATGACGGAGACGAGCGAGCCCTCCCGCCACTTCGACGCGGCGAGCCAAGCGCTCATGCCCTCGGCCACCAGGAGGAGAATGGCGCCTGCATCGAGCCCGCGGCCGCGGTGATGCAGGATCAGCCGGTCCACCTCCGTGCACAGCACGGCCACGGCCTCGGCCGCCAGCGCCGACTTGCCGTCTGGGAAATGGTGGTAGAAGCAGCCTTTCGGCGCGTCCGCCTCGGCGAGGATCTCGTTGATGCCGACGCCGTGGTAGCCGCGCGCCTGGAACAGCCGGGTGGCCGCACCGAGGATGCGGGTGCGGGTGGGCAACTTCTCCCACGTCGCCGCCCTCATCGAGTCACGGCCACGTAGATCGCCAGATCGATCCAGGCCTCGGGCGCGTCGTCGAAGGCGAACAGCTTGGGGCCGACGATCGAGGGATCGAAGCCCCTGCTCGCCCAGGCATGCAAGGCGTGCTCGCACCCCGGCCGGCAGTTTGGCCGGCCAATCGTGTAGGTCAGGCCCTTCCAGTACATCTCCGCCATCGGCAGGTCCGGTGGGACGAAGGGCGGGGCAACGCTCGTCAGGATCGCCTCGGGCGCGCAGGCGCGTACGGCCAGCACGAGCCGGGCCGCGTCACCCGCCGCGTCGACCACCACGTCGAAGCCGGAACCGACGGCCTCGACGTGCTCCGCCACGTCCGCTCCGTACGCGGCCGCCGCGTCGCGCCGACTCGCATCGGCGTCGACGTAGACGACGCGCCCGGCGCCGAGCGCGCGGGCCAAGCCGGTGGCGAAGATGCCGATCACCGGCACCATGCCGCCCACCACCAGCACCGACCCGCCAGGACGCGCCGCCAGCGGAGGCCCGACGGCGCGCCAGGCGTCCGCGGACATGTCAGCGAGCCCGATCATCGTCTCTGGCCTGCACCCCGACGGTAGCGGCACCATCATGCCTCCGGCGAACGGTACCCGGACCCGTTCGCCGACCGCCCCGCCGTAGCCGCCGGCTCGGCCCATGCCGTAGCTCGCGCCGAACGGCACGCGCTCGCAGCGCCCGGTCAGGCCCGCCAGGCAACATCCGCAGCTGCCGCAGGCGATCTGCGCGGTGACGATGACGGTCTGGCCGATCCGGAAGCGGCGCGCAGCCGTCTCGCCCAGATCCACGACCGTGCCGATGATTTCGTGCCCGATCGGCTCGCCGGCCGCCAACGGCACGCGACCGGCGAGGTAGAGCGCGTCGAGGTCGCAACGGCCCATCACCGTCGGCGAGACGATCGCCTCGTCAGGCCCCTCGATCTCGGGATCGGGCGCCTCACGCCACTCGAGCTTTCCCGGTGCCAGGAATACCATGCGTCTCATCGCGCGATCCTCCGATTAGACAGACTGGTCTAGTAAGTTTGGGTGTCGGTCAAGCGTGATCGGATCGGCGCTGGATTATGCGACACTCCCTGGGCCGCTGCTCCAATGTCTGGCCCCAGAGACGCTGGCTGAAAGGATCATATTACCATCGGTCTATGGCCGCTGTGTTGCCAGAGAGCTTGGCCTTCACGACGCGCCATTGAGCACGCGCAAAGCCGAACCCGGAGTTCTGGCATGACATGGGCCGCCTCCTCGATGTTCGGCCCGGACCGGACTGGTGGCACGTGTCGGCCTATGCGGATTACGACTTGCGGGTCGGCAACGACCTCGGACCCACGACCGTGTTCGTGGACCGTCCGCATTCACGGCCGAGCCCCGCTACCCATACGGTGCAGGACATGACGGGGCTGCTCGCGCTACTCCGTTGAGCCATCGTGTCCTGACGACACTACCGCGTCCGAACCAGCAAGATCGACTCCGCCGCGTCGATCCTCGCGGTCCCGGTCCGGACGAAGCCGCACTTCCCGGCCACCCGCATGGACGCGCGGTGCGCGTCGTCGATCAGGCTAGCGACCTCCCGGTGCGGCGTCGCACGGTCCAGCCAGTGCAGGGCCGCCGCCAACGCCTCGGTCGCGTAACCCCGGCCGTGCGCCCACTCGGCGAGCACCCAACCGGCCTCGGGTCGGCCGTCGATGGACGGCTCCACGCCGCGTCGGAAATCGGCGAATCCGACGTCACCCATGAACCTGCCCGACTGCTTCTCCCGCACGGCCCAGTAGCCGTATCCGAGCACAGGCCAGAGGCCGCGATAGCGCAGCAGGCGGAACCAACTCTCCTGCCTGGTCGACACGCGACCGCCGATGTGACGCACCACGCACTCGTCGGCCCACATGGCGGCGAGCGCATCGAGATCATCCGCTCGATGGCCATCCAGCACGAGCCGGTCAGTCTCCAGCCTGGGTGGCGTCTTCGGTCCATCGGGCAGGTCGATCATAGTCCCTCCATTGGGATTGAGGCAGTGATCGGACGCCCGCAGGTCAGGATCGCCCGACTGTCGTCACTATGGCTGAAACTGCGCGATCGCTTTAGTCATGCCGTCACGGCGACGAGCCAGCCGATCAGGGCAGGACGGGATGCATGCCGAGACGGCCGTAGAGCCGAATGGCCGCCGCGTTATCGGCCTCCACCTTGAGTTCGACGTGATCGGCGCCGCGCTGTCGGAAGGCGTGGAAGACTTGCCTCAACAGCGCCTCCCCAATGCCGCGTCGCCGCCAGCGCCCGGCAACCGCCAGGTCCTTGATGAAGGCGCCGGTCCAGCATTGGGCCACCCCCAGGGGCTCGCCAACGCCGGACACGGCCAGGAAGACGAGCGAGGGGTCGAACTCGGCATCGTCGCGGACGCCGGCCCACCAGGCTTGGAACGACGCGACGCCGCCTCCGCAAGCGTAAGCTTGCTCCAGGAGGCCGTGGACTTCGGCGGCGTGTCGCTCGGGATCGAACGCCATCGGCGAGACGCCCGGTGGCCAAGAGGGCGACTCACGCAGGTCATCCAGTCGTCGCCGGAGATGGAGATAGGCGGGCGTGTCCATCCGCGTCGTCCACGACGAGGACCTTCGGACTGCGACCCAACGCCTCGAGCCCAGCCCGTCTTCCGCCGGTACCCGCTGCAGACAGGAACCTCACCGTGGTTCCGGGATTCCGAGATTCGAACTCTGCCAGGACGTGCAGCAGCAAGCGAGACTTGCCGCCTCCACCGGGTCCGACCAGGAACGCGGTTCCATCGCTGGGATTTGCCAAGCACTCCCGAAGCAGAGCCGCCTCTGCCTCACGGCCCTGGAGCGGCAATCCGTGGCTGATGACGGCTTCCGGCTGGACGAAGGGAGCAGCCATTGGCTGGCTTCCGAGCGCCCGAGCAGCGGCATGCGCATGGCCGGGAAGAAAACGTCGACCAGACGATCCTGATCGTCATGCGACAGCTCGAGGTGAACGATCCTGCTGAGGTCCTCCCTGTCCAGCATGATCCAGCCGGGGAACGAAGCCAGCGCATCGGCCGTCTGCGGGCTGGCCGTTCGGCTGAGGACGAGGTGCTTGACGTCCGCTGCCCTGGCGTGCGCCGCCACGGCCGCAACGACGTCCGCCGGTCCGAAGCGCGCTACCCGCTTGCATTGGTAGCTGTGCAGGGTTCCGTCGGGCCAACGGACCGTGACGTCGAGGCCGCCCTGTTCATGGCCGCTCTCCCCGGCCCGTCTCACCAAGGCCTCGGGAAATCGCTTGCTGAGCACCGCTGCGACGAAACGCTCGAAGGCCACTTGGTCCAGGCGGTCCGTCGGAAGGGCCTGGGCGAGGCTGGCTAACGCTACCGGGCTGGGCGAGCTCGCGTCGGCATTGCCTGACGGGTAGCGGCATCGATTCCGAGCGCTACGGCGATGCCGCGAATCGTCGCGAGGGACGGCGTCGTCTTGCCCGCCTCCCAGTCGGCCACTGTTGCCGGCCGCCGGCGCAAGACTGCCGCGAGCGCTGGAATATCGATCCCGGCCGAGAGCCGGGCGGCGCGGATCGCGGCCCCGGCGGCAAGATGTTGCGGGTCGTGACCGCCGCGTTCACCGGGCGGTGACATTAGCGCGTCATCATCGGCGACGTGGGTGCCGACCGGCGGGGGTGGCGGACGCGTCGCTCACGCAAGGCGGGGAACCGGCGCGCTGCCGATCCATTCGATGCCCCGCACTGTTAGATCAATGAGGCATCCGGTGGCATCCACGCGCACGAGCAATCCATCGGCCAGCGAGAACGACCGGAGATCCTCGCCCGCATCCGCCACACGGACCCGCGCGGCGCCGCGTTGCCGGTCGACCGACAGGAGCGGCGACGCGTCAATGCTAAAAACGTCTTCGTCGCCGGGATCGAACTCTGGGAGCGCGAACCAGGCGGGCGGTGCATCCGGGGCCTGCGGCAGGTCCTCGGCGACCGCCGACGCTATGTCGGCATAGAGCCCCAGCGCGGACAGGCGGACCCCGTCGGCGAAGCTCAGCTCTAGTCCGCCGATACGGACAAGCCACGCTGGAAGCGGCATCGAGACGAGCGCCTCGATCCGCCGCTGGACGTCGCTGCCTGGCATTGGCCCGGGCGTCGCGTAGTTGATGATGACGTCTAGGCTCACGTCCGAGCAGGTTGCCCGCAGGCTGGCGGACACGTCCCTCGGCGCCAGGGTAACGCGCAGCCCGCTCATCGGTCGTAGTGGAAGTGCAGGATGGTCCAGTCCTTCTCCCGGACGATCACCCGCAGGATATAGCGCCGGGGAGGATCGCCGAGGCGCTTGGCCGCCTTCAGCATCGGGACCGTATAGCGGAAGGCGCCTGCGACCCCTTGCGGGTCGGCATCGCGCGCGCCGTATCGGACGGCGAGCTTGAGGATGTCGATCGGGACGTATCGCGCGGGATCGGCCATGCGGGCCGCGGTAGTCGCCGTGAACCGCAGCTCGCGCTGGACGAGGCGACGGAACGCGAACCGCAGCATCATGCCGACGGTGGATCTGACGGCGCCGGCCGCGGCCTCGCCGGCGATCCCTTCGGCCACACCCAACCCGGCCCGGAACGCGCCTCGCACCGCGATGCGGCCAATCGCCCCGACGATGAAGATCGCGTCGAGCGGATCGATGAGGGGAGTGCCGAGGCCCGGCTCCTCGATGGAAAGCAGGTGACCTTCGAAGTCGCAAATCCAGGTGTTGCCTTGGACTACTCGACGATAGCCGACGACGGTGTCCCGGTCGTCATCGACGATTGGGACGGCTCCCATCGGAATCGGCGCCTTGCTGACCTGGAAATAGTCGCCGACGGGCGCACGCGTGATCGAGCTCGCGGCAACGGAGGCTTCCAGCCCGTCGTAGCCCTCCGCCATCCATCGCGGCTCGCCCATCAATCGTGTCCCATGGTCGTGCGTGTCATCACTGATGCGCCCAGCTCGATGGGAAGGAGGTACTGCGTCGTGCGTCTTGTCCGCAACCCCGGGATGCGAAACCCTGGGAAAGCGTCGTCGCCCGAGGCCGAGTCTTCGCCCTTGTGCGTCGCTGCCGAGGCACCGAGGCAGGAGCGCGCCGCCCAGCTCGCCATGCTCATGAGGCGGGCGGCGAGCTCACGCGAAAAGCAGGACCCCGATGCGCCCTGTTGGGGCAGGGATCCCTTCGTTTCGCCTTCGGTCATGACGTCTCGAGAGAGTCATTCTGTAAGCATGGGAGTGGCTGTCGCCATCCGACTGTAGGCAAGCAGGCCATCCCAGCTTCGTAAGCTGTTGACCCGGTCTCCGAGAATGAGGGATTGAACCACGTCCCGTCGATGCTGGGCGAGATGCACCGGGGCTTGTCCTGCCACTCTATAAGCGCGTCGCGTTGGTCAAAGTCGATGACCCAAGATTCTGGCCCGCGCCTTGGCTCAATTCACCGCTGGGGTCACGCGCGCTTTCTCGATGATCGGTAGGGCGATCCTCACCACGTGCAGGTAGTCGCCGTGAGGAAGGTCGTCGTGGCGATCGAGGCGCAGGTTCGAGATGATGTCGGGCGCGAGGCGGAGGTAAGCGTCATGGTCGGCGTTGATCGCAACGGCACCGGGCAACGGGGAATGATCGTTCACCCTGTTCGAGTTCAGCCAGTCCCTCACGAGGCCGATGATCCGTTGGGTATCGTTCGCGTGGCTCCCGATGTCCATGCCCGACAGGTCCGACAATGTCTGGTCGTAGCGATGGGGCTCGGAGTCGAGGATCAGGCTCTTGCGACGACGCTGTCGTGTGGATCCAGCGAACCGCAAGCCGAGATCCGCGCCCAATTCGAGGGGCATGTTGAACCGCGGCAACCGGGACGCACGGTCAAGCTGCACCCGCGACACGTCGTGGATCGAGCGACCGCAAGCGGCCAACATCCTGATGATCTCGGGAAAGCGCAACAGCCCGCTGTCGTTGTTGTCCAAGGCGCACCTCGGCGCGTATCCGCAAGCCATTGTCGCGAAGCAGATGGCACGCAGGAGCGGCTTGTAGTCATCGTCGAACGGACAGTTTATAAAAACCGAAAGTTCGCCGCTATCCCTTCGAGGGGCCGGTGATGGCATCAGCGTTCTTCAGCACGGCCGCGAGGACGGCACGCGTGATCTGCCGGGTCGTGAAGCGGGACCGGCCCTTGGTGGCCTGCAACGGCACGCCGCGATAGATCGACCGCGCCACGACCGGCGGACGTTCGGACTTCGGCGGCGGCGGTTTTCCGGCTGTTGGCATTCCGATGACTATGGGTCCTGCCGGCACCTGAGGCAATGTCCCGGCGGCGGACGGACGGGTTCAATCGGGCGTTCATGACCAGTCCTGTTGTTCAGCGCGCTGGTCGGCGCGTCGCGCGCTCAGGTCGTAGTCGTCCGCGATTCGATCGAGGGTTGCGGCCGTACGAGGCCAGTCGAAACGCAGGGCGGACGAGTCACGACGATATCGCTCCGCGAGCTCCAGCTCTTGCGCGCCACCATCATGGGGCGAACGGACCGTCACCCCGCGTTGGTTGAACACGCCGACCTCGAGTCCGGTTTCAAGATGGCGGCTCCTGGTCAGTTCGATGACGTCGCGGACGGCTGGCGGCGGCCACGGCTCATCGGGCCGTCGAAGGGACGCCGCCAGGATCTCCCCGATCTTCTGATCGCCCACGTCACCCCGACCGGCGGAGGCGAGCAGCCTGCGCGCCTGCTTGACCCAATCCTCCAGCACGGCCCCGTCGATCGCCCCAGTGTCGTCTGAACCGGGCACGCACCTCCAGTCGGACAGGACCCCATAGGCCTGCCCGGCGAGCGCGCGCACGCGATCGAGATCGAGCGGCGGTTCCTCGACGACGCCGCTGTCCGCCGCCGGCAGGAAGGTCATCTTGATCAGATCGACGAAGAACCCGGGGTTCCGGGCCAAGGCGTGGTGGAGCATTCGCGGCGGTCGCTGCGAATACCGAAGCGCCTGGAAGTAGACCCATTCAAGCCGCACCAGCCGATCGCCATCCACCGAAGGATCACTCTCCAGGCGGTCGAGTATGCGGCCTAGGTGGTAGCTGAACATCGTGGCTTCGTTACCATCGCCCGCAGGCGCGTTGACCGCGGAATCCAATGCATCGATGAACAGCACGGCCGGAAGATCGTCGCAGTGGACATTGGTCCCGAGCCAGGACACGAGATCCCGACCGCGCCCCGCGGCGATCAGCTTGTGGGCGGCGGCTTCCGTCATCCCGCTCGCGTCCAACTTGTGGGGCTGGAGCGACCTCCAGTAAGCATTCTCCAGACCGGGGGAGGTCTCCGCGACCGTCGCCCAGGTGTCGGGCGTCGCCGGCAATGCGCAGGCGATGCGAACCAGGGCGTCGCCGCCCCACGCCTCCGCGCGAGCAGTCGACCAGAGCGACTGCAACCATGAAGGGCGGCCGTCGGCCAGGCAGTGCATCAGGTTGACGGCGAGTTCGACGTCCGCCTCGTTCGATGATTGCAAGCCGGTTCGGAGCACAGCGTCCTTCGCCGTCTCGTCGATCTTCGCGAACGCCATCGCGCGGCCCAGCTGGTAGCGCTTGGTGATGCTCCTTGCGAAGGCCAGTAATGCGTCGGCGTCCAGCGCGGACAGGAGCCTCGTGGCCGCGTCGGCCTGGATCCTGTTCTCCTCGGCTTCCGCCTCCTGCCAAGAGGCCGCCGGCCGGAGGAAGCCGCCATTGTGCCGGAACAGCCAGGCCACCTCCTCCTCGAGGCCCTCCGGCCGCAAACCCTCGAAAATGTCGTTGAGCGGGGAGAGTTCATCGTCGCGCAAGGCCCAGGGCGATGCTTCTGACGCGTGATGCCTCCCCATGAACTTGCGGAGTTCATCCCGCATGCGCTCGCGCTCGGCGGCGTCCGTGAGCCGTTCCGTCACGGCGCCGAGTCGTGCGATCGCTTCCCCGCGCCACTCGGCGCCGAAGGCGGGCCAATGCTGGAATATCGACGACCAGCGACCCGGATCACTTCCCACGTTGGCGAGCAGTCGATGCCCGATCGCGCTGCCTGCCTCCCGGGCGGTGCTGTCCGTGACGACCTCGGGCTCTTCGGGGGCGAAATCGCGCCAGTCGGGGTGTGGCGAGAAGTCGGATGTATCGTGGATGCGGGGGGCGAGCGCCACCAGGAGCCGCCAACCCACCTGCGGGAACGCCCGGGTTATCGCGTCGATGACCTTCAGTCGTTGTTCCAGGCCGGCATAGGTTTGGGGCAACCAGGAGACGAAGATGCGTCGCAAGGATGCGCCGGGTCGATTGCCCCAGCGGCCGCCCGGATCGACATCGTCTAGCTTCGCGAGCAGCAGCGCGGCCCCGGCGAGGTAATCGGGACTGCGCGCTAGCATCTCCAACGACCAGAGGAGGCCTGACAGGTACTCCGTCGGCAGCGTGAGACCCTCGTCCGACCGGAAGAGCGACATGATGGGTGCCGAGTCACTCTCGAGCGCGCCGTCGACGGCCTCCAGGAACGCCCGGGGTGAAGCTTCCGCCAGACGCCGCAGGTCGTTGGAGAGCGACCACCAGAGCGCCGCGTCGGCCCCGCCCAACAATCGCCGCACCGCCTCGTCGGCCCGGCGTGCGCAGTCGCTCACGCCCCCCGCCGAGGTGGGATAGACGCCGAGGGCGATGATCGCTTCCGTCAGCCCTCTACGGAGTTCCTGGGAAACCTCCACGCCGAAGTCGTTCTCGCGACCGAACCAGGCTTCCCGGCCTGTGGCGTCGAATCCTGGATCACGCCTCGACAACACGCGATCGAACGCAGCCTCGAGGCGCTCCACTTGCGCGGTGGTCAACTTCGGGGCCAGGACCGTCCAGGAATCCCGCAGCGACGTGAGCTTCCAGATCCGGCCCGACCGCAGCAGGGGTGCCTCGGGCGAGGCCGTGAAGGGAGCGACCGCCGCCTCGAACTGGTCGTAGGGCTTTCCGGCCAGCGCCGAGATGATCTCGCGGTCGGCAGCCGAAGCCTCGTTCCAACCGCCGGCCAGCATAGCCGCAAGCAGTTCCGGCGTGGGATGATCCGCCCAGGACGGAAGGTGGATCGGGGCCGAGGGCATCAGCCGCCGGAGCACGGTCAGGCTTCGCCCGGAATCCTTCGCGAGGCGATGCGCTTCCGGATCTGCGACGCCCATGGCGACGAGCGCCGTCCGGAGCTCGTTGCGCCATGGTCGTGCGAGTTGCCGCACGCCCACCGGGACCATCGTCCCGAACGCCTGTGCCGAGTAGACGTGATGGCCATCGGCGACCAACCGTTGGACGAGGCCGGCATCCGCCACGTGCGACACCACGATGAGCGGCGTACCGATGCCTATGAGCTCACGGGCGGTGTCGGCGTCGGAAGCGATGAGGCAGCGGCTCTCGTGCGCCATGCGGTAATTGGGCGGCAGCGGATCGAGCGCGGCCCACAGGAAGGCGCTCGCCTCGTCCACCGAGTCGCCCTGGATCGCCAATGACGAGGCGGGCTCGGCTAACCACCGGTGGATCGATGCCGCGTCCTCGTCACGACCGGTGAGCATTAAATCGGCCGTGAGGGGGATGCGCGTGGCGCGGCGCCACTCGTCCCAGAGCTCCGCGAGACCGCGCAAACCCTCCGGGCGGCGGCCGACCAGCACGGCCATCCACTGCGCCACCGCCGGACATGTCTCGAGCCAATGGACCAGGTCGTCGGCATCGACGACACGAACGTCCCGCCACGACCCGATCGACTTCTTCTCCGCGCACCAGGCTTCCTTGCCCGGGAAGCGCTGCGGCGTCGCGAACACGAAGGTCGTTTTCGCAGGCGTGACGTTGAGCGGCCTGACGGAGCGCTTCACGAAGTCGTCCTCCGCCTTCTGGCGTATGGCGTGGCGTTGGGCGCCGATCTCCCAGGCCGATGGTCCCCCCGGGACGTACTGGGTCTCACTATCCGCGACGCAGTAACCGTCCCAACCGGGTTGTTGCACGCTGTCGCCCGACGGGAACGTCATCCTGGCTCTCGGCCCGACGGATGCGAAGATTAGCTTCCGGAGCAGTTCGGGCATCCTGTCCTGGCCGCCGTCACGGCGCTGCCCCCACTGGGCCAGGTCGGTAGCGTTCACCCATCTCATCAAGGAGCCGGGCCGGATCCGAGGCGGTTCCGGCAACAATGCCCGGTCGACGACCCCACCGGCGAGGAATTTCAGGCCGTTCCCCTCCAATGTGTCCCGGATCGCCCGGGCATTGTTCGCCACCGGCGTGCGCGATCCCCTCTCGAAGTCGGCGATCGTGGAGACGGACACCCTGGCCCGGGACGCCAACTCCCGTTGCGACCAGGCCAACAGCGCGCGGCCAGCCTTCACTTGCTCAGCCGAGAGATCTGTGACCGTAAGCACTGGCGTCATAATTTTAATATGGCCTCAACTCAGCCACTATGCTCTACGTGATTGGTGCTGGCAAGCGCCACCTGTTTTGCGTCGAAAGGGAGCGCTTGATGCAGCCTGGTTTGTTCGACCGCATCCCTGGCGATGGACGACGGTGATTCGTCACGACGACCCGACCGGCATGCTCCGTAGCGGGTGGGGCAATACGAGCCGGTTCGGGACTTCATGGGAGGGGGCGCGCCGGCGCTGAACGCTCGCGGCGCCAGTCGATTGCTACGGCGGGGGTGCGCGCGCCCGCCGGTTGGTCAGGTCGCGTGGAAATCCTCGTCGCTCGACAACGATCGCGCCGAGCCTCGGCGATCCGTCTCTCGGCAGTCTGCCGACCCGGACCTGCTCATGGGTGCCCGCGGCACATCGTACGGCGCCGTCGACCGACTATGGATGCCTCGCGATACTGCCTCGTTGCGTGTTCCGGATCGTGCCGGCATGCGGCATCCCAAACCCTCCGTCCCGGACACTGGACGGACACGTTCGGCCGAGGGAAGCCGACGAACCTGCATGGATGGAAAGTTCGCAGTGCAGAACAAGGGAATAGTGGTGGAGCCGAGGGGAATCGAACCCCTGACCTCCTGAATGCCATTCAGGCGCTCTCCCAACTGAGCTACGGCCCCGGTCGCGGGAGCGCGCTATACAAGTCGGCTTACCCGGTTGCAAGGGTGGGCGGTTCCCCGCCTGAGCGGCGCCGGTCAGGCGGGCGATGCGGCTTGCAGGTTCGGGTGCACAGTGAAGCCGGCCTCGGTGGCGGATCGCACGTCCTGGACCGTCACGCCCGGTGCGAGGTCCACGAGCGTCAGGCCGGGGCGGGCGACGTCGAACACGCAGAGGTCGGTGACGATCAGGTCCACGACACCGGCGCCGGTCAGCGGCAGCGTGCAGGCGGGCAGGATCTTGGGCTCGCCCTTGCTGGTGTGTTCCATCACCACCACCACGCGCTGCACCCCGGCCACCAGGTCCATAGCACCGCCCATGCCCTTGACCATGCGGCCGGGCACCATCCAGTTCGCCAGGTCGCCGTTTTCCGCCACCTGCAGGGCGCCCAGCACGGCCAGCTGGATGTGGCCGCCGCGTATCATGCCGAAGCTCTGCGCGCTGTCGAAGAAGCTGGTTTCCGGCAGCCTGGAGACGGTCTGCTTGCCGGCATTGACCAGGTCGGCATCCTCCTCGCCCTCGAACGGGAAGGGGCCGATGCCCAGCATGCCGTTTTCGCTCTGCAGCACCACGTGCATGCCGGCGGGGATGTGGTTGGCCACCAGCGTCGGGATGCCGATGCCGAGGTTGACGTAGAACCCGTCCTGCAGCTCGCGCGCCGCCCGGGCGGCCATCTGGTCTCTGGTCCAGGGCATGGCGTTCAGGCTCCTGCTGCTGCGAGGCGTGGGCGGGTGGTGCGCTGCTCGATGCCCTTTTCGTAGGGGGGCAGCGCGATCAGGCGGCTCACGAAGATGCCCGGCGTCACGATGTGGTCGGGGTCGAGCGTGCCGGGCTGCACCAGCTCCTCCACCTCGGCCACCGTCACGCGGCCTGCGGTCGCCATCGGCGGGTTGAAGTTGCGCGCGGTCATCCGGTAGACGAGGTTGCCCTCGGTGTCGCCGCGCCACGCGTGCACGATGGACAGGTCCGCCACCAGGCCGGTCTCCATGATGGTGCGGACCTCGCCGAAGGCCCGTTCCTCCTTGCCCTCGGCGATCAGCGTGCCCACGCCGGTGCGGGTGAAGAAGGCGGGGATGCCGGCGCCGCCCGCGCGTATGCGCTCGGCCAGCGTGCCCTGCGGGTTGAACTCGATCTGCAGCTCGCCGGCGAGGTACTGGCGCATGAACGTCTTGTTCTCGCCCACGTAGCTGCTGACCATCTTCTTGACCTGGCGGCTGTCCAGCAGCAGCCCGAGACCGGCCCCGTCGGTGCCGGCATTGTTGCTGATGATGGTCAGGCCGGTCACGCCTGAGGCCGCGATGGCGCCGATCAGCGCGTTGGGCACGCCGCACAGGCCGAACCCGCCGGACATGATCGTCATTCCGTCCCGCAGCAGCCCCGACAGCGCCTGGCCTGCATCCGGGAACACCTTGCTCTTCGCCATCGCTTCGCTCCGTGCGTCCGTTTCAGACACAGATCATGCCGGATTCCCGCAGAAAGCGCAGAAGTGGCAGCATGGGAAGCCCAAGCACGGCGCTGTGCTCGCCCTCGATGGCGTCGAACAGCTGCACGCCCGGGCCTTCCAGCCGATAGGCGCCGACGCAGCTAAGCACGCGCGCACCTTCCTGTTCCAGGTAGCCGCTCAGAAAATCCTCGGTGAACCGGCGCATGCGCAGGCACGGGGAGGCGAGGTGGCGCCAGATCTCTGCGCCGTTGCAGAGGACAACCGTCGCGGTCTCCAGCCTGTGCGTCCGGCCGCGCAGCGCACGCAGCTGGTCCGCCGCCGCCGCCAGCGTCTGCGGCTTGTCGAACCAGGTATCGCCGCAGACGAGGATCTGGTCGCAGCCGATCACCATCGCGTCCGGACGATCCAACGCCCGGGCCTTCAGGCCCGCGAGCGTCAGAGCCGCCTCGGCGGGAGGGGCAGCGCGCGCCTGTGCCGCGCGCTTGACGGTGGCTTCGTCCAGGTCGGTCGCCACCGCCTCGAACCGCAAACCGGCCGCCTTCAGCAGCGATCGGCGGGCGGCCGAGGCGCTGGCGAGCACCAGCGCGGGCGGAACGGTGTTCAGCGCGGGGGCAGCCTAGAAACTGCCGCTGTCTCCGCCGCCGGAATCGTCCCAGCCGCCGCCCGTGTCGCCGCCGCCTCCGCCCGACCAGGCATCGCCGCCGCCGGTATCGGCAGCGCCGGCGTCGCCGGCATTGCTCCAGCCCGCATCGCCGCCGGTGCCGTCGCCGCCGCCCGACCAGGGGTCGCCACTCGGGGCGTCCGACGCTGTGCCGCCGCCGCTCCACGGATCGGTCCCGCCGCCGCCATCCTGCGGGCCGTAATTGTTCACCGTCGTCTCGTTGACGACCTCGCCGCCACCGCCGAAACCGCCGCCGCCGAACCCACCGCCGCCGAAGCCGCCATGGCCGCCGCTGAACATGCTGGTGATCGCCTCGGCCGCCAGAACGCCGCCGGCGACGCCCGCCGCGGTGCCGAGTGCGGAACCCATGAAGCCCGAGCCGCCGCCGCCGAACATGCCCGGCTGGTATCCCGGCGGGTAGCTGGGCTGCGGCGGCGGCGGCGCGTATTGCGGACGGTAGCCGGGTTGCGGCCGGCTCTGCCCGCCGCCGAAAAGGCCGCCGAACAACCCGCCCGAGCGTTGGCCCTGCTGCGCCTGCTGCTGCGCCTGTTGCAACTCGTATTCCAGCCGCTTGATGCGGTTCTGCGCCTCGGCCAGCGCCACCTCCTGCACGAAGGCCGTCTGGGTGATCCGGTAGCGCGCCTGCGGGTAGGCCTGGAACTGGTCGGCGATGAAGCGGTCGGCATCGGCGTCGATCGGCGGCAATGCCACCTGGGTGGACGGCACGCTGCCGAAACTGCCCTGCGCGCCGCCCACGCGCGCGATGAAGCGGCCGATGATGTCGCGTTCGTCGGGTGTCATGGTCGAGCCTTCCTTGCGGTGGTCCGGAAAAGACGTGGCAGGTCCGGCAGCGCCGTTCAAGCAGGCGGCGTACTGCCGGGCCTTGCCGGGGCAGGGGAGATGCCGAGCCGGGCGAACTCGATCCGCGGGCAGCGGTCCATCACCACCCGCAGCCCGGCCGACCTGGCGCGGGCGGCGGCGGCCTCGTCGATCACGCCCAGCTGCATCCACACGACCTTGGCACGGAGCGCGATCGCCTCGTCCACCACCGGCCCCACGCTGTCGGGCGCGCGGAACACATCGACCATGTCGAGCGGGGCCGCGTCTTGCAGCCGCGCCACGACGGCCCGCCCGTGGATGAGCTGGCCGGCCAGGCCGGGGTTCACCGGCACCACGTCGTAGCCATGCGCCAGGAGGGATGCCATCACGCCATGGCTCGGCCGCGCCGGCTTGTTGCTGGCGCCGACCACGGCGATGCGGCGTGTGGCGGCGAGGATTGCGCGTAGGTCGTCGTCGGTCAGTCCGTCTGTCGACATGGGCGTGCCTTTCGGTCGTGGAGCGGTTCGGGTAACCCGGCCCTATGCAACGCCCGAACTCGCGGTTGATCGTCCCGCTGCTGGTCTTGTTCCTCTCGGTGCTGATCGCGCTGGCCTGGTGGTGGCCCAACCGCGCCCAGAACCCGGACCCGTCGGCCCGAACGGAGAAGTTCAACAGCCTGTCCTACGAGGGCTACCGGATGGGCCAGTCACCCCTGACCGACCGCTTCCCGACGCCGGCCGAAGTGGACCAGGATCTGTCGCTGCTCGCCCCGATCACGCGGGCGATCCGCACCTACGCCGCCATCGAGGGATCGTACGACATCGCCGCCATCGCGCAGCGGCACGGCCTGAAACTGTGGCAAGGGATCTGGCTTGGCGGCGACCGGGCGAAGAACGCGCTGGAAATGGCGCACGCCATCGAGCTGGCGCACCGCTACCCGGACACGATCGAGCGCCTGGTAGTGGGCAACGAGGTGCTGCTGCGCCGCGACCTGCCGCCCGCCGAGCTGATCGCCGACATCGACCACGTACGCGCCGCCGTGCACCAGCCCGTCGCCTATGCCGACGTGTCGGATTTCTGGGACCAGTTCCCTCAGGTGGCCCCGCATGTGGACATCGTGCTCATTCACCTGCTGCCCTATTGGGAGGACGTGCCGACCGGCATCGACCATGCGGTCGCCGCCGTGGGCCGCGTCTACGACCATTTCGCGTCGCTGTTCCCGGGCAAGCGTGTCGCCATCGGCGAGGCCGGCTGGCCCAGCCGCGGCCGCCAGCGGCGCGACGCGGTGCCGAGCCGGATCAACCAGGCGCGCTTCCTGCGCGGCTTCATCACGCTCGCCGCCAGCAAGCATTTCGACTACAACTTCATCGAAGCCTTCGACCAGAACTGGAAATACCAGAACGAGGGCGTGATGGGCGCCAACTGGGGCCTGTTCACCGCGGATCGCGCCGAGAAGATCCCGCCGTCCGGGCCGTTGAGCGAGGACCCGCTCTGGCGCTGGCACGCGGCCCTCTCCATCGCATGCGGGCTGCTGCTGACGGCGATGGGTCTGCAGGGACGACCGCCGTTTCCCCTGCAGGCGACCTTGCTCGCGATGACGCTGGGTGCCGCTCTCGGCGTGGCGCAGGCCGATGCCGGGCCGGTGCTGTACGACCTGCATGTGCGGCTGGCGGCGATCGCCAACCTGGCG
The DNA here is from genome assembly GCA_964244615.1 of uncultured Acetobacteraceae bacterium. Lineage (GTDB taxonomy): Bacteria > Pseudomonadota > Alphaproteobacteria > Acetobacterales > Acetobacteraceae > BOG-908. The sequence goes on from CAXTJP010000007.1 coordinate 41,510, forward strand.
GGCCAGGCGTTGCTGGCGGCGCTGATGATGCTGCGTCTGTCCGGGGCGGTGCGCCCGGCGCCGTATCGCACCGGCGCGCAGGCCACGTGGCGGGTCATCAACCTGCTGCGCGGACGGCGCCCGGCCTGGCCCGGCCTGTTCGAGGATCTGCTGTTCGTCTTCCTGTGGGCCGCCGCGGTGGACCAGATCCTGCTGGTCTTCGACCCGCGCTACCGCATTTTCCCGATCGCCAGCTACGCCGTCCCGCTGGTTGTCATCGCCGCGCGCGCCGCGCAGGGCGACCTGCCCCGCGGCACCGGGCGGCGCGAGGAGGTGCTGCTGGCGGCGGCGCTGACGATCGGCGCGGTGGCGAGCGCCGTGCAGGAGGGCGCGCTCAATGGGCAGTCCCTCGCCTGGAACGCCTGTGTCCTGCTGTTGGCGGCACCGTTGTGGCTCAGCGTGCTGGATAGGGGTCCGACGGCGCGGCGCTGAACCGCCCACGCCCCGCTACTGGGAGCGTTGCGGCGGGTCCTGCATTGCCGGCTGGCGGTGCCGGAAGCAACCCCTCTCGTAACACCCGAACAGGGCGGCCGCGCCAACCCCGATCGCCACCTTTTCCCGGGTCGACATGCCTGCAGACCGTGCCGGCGCTGCCTCGCTCGGCACCAGCTTGACGCGCTGCGCTTGCGCCGGGCCACCGCCTGCCGGGATGTAATCCACGCTCGCCGGCTGGCCGGGCGGCAGCGCATGCACGAAGGCCGCGAACACCGCCAGGCTGGGAAACACCCGGCCGTTGACCGAAATCAGCTCGTCTCCCGCGCGAAACCCGGCGCGGGCACCGGCGGACCGCGGATGAACCGCCTTGACCCGCATGATCTCGAAGGTCATGCCGGGCTCGCTGATCATCTCCGCCCCCTGCAGGTCAAGGCCGAGCGCGCCGCCGTTCTGCGGCAGGCTTGCGGCCTCCTGCGGGGTCAGCAGGCGGTAGCCCATCGCGTTGTCCGCCAGAGCGCCCGACGGCCAGGCCGTGGCCGCCACGAGGCAGGCGGCCGTCAGGCGTGCGGCGGCGTGCATCAGACCGAGACCGTGCCTTCGTTCGGCACCGCTCCGCCCTGCGTCATGCCATCGACGGCTTTCGGCAGATGCTGGCTCAGTTGCGAGAGGAAGTCCTGCGGCTGCATGCCCGCCTGGCTCGCCATGGTCTGCACGCGGTCCTGGCCGAACACCGATTGCAGCTGGTCCGGCGAGACCGGCTGGTTTGGCCCGTTGCCCACCCAGGACTGCGCGATATGGCCGAGGCCGGCCTGTTCGAACTGTCCGATCAGGCCCTGCAGCCCGCCGCCCGTCGCACCCGCAGCCTGTCCGCTGAACCCGGTCTGGGCGTGGCCGCCCCCGAGCAGCCCGGTCAGCACAGATTGCATCGGCGACCCTGCGCCGCCGCCCAGCACGCTGCCGATGACTTCGTCGATAAGACCCATGTGTTCTCTCCCCGTACGGACGTCGCACGCCCGTAAGATCACGCTACGCACTGGGTAGGGTGGGGTTCCTGGCGCCGCGTCCGCCGCGGGCCAGCCGCAGACAGCGCTGCATGGCTGCCAACGCCGAAAGAGCTGGCACTCTACTTAGGCGAGTGCTAAACCCCGCTCCGGAACGACGACGTGGGCCATCCGGCTTGCCGGCCGACGGCGGCCCGGTCGCGTTCTTCAACCGTTCAGGATGAGAAAAGATGAAGTTTCGCCCTCTGCACGACCGTGTGGTCGTCCGGCGCATCACGGCCGAAGAGAAGACCCGCGGTGGGATCATCATCCCCGACACCGCCCAGGAGAAGCCGATGGAAGGCGAGATCATCGCCGTCGGCGCCGGCGCCCGCAACGAGCAGGGCCAGATCGTGGCCCTCGACGTGAAGGCCGGCGACCGCATCCTGTTCGGCAAGTGGAGCGGCACGGAAGTGAAGCTCGATGGGCAGGAGCTGCTCATCATGAAGGAGAGCGACATCATGGGCGTGGTCGAGGGTCATTCCGAGACGGCTCAGAAGGCAGCTTAAGGCAAGGGGCTCTGCCCCTTGACCCCGCTGGGGCCCGCGGCCCCAGACCCCCGATAATAAGCCCCGCCGGCAGCCCGGGCCCGGGCCCCATGAATGGGGTCTGGGGCCCGGGCACCAGCGGGGTCCAGGGGCAGAGCCCCTGGCCTTTCTTAGGAAGTCAAAAACATGGCCAGTAAAGACGTACGCTTCGGCGCCGACGCCCGCAGCCGCATGCTGAAAGGCGTCGACATCCTAGCCGACGCCGTAAAAGTCACCCTCGGCCCCAAGGGCCGCAACGTGGTGATCGACAAGTCCTACGGCGCCCCGCGCATCACCAAGGACGGCGTCACGGTCGCCAAGGAAATCGAGCTGTCCGACAAGTTCGAGAACATGGGCGCACAGATGGTGCGCGAAGTCGCGAGCAAGACCAACGACGTGGCCGGCGACGGCACCACGACGGCCATCGTGCTGGCCCAGGCGATCATCCGCGAGGGCGGCAAGGCCGTCTCCGCCGGCATGAACCCGATGGACCTCAAGCGCGGCATCGACAAGGCGGTCACCGCCGTCGTCGAGGAACTCGCCAAGCGCACCAAGAAGATCACGTCCGAGAGCGAGACCGCCCAGGTGGGAACCATCTCCGCCAACGGCGAGACCGAAATCGGCCGCATGATCGCCGAAGCGATGCAGAAGGTCGGCAACGAGGGTGTCATCACCGTCGAAGAAGCCAAGGGCATCCAGACCGAGCTCGATGTCGTCGAAGGCATGCAGTTCGACCGCGGCTACATGAGCCCCTACTTCATCACCAACGCCGAGAAGATGACGGCGCAGCTGGATGATCCTTACATCCTCATCCACGAGAAGAAGCTGTCCAGCCTGCAGACTCTGCTGCCGCTGCTCGAGGCCGTCGTGCAGTCCGCACGCCCGCTGCTGATCATCGCCGAAGACGTCGAGGGCGAGGCGTTGGCCACCCTGGTGGTGAACAAGCTGCGTGGCGGCCTGAAGATCGCGGCGGTGAAGGCACCGGGTTTCGGCGATCGTCGCAAGGCGATGCTGGAGGACCTGGCGATCCTGACCGGTGGCACCGTGATCAGCGAAGACCTCGGCATCAAGCTCGAGACCGTGACGCTCGACATGCTCGGCCGCGCCAAGAAGGTTCTCATCGAGAAGGAGAACACCACGATCGTCGAAGGCGTGGGCAAGTCCGAGGACATCAAGGGCCGTTGCGCGCAGATACGCGCACAGGTCGAGGAGACCACGAGCGACTACGACAAGGAGAAGCTGCAGGAACGTCTGGCCAAGCTGGCCGGCGGTGTTGCCGTGATCCGCGTCGGCGGGGCGACCGAGGTCGAGGTGAAGGAGCGCAAGGATCGCGTTGACGACGCGCTGCACGCGACCCGTGCGGCCGTCGAGGAAGGCATCGTTCCGGGCGGCGGCGTCGCTTTGGCCCGTGCCAGCCTGGTGCTGAAGGACATGACCGGCGACAACGCCGACCAGAAGTTCGGCATCGACGTGATCCGCAAGGCGCTGATGGCCCCGATGCGCCAGATCAGCGAGAACGCCGGCGAGGACGGTGCGGTGATTTCCGGCAAGGTGCTCGAGAACAACGAGTACAATTTCGGCTTCGACGCGCAGACCGGCGCCTACAAGGAGCTGGTCTCGGCCGGCATCATCGACCCGACCAAGGTGGTCCGCTCGGCGCTGCAGCACGCGGCCTCGATCGCATCGCTGATGATCACGACCGAAGCGATGGTCGCCGATCGTCCGGAGAAGGCGGCGGCGCCGATGGGCGGCGGCGGCGGTGGCGGCATGGGCGGAATGGGTGGCATGGGCGGGATGGACTTCTAAACCCGACACTCGTTGCGGAAAGGCCAGGGACCACGTCCCTGGCCTTTGTTGCGAGGAAGGCAAGGTCTGCTTTTTTGAAAAAAGCAGCAAAAAACTTTTGGTCAGGCTGTCGCGGACGTGTCTGCAAACACCCGACCAAGTACCAAAAGTTTTTGGTTCTTTTTTCAAAAAAGAACCGCTTGCCTTACGCCGCAATCGCCGCCGCCACCCGACGCGCCTTGAGCTCGGCCGCTACCAGAAAGCTCAGCTCCAGCGACTGTTCCGCGTTCAGCCGCGGGTCGCAGAACGTCTCGTAGCGCTGGCCCAGATCCGCCTCCGTCAAGCGATGTGCGCCGCCGACGCATTCGGTCACCGGCTGCCCGGTCATCTCCACGTGCACGCCGCCCGGCTTGGCCCCTTCCTCGGCGAACACGTCGAAGAAGCCACGCACCTCGGCCAGGATGCTTTCGAAGTTGCGTGTCTTGACGTTCTGCGCGGTGCTGATCGTGTTGCCGTGCATCGGGTCGCACAGCCAGGTGACCCGCCGCCCGTGGCGCTGCACCGCGCGCAGCAGCGGGCCGAGGTTGATGCGCACACGCTCGGCACCCATGCGGCTGATCAGCGTCAGCCGTCCCGGCTCGTCTTCGGGGTGCAGTATGTCGATCAGCCGCAGCAGGTCGTCCACCGGTGTGGTCGGCCCCACCTTGACGCCGACCGGGTTCCTGATGCCGCGCAGGAATTCGACATGCGCGCCGTCGACCTGTCGGGTGCGGTCGCCGATCCACAGGAAGTTGGCCGAACAGCCGTACCATTCGCCGGTGGTGCTGTCGACCCTGGTCAGCGCCTGCTCGTAGGGCAGCAGCAGCGCCTCGTGGCTGGTGTAGAACTCGGTTTCCCGGATCTGCGCGGTGTTGCTGCTGCCGATGCCGCAGGCGGCCATGAAGCCCAGCGTCTCGTCGATCCGTGTCGCCAGGTCCTGGTAGCGGGCGGCGAGCGGCGAGCGCGCGACGAAGTCGAGGTTCCAGCGGTGCACCTGATGCAGGTCGGCGTAGCCGCCGCTGGCGAAGGCCCGCAGCAGGTTCATCCGGCCGGCCGACTGGAAATACGCCGTCTCCATGCGGGCGGGGTCGGGCACGCGCGCGGCTTCCGTGGGCTCCGGCGCGTTGATGATGTCGCCGCGGTAGCTCGGCAGCATGCGGTCACCGACCCGCTCGGTGTCGGACGACCGCGGCTTGGCGAACTGCCCGGCCATGCGGCCGATCTTGATCACCGGCACGGTGGCGCCGAAGGTCAGCACAACGGCCATCTGCAGCAGCACGCGGAAGGTGTCGCGCACGGAGTTGGCGTTGAAGTCGGCAAAGCTCTCGGCGCAATCCCCGCCCTGCAGCACGAAGGCGCGGCCCTCGGCGGCCAGCGCCAGCGACGCCTTCAGGCGGCGCGCCTCGCCCGCGAACACCAGCGGCGGATAGCCGCGCAGCCGTGCTTCTGTGGCGGCCAGGGCGGCGGCATCGGGGTAGGTGGGCGCCTGGCGGATCGGGCGGTCACGCCAGCTTTGCGGTGTCCATTGGGTGGCTTGCATGGTGGCTGTCCTGGGTGGGCGAGCGGGCCTGTCTAGCACGCTGCCGCACGATACGCGTGGCACCCCGTCGCGTGACGCCCCTGGACCCCGCTCGGGACAACTCCTTAAAACCAAATCGCAACCAAAGGCAAAGCCAACCCGTGTTCGACCTGCTCATCGTCGGCGGCGGCATCAACGGCGCCGGCATCGCGCGCGACGCAGCCGGCCGCGGCCTGAAAGTCTGCCTGGTGGAGCAGGACGACCTGGCCAGCCACACCAGCAGCGCCAGCACCAAGCTGATCCATGGCGGGCTGCGCTACCTCGAACACTACGCGTTCCGCCTGGTGCGGGAGGCGCTGGCCGAGCGCGAACGCCTGCTCGCCATCGCGCCGCACATCGTCTGGCCGATGCGCTTCGTGCTGCCGATGGCGCGCGATCCCGAGGGGGCCGGGCGGTCGGCCTGGAAGCTGCGCGCCGGCCTGTTCCTCTACGACCACCTGGGCGGACGGCGTGTGCTGCAGGCGTCGCGCACGCACCGGCTGGACGGCACCGGCTTCGGCGCCGGGCTGAAGCCGGGCATCACGCGCGGCTTCTCCTACGCCGATTGCTGGGTGGAAGACAGCCGGCTGGTGGTGCTGAACGCGATGGACGCGGCCGAGCGCGGCGCCGCCATACGTACACGCACCCGGCTCGTCGGCGCCCGCCGCGTGGACGGACACTGGCGGGCCGACGTGCTCGACCTGGCGACAGGCACCGCCGAGACCGTGCACGCCGCCATGCTGGTCAACGCCGCCGGCCCCTGGGTCGGCGAGGTGCTGGCGGGTGCCACCGACCGCCCCGCCGTGGCGCGCACGCGCCTGGTCAAGGGCAGCCACATCGTGGTCAGGCGGCTTTACCCCGGCGAGCACGCCTACCTGCTGCAGAACCCGGACGGCCGCGTGGTGTTCATCATCCCCTACGAGGGCGCGTTCTCGCTCATCGGCACCACCGACATGCCCTGGACCGAGGGCGCCGCCCGGCCCGTCATCTCGGCCGAGGAGACCGCCTATCTGTGCGAAAGCGTCAGCCGCTGGCTGGACCGGGCGGTGACGCCGGCCGACCTGGTGTGGAGCTACGCCGGGCTGCGGCCGCTGCACGACGATGGCGCGGCGAGCGCGTCCGCCGTCACCCGGGATTACGTGCTGGCACTGGACGCACCGGATGGCGGCGCCCCGCTGCTGTCGATCTATGGCGGCAAGATCACCACCTATCGCCGGCTGGCCGAGGCGGCGCTTGTCAAGCTGCGTATCGATGGCGCGTCCTGGACGGCCGGCACGCCGCTGCCGGGCGGCGACATTCCGCACGGCGATTTCGAGGCCTTCGTGTCCGACCTCTCCGCCGCCACCCCCTTCCTGGCGCCGGCCCAGGCCCGACGCCTGGCGCGCGCCTACGGCACCCGCGCCGCCGCCCTGCTCGGCAATGCCAGGCGCCCCTGCGACCTCGGCCAGGATGTCGGCGCGGGCCTGACAGGGGCGGAAATCGACTATCTCGTCAGCCACGAGTTCGCTCGCACGGCCGAGGACGTGCTGTGGCGGCGCAGCAAGCTCGGTCTGCACATGCCCGAGGGCACGGCGGGGCGCCTGGCCGGGGTGGCGGGGCTGGCCGCGTGAAGGCTTTCATCGGCGCCATCGACCAGGGCACCACCAGCACGCGCTTCATGGTGTTCGACCGCGCCGGCCAGGTGGTCGGCCACGCCCAGAAGGAGCACGCCCAGCACACGCCACGCCCGGGCTGGGTGGAGCACGACGCCGACGAGATTTTTCGCAACGTCCGCGAGACCGCGGCCGAGGCGCTGATCCGCGCAGGCATCGGCGCCGCCGACCTGCAGGCCGTCGGCATCACCAACCAGCGCGAGACCGCCGTGCTGTGGGACCGGCGCACCGGCCGCCCGCTGCACCGCGCGCTGGTCTGGCAGGACACCAGGACCGACCGCCTGGTGGCCGAGTACGGCGCATCGGGCGGCAAGGCGCGCTTCCAGGCCAGGACCGGCCTGCCGCTCGCCAGCTACTTCTCCGCCCTGAAGCTGCAATGGCTGCTGGACCATCTGCCCGACGCGCGCGCCATGGCGGAGGCCGGCGACGCGCTGTTCGGCACCATCGACAGCTGGCTGATCTGGAACTTCGCCGGCATCCACGTCACCGACGTGACCAACGCCAGCCGCACGCAGCTGATGGACTTGGCGACGCTCGACTGGTCGCCGGACCTGCTGGACGCGTTTCGCATCCCGCGCGCCTGCCTGCCCCGCGTGGTCGCGTCCTCATCGGTGCTGGGCGAGGTCAGGCCGCAGGCGGCCGGCGAGCTGGCGCACGTGCCGATCGCCGGCGTGCTGGGCGACCAGCAGGCGGCCCTGGTCGGCCAGGTGTGCCTGGCGCCGGGCGAGGCGAAGAACACCTACGGCACCGGCAGCTTCCTGCTGCTGAACACGGGCACGACACCGGTCGTGTCCAAGGCCGGGCTGATCACCACGGTCGCCTACCAGTTCGGTGACGCACCGGCCTGCTACGCGCTGGAGGGCTCCATCGCGGTCACCGGCGCGCTGGTGCAATGGCTGCGCGACGGCCTGGGCCTGATCACCGATGCCGCCCAGCTGGACGCCCTGGCGGCCAGCGTGCCGGACAACGGCGGCGTCGTCATCGTGCCCGCCTTTTCCGGCCTCTACGCGCCGTACTGGCGCGAGGACGCACGCGGCCTGATCTGCGGCCTGACGCGCTTCGCCAGCCGCGCCCATCTCTGCCGCGCCGCGTTGGAGGCGGCCGCCTACCAGGTGCTGGACGTGGTGGACGCAATGGCGACCGATTCCGGCGTGGCACTGACCGAGCTGCGCGTCGATGGCGGCATGGTGCGCAGCGAGCTGTTGTTGCAGTTCCAGTCGGACATGCTGGATCGCCCCGTGGTGCGCCCGGCGGTGACCGAGACGACGGCGCTCGGCGCCGCCTACGCCGCTGGCCTGGCGACCGGGTTCTGGTCGGGCGCCGACGAGCTGCGGGCGCAATGGCGTGTGGACCGGCGATGGGAGCCGGCCATGCAGGCCGCGACCCGCGAAGACCTCACCCGAGCCTGGCACCGCGCCGTGCGGCAGTCTTTCGGTTCGACGTAGGCCGTTTGAGCGCCGGCGGACATTGACGGGCGGGGCGGGGCGACAGCAACTTTGGAATCGTTAACTTCGGAACACCCTGCCCATGCACTTCCGTTCAAGCCTGCTGCTCGGCGGCGCGCTCGCCTGCGTTCTGGCCGCACCCGCCCATGCCGCGCCCCTCAAGGTCGGTTCGGGCAACGAGGCGGTGATCGACCCGCCGGTGCCCCACCCCGACGAGGCGCCCTGCACGGTGCCGCTGGTGACCAAGGCGACCTTCCAGTCCAGCGGATTCACCACCGCCTACAGCTACACGCCCCCAGCCGCCTGTCCGGGGCCGTGGGCGCGTGTGGTGCTGAAGATGGCCCTCTCGCTCGACCAGGGCCGCCAGTTCGACCGTAGCGGCATCCTGTTCATGGGCGGCGTGCCGCTTTGGTTCGGCACCACCGCCGAGCCGCGCGCGACGCTGGCCCCGGCCTGGAGCTTCGAGAAGGACCTGACCGACTACACCGCCCTGTTCACCGGCGCCCAGACCGGGGTCCTGCAGATTCCGAACTACAGCAGCCCCGTCTACACCAGCATCATCACCGCCAGCGCCACGCTGCTGTTCTACCCGGTCACGGCGAGCGCCCCCGCGCCGGTCACCGCTGACCTGATCGTGCCGGTGCCCACCGGCGGCGGCCTGGCCACGCTGAACACCGCCTCCGACCAGCTGACGTTCTCGGGTACGCTGCCCACCAACATCCTGCGCGCGACGCTCGACCTGTACCTGCAGGGCCAGTACACCGACGAGTTCTGGTACCTGAACGTGCCGAACGACGTGGCGGGCGAGCTGGACGCGTACGGCAACACCGCCTTCCGCGAGGGCGAGATCGCGGTGGACGGCGTGCCGGCCGGGGTGGCGCCGATCTACCCGTGGATCTTCACCGGCGGCATCGACCCCTATCTATGGCAGCCGATCCCCGGCGTGCAGACCTTCGACTTCGCCGCGTTCCACGCCGACCTCTCGCCGTTCGCCGGCGTGCTGAGCAACGGCGCCACGCACAGCGTCACCACCTCGGTGTTCAACGATTACGGCTACTTCTCGGCCACCGGCGCGCTGCGTCTGTTCCTCGACCACGGCGCCGCGACGGTGACCGGCTCGGTTACCCGCAACACGCTCAAGCCGCCCGCGCCGACTGTCGTCGAGAACCTGACCACCGCCAACGGCGACACGACGGGTACGGTCAAGGTCGCCAGCCGCCATGATTTCGTCATCAGCGGAACCGTGACCGGGTCGGCCGGGCAGGTGGTGAACACGCTGGTCCAGACGAACGCCTTTACCAACGATCAGCGTTTCGACGTGTCGGGCACGAGAGATTTCCAAAGTGCGGTGCAGACGACCGACGTTTCCATCACCAGTTCGGCGTCCGGCCCGTCCGGCAGCAGCCTGCGCACCGAGACGCTGCACTACCCGCTATCGGTCTCCTACCACTTCACCACGCTCGCGAACGGCAACTCGACACAGACGACCAAGGTGGACCAGCAATTCCTCGATGGCGTGATCCAGGAACTGAACGGCACGCCGATGGCACAGGACAGCGTGACGGACGCGATCCTGACCGGCGACTCGCTGCTGTTCAACAGCAACTTCTCCGTGATCGGCCGAAAGAACCAGTCGGAGACGGCGACCTACACGCGAACCGGAACGAGCGCGCCCTGCTACAAGCGCACCCTCGTCTCGACGTTCAACGTGTTGTCGGCAGTGCAGAAAGGCTGCTGACACACGTCATGGGCCGGGGCGCCGCTACCGCGACAGGCCGCGGCCTGGCGGCGCCTCGGACATTTCCTGCTCGACCGCGTCCACCGCCTCGGGGTGCGCCGTCCTGTCGGCCTGCACCTTCTGCGCCGCATCGGCGCTGCCGGTCTCGACCTGCCTCAAGTCCTGACGCACCGCGTTCTCGATCTTGCCTGGCTCGCTCATCGGTTCATCCCATCACGCATCGACATCGACATCCGTTGTATCCCGAACCGGGTCAGGAAACGGTGACGCCTTTCCAGAAAGCGACGCGGCCGCGGATCTCGGTCGCCGCGGATTTCGGCTCGGGATAGAACCAGGCTGCGTCCCGGTTCTCCTTTCCGTCCACGTCGAGCGTGTAGTAGGAGGCCACGCCCTTCCAGGGGCAGGTGCTATGGGTGGCGCTGTCCCGCAGGTAGGATTTCTCGACCGACTCGATCGGGAAATAGGCGTTTCCCTCGACCTTCAACACGTCGTCGCTTTGCGCGATGACGTGCCCGTTCCATTCAGCCTTCATCGTTGAGTCTCCAGGGGGACGCTTGCGGACTGACGGGAGGAAGGTCGCCCTTCCTCCCTGTTTCCGCTACTCCACCGTTTCGTTTTCGAGCTCGGCCGACCCTTCGCCATCCTCCGGGCCGGTCACCGCCTGTGGAGGCGCCTCGGTGAACTCGAAGTCGAGCTTGCTGTCCTTCAGCCCGACCTTCACCGAACCGCCGCGGACCAGGCGGCCGAACAGCAGCTCCTCCGCCAGCGGCTTCTTGATGTATTCCTGGATGATCCGGCCCAACGGACGCGCGCCGTACAGCCTGTCGTAGCCGCGCTCCGCCAGCCACTCCTTGGCCGCCGACGACAGCTCGATGGTGACGTTCCGGTCGGCGAGCTGGGCCTCCAGCTGCATCACGAACTTCTCCACCACGCGGCCGACGATCTCCTCGGTCAGCCCGGCGAAGGTGATGGTCGCGTCCAGCCGGTTGCGGAACTCCGGCGTGAACATCCGCTTGATCGCTTCCTCGTCCTCGCCCTGGCGCACCGTGCTGCCGAAGCCGATCGCCTCCTTGGCCTGGTCGGCGGCGCCGGCGTTCGTCGTCATGATCAGGATCACGTTGCGGAAATCGACGGTCTTGCCGTTGTGGTCGGTCAGCTTGCCGTGGTCCATCACCTGCAACAGGATGTTGTAGAGGTCCTGGTGCGCCTTTTCGATCTCGTCCAGCAGCAGCACCGCGTGCGGATGCTGGTCGATCGCGTCGGTCAGCAGGCCGCCCTGGTCGAAGCCCACGTAGCCGGGCGGCGCGCCGATCAGCCGGCTGACGCTGTGCCGCTCCATGTACTCGCTCATGTCGAAGCGGATCAGCTCGATGCCCAGCGTGCTGGCCAGCTGGCGCGCGACCTCGGTCTTGCCGACGCCGGTCGGGCCGCTGAACAGGTAGTTGCCGATCGGCTTTTCGGATTCGCGAAGGCCCGCGCGACTGAGTTTTATGGCAGCCGACAAGGCATCGATCGCACGGTCCTGGCCGAACACCATGCTCTTGAGGTCGCGTTCCAGGTTGCGAAGCGTCTCCTTGTCGTCGGCCGAAACGCTCTTGGGTGGGATGCGGGCGATCTTGGCCACGATCTCCTCCACGTCCTTGAGCGTGACGGTGCGGCGGCGCTTGTCCTCCGGCAGCAGCATGCGGCTGGCGCCCACCTCGTCGATCACGTCGATCGCCTTGTCGGGCAGCTTGCGGTCGTTGATGTACTTGGCCGACAGCTCGACGGCGGCGCGGATCGCCTCGTCGGTGTAGCGGACCTTGTGGTGCTTCTCGTAGTTGGTCTTCAGCCCGTTGAGGATCTTCACGGTATCCTCGATGGACGGCTCGGCGACGTCGATCTTCTGGAAGCGGCGGACCAGCGCCCGGTCCTTCTCGAAGTAGTTGCGGAACTCCTTGTAGGTGGTGCTGCCGATGCAGCGCAGGCTGCCGCTGGCCAAAGCCGGCTTGAGCAGGTTGGACGCGTCCATCGCGCCGCCGCTCGTGGCACCGGCGCCGATCACCGTGTGGATCTCGTCGATGAACAGCACGGCGCCCGGCTGGTTCTCGAGCTCGGTCACCACCGCCTTCAACCGCTCCTCGAAATCGCCGCGGTAGCGCGTGCCGGCCAGCAACGCGCCCATGTCGAGCGCGAAGATCGTGCTCTTGGCGAGTACCTCCGGCACGTCGCCCTCGACGATGCGCTTGGCCAAGCCCTCGGCGATGGCGGTCTTGCCTACGCCGGGGTCGCCCACGTAGAGCGGGTTGTTCTTGGTGCGCCGGCACAGGATCTGGATCGTGCGCTCCACCTCCTGGTCGCGGCCGATCAGCGGGTCGATCTTGCCGGCCTGCGCCTTCTTGTTGAGGTTGACGCAGTAGGTGCTGAGCGCGTCCTGGCTGCGGCCGCGGGGCTTCTCCTCACGCTCGTGCTCGGGGTTCTCCGGCGTCGGGCCGTTGCCGCTGCCGTTGCTGGCGCTCGGCCGTTGCGTGGCGCGGCCCGGCGCCTTGGCGATGCCGTGGCTGATGAAGTTGACCGCGTCCAGACGCGTCATGTCCTGCATCTGCAGGAAATAGACGGCGTGGCTTTCGCGCTCGCTGAACAGCGCCACCAGCACGTTGGCGCCGGAGACTTCGTCGCGTCCCGAACTCTGCACGTGGATGGCGGCGCGCTGCACCACGCGCTGGAAGCCGGCCGTCGGCTTGGGCTCGGTGGTTCGGTCGGTGGTCAGGCCGGAGAGATCCTTGTCCAGGAACTCGGTCAGGTCCTGGCGCAGCTTGTCGAGGTCCACGCCACAGGCGCGGAGCACGGTTGCGGCATCGCTGTCGTCGGCCAGGCCGAGCAGCAGGTGTTCGAGGGTTGCGTACTCGTGCCGGCGGTCGCTGGCGAAGGACAGAGACCGATGCAGCGTCTGTTCGAGGTTCCGTGACAGCATTTTCGTTCGACGCCCCTATGGCACCTGGTGCGGAAGATCCGTGCCCCTGCACCGGATAGTGACAGGATGACCGCATCTCGCGGGTTCCCGATAGTGAAATTGTCGCCGGCGACCTCGCCGGCCCAACTTACTTGGGGATTGTATCCACGGCGTGAAAGCCTGGGGGCCGGCGGAGGCCGATCAGGGTCTTGCGAGCGGGCGCGTTGCCGGCCCCGCCGCTCAGTCCTTCTCGATCGTGCACTGCAGGGGATGCTGGTTCTGCCGGGCCAGGTCCATCACCTGGGTGACCTTGGTCTCGGCCACCTCGTAGGTGAACACGCCGCACACGCCGACGCCGCGGCGATGCACGTGCAGCATGATCCGGGTCGCCTCCTCGCGGGTCTTCTGGAAGAAACGCTCCAGCACGTGGACCACGAACTCCATCGGCGTGTAGTCGTCGTTGAGCATCAGGACCTTGTACATGGCCGGCTTGCGGGTCTTGGGACGCGCCTTGACCACCACACCGGTGTTCGGTCCGTCGCCGCGCTTGTCGTTGTCACTCATCGTCGGACCACCCTGGCGCCACAAGCCGGCGGCGCGCCTGTGCGAGCCGTAGCCGGCCCATAAGGCAGGCCGGCCCGTGCGGTTTGAAGTTGCCCCCATGATATCGGAAGCCGGTGGCCGGGGGAAAGGGCGCATGCCCGCCAGGAGCGCGGGCTGCATCGTGGACCGCCATAAGAAAAGGCCCGGGATCGCTCCCGGGCCTTGCCGCCTCACCAAGGCGGGCGTCTCATCCGCAGGCCGACGCCGTGGCGCCGGCGTAGCGACGCTACGAGAAGGTCTCGACGGCCGCGTTCACGCGGGCCGAGATCGGCGCGAACGCCTGCTCGGCCAGCTTCATGGACTGCTCGGTCATGCGACCGCTCTCGCTCATGGCCTTTTCCATGCTGGTGCGTGCGAAGCTGCTCTGCAGCTCGAACGCCTCCTTGAGCGACTTGATCGACGTCATCGCCTTGAAGATGGACATCGTCTCGTCCATCGTCGTCTTGGCGTTGGCGGCCATCAGCTTGGACATGTCGGTCAGCCCGGTGGCCAGGATCTGGCCCGACTTCATGACGGCCTCGATGTTGCCCTGGCTGAACTGGGTTACCTGCTCCGCCTTCTTCATCGCGCGCTGCATGCCGTCCTTGGCGTGAACCTGAGCCTGTTCCATGCCGCTTGCCGCCGTCTCGGCGCTCTGCTTGATGCTGTCGACGGCCGTGTCGAACGTGGCGGCCTCGACCTTCTTGAACTCGCCCGCGGCCTCGATGGCCTTTGCTTTTGTAATCATTCAACCTGCTCCAAAAACCCAGGGACGATTCCAACAGCGGCGAACCGTCGCGATGAGGAGATGTGCGAAGCGTTGTGCGCCGCAACATCGGCGGAGTTAAGATGAAACGAAGTAGCTGTCAACAGCATTTGTGCAGTGCACAATCAGGTGCAAGGGATGTCTCGAGAGCCTGCCGCCGGCTCCATCTGTTAGAGGACGAACTTACGGTCGATTAACCCGAACGGTTCGTAGTATGCTGGACAGGCGTGGAATCCGATGGCTATGGTCCGCTCACCAAACGCTGCGAGGTATGGTTGAACATGGCGGCCATCCTGCGCCTGCTTTCATCGGCCGGAACAAGAGGCAAACTGCGCCGTGCCCTGCTGGCCGCCGTCTTGTGCACCCTGCCGCCGCTGGCACGGGCCCAGCTCGGGTCGGCCCGCTACGCCTCCATCGTCGTGGACAACGCCTCCGGTCGGGTGATGGAGGCCGCCAACGCCGATGCGCTGCGCTACCCCGCCAGCCTGACCAAGCTGATGACCTTGTACATGGCGTTCGAGGCCCTGCGCGACCACCGCGTCACCTTGGGCCAGGCCATACCGGTGTCGGCCCGTGCCGCATCGATGGAACCGTCCAAGCTCGGGCTGCTGCCGGGCACCTACTTCACCGTCAGCGACGCCATCCTGGCCATCGTCACCAAATCCGCCAACGATGCCGCCTGTGCCCTGGGCGAGGCGCTCGGCGGGGACGAGGACCGGTTCGCGCAGATGATGACGCTGCGTGCCCGGGGTCTCGGCATGACGAGCAGCACATTCCGCAACGCCTCCGGCCTGCCCGACGCCGAGCAGACCACGACCGCGCGCGACCTGGCCATGCTGGCGCACCACCTGATCCAGGACTTTCCCGACCAGTACCACTACTTCAGCGAGCCGATGTTCTACTTCCACGGCCGCGCCATCCCGAACCACGACCGCATGCTGCAATCCTATGACGGCGCCGACGGGCTGAAGACCGGCTACACGCTGCTCGCCGGCCACAACCTGGTCACCTCCGCCATGCGCGGCGGGGTCCGGCTGATCGGCGTGGTCATGGGCGCACGCTCCAACCCGGAGCGCGACGTGCAGATGGCGAGCCTGCTCGATGACGGGTTCGAGCAGCTTGGCGTGCCGGTCACCAGGAACCCGGCGCCGCGCTTCCGCATGCCGTCGCTGATCGCCAGTGCCGACGCTCCGGTGGCGGTAGCGCCGGTGCATTTCGCCTTCCGCCTGCATGGGCGGCATGGCCGTGCCGAACCGGCCCGATCGGCGTCGGGCCTTCAACTGCGGCCGACGCTGGCCCTCGCGCATGGCCACGCGCTGGTGTTGGGGCGCCGTCCGGTGGTGGCCAAGGCGGCGGTCGCCTGCGCCGCGGGGTCATCCCGCCACGGGTGCGCGGCATCCGCCCGATACAAGAAAAAAACCTGAGCCGTCGCGCCGTCCGTGGCTGTCGGGGCGTCGCCGCCTTCCTGGCGGCGTGCCTTCTGGCGCGCTTTCCCGCCAGGGCAGCCGATTGCTTCGAGGCGCTGGCCCAGACGAGGAACTACTCGCTCGGGCAACCGCGGCACGTGATGCCGCTGCCCGACGGCCGGCACGTCCTCTATCTTCGCAGCGGGCCGCGGGACACGCGGCTCGGCCTGTTCGAGTACGATCTTTCCACCCATGCCGAGCGCGCGCTGGCCGCGTCGCCGACGGCCCCCGAACATCTCAGCGTCGAGGAAAAGGCGCGGCGCGAGCGGGCGCGCATGACGCTGTCCGGCATCACCGATTTCGCCGTTTCGGACGACGGCGGAACCGCGCTGTTGACCCGGGGCGACACGCTTGCCGTGGCGTCGCTCCCGCAAGGCGAGGTCAAGCCGGTCGCCGGCCAGGGCTGGATCGCGCCGCGCCTGTCTCCGGACGGCCGCGCGATGGCGGCCGTCCGCAACGACGACCTGCACGTCGTGGACCTCGCCTCGGGGCAGGATGTTCAGGTCACCCATGGCGGCAGCGAGACGCTGACCCATGGCATGGCCGAGTTCGCCGCCGCCGAGGAGCTCGAGCGCGCCGACGGCGCGTGGTGGTCGCCCGATGGGCAACGTCTGCTGTTCGAGGAAGCCGACAATTCCGGCGTCGAGCAGCACTTCATCGCCGACCCGTCGCATCCGCAGACGGCCCCGACCGCCTTCCGCTACCCGCGCGCCGGCACCGCGAACGCCCGCATACGGTTCGGGCTGGTCGGACGGGCCGGTGGCCCGGTCACCTGGGTCGGCCTTGACCAGGCAGCCTGGCCCTACGTGGCGCGCGTGGTCTGGCCGAAGCGTGGTCCGCTGACGTTGGTGGTGCTGAACCGGGCGCAGACGCGCGAGGCGGTGCTGGCGGTGGACACGCAGACCGGTGCTGCCCGGACGTTGCTGACGGAGACCGATCCAGCCTGGCTCGACCTCGTGCCGCGCAACGACGCCGCCGGCCGCGCCCTGCCGGCCTGGCTGCCGGACGGGTCGGGTTTCCTGTGGGCTGCCGAGGGCGCCGGCACCTGGCAACTGGCGTTGCATCACGCCGACGGCACGCTGGACCATACGGTCACGCCGCCCGGCTGGCGTTTTGCGGCCCTCAACGACGTCGACGCGGCGGCTGGCCGGGTCGTGGTGACAGGCAGCCCCGACCGCCTGTCGCTCGGCGTGTTCGCGGTGCCCCTGGCTGGCGGCACGCCGACGGCGCTGGCCGCGTCACCCGGCCTGCACGCGGCCAGCTTTGCCGAGACCGGCCACACGGTGTTTGCCGACACCGCGAACCTGGCCGACGGCGAGGCCGGAACCACGCTGCGCGATGGCGCCGGCCGGGCGCTGGACGTGCTGCCGAGCCGGGCCGAGGCGCCGGCGCACGTGCCGTCGGTGCAGTATCTCACCGTCGGACCCCGGTCGCTGGACGCGCTTGTCGTCCGTCCCGCCGGCTTTGCCGCCGGCCGGACCTATCCCGTCATCCTCGCGGTCTATGCCGGCCCGACCGTGAAGGTGGTGCAACGCGCGCCGCGCCTGAGCCTTGAGGACCAGTGCCTGGCCGATCACGGCTTCATCGTGGTCAGCGTGGACGGGCGCGGCACCCCCGGACGCGACCATGATTTCGAGCGCGCGACGCGCGGCAACCTGATCGACCTGCCGCTGGCCGACCAGATCGAAGGCCTGCAGGCGCTGGGGCAGCTGTTTCCCGAGATGGACATGCGCCATGTGGGCGTGGAGGGCTGGTCGTTCGGCGGCTACTTCACCGCGATGGCCACCATACGCCGGCCGGACGTGTTCGCAGCCGGCGTCGCGGGTGCGCCGGTGGTGGACTTCGCCGATTACGACACGGCCTATACCGAGCGCTACCTCGGCACGCCGCAGGACGACCAGGCGGGCTACCGCGTCAGCAACGTTCTGACCTACGCCGCTTCGCTATCGCGTCCGCTGATGATCCTGCACGGCCTGACCGACGACAACGTGTATTTCCAGAACACGGTGAAGCTGACCCAGGCGCTGCTGACCGCCGGCCGGCCCTATCGCCTGATGCTGCTGCCCGGCACCCACCAGCTGCCGGATCCGCTGTTGCGCGCCAGGGTGGACGAGGCGCGCGCCGCCTTTCTGCACGACGCGCTGAACCCGGGATGAACGGCTAGGAGACACTGCCCGGGGGCGTGGGCCTGTCCCACCTTGCACGCCGTGCCGGGCAACCGCATCTTGGCGGTTCTGGGCTCGGGAGGCACCATGGACGGCGGGAGCGAGGCGCGGCGCATCATCATCCACAGCCAGGCGGATTTCGCCGGCATGCGGGCGGCGGGCGCCTTGGCTGCCGCGACCCTGGACATGATCGCGCCGCACGTGCAGCCCGGCGTGACCACGGGCGAACTCGACCGTCTGTGCCACGACTTCATCCTGGCCCGCCAGGCGGTGCCGGCGCCGCTGAACTACCGCGGCTTTCCCAAATCCATCTGCACCAGCATCAACCACGTCGTCTGCCACGGCATCCCGGGCGACCGGCGCCTGGTGGACGGCGACATCGTCAACATCGACGTGACCGTCATCCTGGATGGCTGGCACGGCGACACCAGCCGCATGTACATCGCGGGCCAGCCATCGACCCGTGCCCGCATGCTTCTGGACGTGACATACGCGGCGCTGATGAAGGGGGTTGCGGCCGTGGTGCCTGGTGCCACGCTCGGCGATGTGGGCCATGCGATCCAGACCTACGTCGAGGCCAACCGCTTCAGCGTGGTGCGCGATTTCTGCGGCCACGGCATCGGCCGCACCTTCCACGCGGCCCCGAACGTGCTGCATTTCGGCCGGCGCGGCGAAGGTCCGGCGCTGCGCCCCGGCATGTTCTTCACCATAGAGCCGATGGTGAACGCGGGCCGTCCGGAGGTAAAGGTGCTGGATGACGGCTGGACCGCCGTCACCCGCGACCGCAGCCTGTCGGCACAGTTCGAGCACATGGTCGGCGTGACCGAGGACGGCTGCGAGGTCTTCACCATCTCGCCCGCCGGTCTGCACCACCCCCCTTACGCCTGAGCCGAGGGCGCCCCGTGGCGCAGGACGAGGCGGACCTGCTGGGCCAGGTCGGGGCTCGCGCCGGCCAAGGCGCCATCGCGGGAAGACTCCCGGCCTCGAGCATGGAGCAGCATCGCGCCCGCATGCGCCAGCGCCTGCTGGGCGGCGGCCCCGACGCGCTGGCCGATCACGAGTTGCTGGAGATGGCGCTGTTCCTGGCCCTGCCGCGCCGGGACACCAAGCCGATCGCCTACCGCCTGCTGTCCCGCTTCGGCAGCTTCGCCCGCTGCATCGCGGCACCCGTCCCCGAGATCGCCGCCGTCGAAGGCATGGGCGAGGCGAGTGCCGCGGCGCTGAAGCTGGTCCAGGCGGCCGCGATCCGTCTGGCGCGCGCCGAGGTTGCCGACAAGCCGGTGCTGGCGAACTGGGACGCGCTGATGGGCTACCTGAACGCGGTGATGGCGCGCGAGGCGGTGGAGCAGGTGCGCGTGCTGTTCCTGGACAGCCGCAACCGCCTGCTGGCCGACGAGGCCCAGTCGCGCGGCACGGTCAACCACACGCCGGTGTACCCGCGCGAGGTGGTGCGCCGCGCCCTGGAACTGCAGGCCACCGCGATCATCCTGACCCACAACCACCCGAGCGGCGACCCGACCCCGTCCAGCGAGGACATCGCCATGACGCGTCAGGTCGTGGAAGCGGCGAGGACCCTGTCGATCACGGTCCACGACCACGTCATCGTCGGCAACGGCGCCTGGCTCAGCTTCCGCCGCGAGGGCCTGCTCTAGGCAAAGATACTGCTCGTAGGTCGGGTATTCCTGGAAACTCGGCGACAGCACGACCAGAAGTCTTTTGCTTCTTTTCTTCAGAAAAGAAGGCCTTTCCTACCACCCCAGATCGTCCAGCCCGCCCTCACAAGCGGTGCCAGAACAGCCGGAGCCGCATCTGCATCCAGCCAGGCAGGGTGCCGGCCACCTCGCCACCGCCATGGAAGATCATCGTAACGGCCACGTAAACCACCACCGCCAGCCCTGCCCAGGCGATCCAGCGATGGCGTTCCAGCAGCCTGGCCAGCAGGTTCGCCGCCGCCGCCATCAGCACCACCGACAGGGCGAGCCCGCCCACCATGATCCAGATGTGCTCGCGCGCGGCACCCGCGACCGCCAGCACGTTGTCCAGGCTCATCGAAAGGTCGGCGATCATGATCTGCCGGATCGCCTGCCACAGGGTCTTGCGCCGCGGCGCCGTGCCGGCACCCGCCCCGTGGTGCTCGCGCAGCTCGCGGAACATCTTCCAGCACACCCAGAGCAGCAGCAGGCCGCCGGCCAGGCTCAGGCCGATGATCCGCAGCAGACTGACCGCCACCGCCGAGAGCGCCACCCGTATCAGCGTCGCCGCCCCGATTCCGGCCCAGATCGCCCGCTGCCGCATCGCCGTCGGCAGGCCCGCGACCGCCAGGCCGACCACCACCGCGTTGTCGCCGGCCAGGGTGATGTCGATCAGCAGGACTTGCAGCAGGGCGATGAGGTCGGAGCGCATGTCGTATCCTGTGATGGCCGCGATCAGCCCGCCGAAGCGGCAGTTCGAACTGGGTCCACGCGACGCCGCGGCCGCGCAGACCAGCGTGTAGCATCCCGGTCAGGGACGTGGGTGGGCCGACCTCAGGTTTGCCGGACAGGCGCGATGCGGTCATGAACGCGCCCGAGACCGCCCGTTCCGGAGCCTGCCCATGATCCCCCGCTACGCCCGCCCGGCCATGACCGCCATCTGGTCGGCGGAAAACCGCTACGCCGTCTGGTTCCAGATCGAAACGCTGGCGGCCGACGCGATGGCGGAGCTGGGGCAGATCCCCGCGGACGCGGCCCGCACGATACGCGAGCGCGGCACCCCGGCGCTGGCGGCCATGGGACCCGCCGATCTGGACCGCATCGACGCGATCGAGCGCGAGACGCGGCACGACGTGATCGCGTTCCTCACCTGGCTGGCCGAGAAGATCGGCCCCGACAGCCGGTTCGTGCATCTCGGCATGACCAGCAGCGACGTGCTGGACACCTGCCTGGCCGTGCAGCTCACCCAGGCGGCGGACATCCTGCTGGCCGACCTGGACGGGCTTCTGGCGGCGCTGAAGCGGCGCGCCTTCGAGCACAAGCACACGCTCACCATCGGCCGCAGCCACGGCATCCACGCCGAGCCGACCACCTTCGGCCTCAAGCTCGCCGGCCATTACGCCGAGTTCGCCCGCAACCGCGCCCGCCTGGTAGCTGCCCGGGCGGAGGTCGCCACCTGCGCCATCAGCGGCGCGGTCGGCACCTTCGCCCATGCCGACCCGCGCGTCGAGGCCCACGTCGCGGAGCGGCTCGGCCTGATGCCGGAGCCGGTCTCCACCCAGGTGATCCCGCGCGACCGGCACGCCGCGTTCTTCTGCACGCTGGCCGTGGTGGCCAGCGGCATCGAGCGGCTGGCGACCGAGATACGCCACCTGCAGCGCTCCGAGGTGCGCGAGGCGGAGGAGTTCTTCCACCCGGGCCAGAAGGGCAGCAGCGCCATGCCGCACAAGCGCAACCCGGTGCTGAGCGAGAACC
>CAXTJP010000008.1:0-62885 GCA_964244615.1 uncultured Acetobacteraceae bacterium
GCGCCGGTGAAGCTGCCGCGCTCGTGGCCGAACAGCTCGCTCTCGATCAGCTCGCGCGGAATGGCGGCCATGTTGATGGCCACGAACGGCCCGCTACGCCTCCGGCCGTAATTGTGCAGCGCGCGCGCCACCAGCTCCTTGCCGGTGCCGCTCTCGCCGTTGACCATGACGGTGAGGTCGGTGGTCGTCAGCCGCGCGATGGTGCGATAGATCTCCTGCATCGCCTGGCTGCGGCCGATCAGCGGCAGCTTCTCCTCGCCGTCGCGGACCGCGGGGGGGCCGCCGGTGGGCGGGGCCGGCACGGCAAGCGCGCGGCCAACCACGGCCAGCAGCTCGGCCAGGTCGAAGGGTTTCGGCAGGTACTCGAACGCGCCGCGCTGGGCGGCCTTGACCGCGGTCATCAGCGTGGATTGCGCGCTCATCACGATCACCCGAAGCTCCGGCCGCACCCGCCTGATGCGCGGCAGCAGGTCCAGCCCGTTATCGTCGGGCATCACCACGTCGGTGATCACGAGGTCACCCTCGCCCTCCTCGACCCATCGCCACAGCATGGCCGCCGACCCGGTGGCGCGCACCTGGTAGCCGGACCGACCGAGCGCCTGGGTCAGCACGGTGCGGATGGATCGGTCGTCGTCGGCGATCAGCACGGTGGCCGGGGTGGCCATCTAGGGCGTCGCCTCGATGCCAAAGAAAGAGCTTCTTTTTTGAAAAGAAAAAGCAAAAAACTTTTGATCGTGCTGTCGCGGAGTGTCGGCAAACACCCGACCGATGAACAAAAGTTTCTTAGTCCTTTTCAAAAAAGGACTGCTTGCCTTCGATGATCCCAACATACGGCTGTCCAGTTCTGTGTGCGGCTTCGCATAGACGACCGAGGCGGCCCTTCACCGGTCCCGGTCTGCACGCGCATCGAACCGGTCCTCGAGGAAGATCGGCAGGAACACCCGGAAATCCGTGCGCCCCGGCCGGCTGTCCACCTCGATCAACCCCCCGTGCTCGCCGACGATCTTGGCGACGAGTGCAAGCCCCAGGCCAGTGCCGGCCGGCTTGGTGGTGACGAACGGGTCGAACAGGTTGTCGCGTATCTCGGCCAGGATGCCCGGACCGCTGTCGCGCACGGTCACCACCAGCGGCAGGTGCACGCGACGCTTGGTGCCGGGGACGGACACGCGCACGCCGTGCTGGTAGGCGGTCATCAGCGTGATCTCGCCCGGGTCGCACCGGCCGGGATCGTGGCGCGCGGTCACCGCCTCGGCGGCGTTCTTGACCAGGTTCAGCATCACCTGAACCAACTGGTCGCGGTTGCCGAGCACCGGCGGCAGCGAAGGGTCGTACAGCTCGACGACGCGCAGGTGCGACGCGAAGCCGGTCTGCGCCAGGCGTTTCACATGCTCCAGCACGCGATGGATGTTCACGGCATCGCGCACGATCGGCTTGTCGCCGAACGCCTCCATGCTCTCCACCAGCGCGCGTATCCGGTCCGCCTCGTCGCGTATCAGGACGGCCAGCTCGCGGTCGCTCTCGACCGGCGTGTTCTCCAGCAACTGGGCCGCCCCTCGTATGCCGGAGAGCGGGTTCTTCACCTCGTGGGCGAGCACCGCGGCCATGCCCGCCACCGAGCGGGCGGCGCTGCGTATGTTGAGCTGCCGGTCCAGCAGCCTCGCCGCGGACTCGTCCTGCAGCGTCAGCAGCACGCAGCCCGGGTGTTCCTGCACCGGCACCCCCTGCACCGTCACGCCGCGACGCTGCAGGCGCGGGCTGTCGAAGTTCAGGTCGTGGTCGCAGACCATTACCTCGCCCGCCTTCACCTGTGCCACCAGCGCAAACAGCGGGCTGTCCGCCGGCAGGAGATCGCCCAGGCCCAGATGGCGCATCTGCGAGACGGACAGGCCGAAGAACTGCTCGGCGGCAGGGTTGGCGTAGCGGAACCGGTTCTCCGCATCGACCAGGGTGCAGGCGATCGGCAGGGCCGACAGCATGGCGCTGGTGTCGGACGCAAGACCGGGGATCGACCCAGCCGAGGCTGCCGGCGCGGAGCTGACCAGAGCGAGCCGGGCGCGGGCGCGGGCCAAGGGCAGCTTCATGCCGCCATCGCCCCGGGCTCGACCGGCGACTCGGCCCCTGCCTCGGCGCGGGCGATCCCGGCATCGATCAGCGGCGCGTAGAAACGCTGGATCAGGGCCACCACCGACGGCGCGTCTGACAGGCGCATGATCGCCGCGCGGAACTCCGCCGACCCCGGCAGGCCGCGCGAGTACCAGGCGACGTGCTTGCGGGCCAGCCGCAGCCCGGCCTCAACGCCGAAATGCGCCAGCATGGACGCGTAGTGTTCCAGCAGGACGGCACGCTGGGCAGACAGGTCCGGCTCGGGCAGGCGGCAGCCGGTGCTCAGAAAATGTGCAACCTGGGCGGGAAACCAGGGGCGGCCATAACACGCGCGCCCGACCATCACTCCGTCGGCGCCGGACAGCGCGCGGGCCTGGCGGGCATCCTCGACGGTGTTGATGTCGCCGTTCACGATCACCGGCAGGCTGGTCGCCTGCTTGACCCGTGCCACGAAGGCCCAGTCCGCGGTTCCCGTGTAGAATTGCTGGCGGGTGCGGCCATGAACGGTGATCATGCGTATGCCCGACGCCTCGGCGATCTGCGCCAGGCGCGGCGCGTTCAGGCTCTGGTGGTCCCAGCCCATGCGCATTTTCAGCGTGACCGGCACGGGCACCGCCCGCACGGTCGCGTCCAGGATGCGGGCGGCCGCGCCCTCGTCGCGCATCAGGGCGGAACCTGCCTGCTGGCCCACGGCCACCTTGCGCACCGGACAGCCGAAATTGATGTCGATCACCTCGGCGCCGAGGTCGGCCGACATGCGCGCCGCCTCCGCCATCGCTGCAGGCTCGCAGCCGGCCAGCTGTATGGCGCGCGGGCCGGCGCCTTCGTCGAGGGCGGCCATGCGCAGCGTGTTGCGGTTCTCCCGCAGCATCGCCCAGGACGCGATCATCTCGCTGACGACCATGCCAGTGCCGAGCCGCTTGGCCAGCCGCCGGAACGGCAGGTCGGTCACGCCGGACATCGGCGCCAGGATCACCGGAACGTCGATCGTGACGCCGGCGCCGAGCGACAAAGGTTGTAAAGCAGTGCCCATGATTTAGGCAGACTATCCAGGTTCTGGGCATGCTGCAATGCGGTGAGCAAGAAGGTGTTCGTTTCCGAAGAAAGAATCAAAGGACTTTGTCCAACGTCCGGGGCAGCCGCGGCGCTCACGACAATCCCTTATGATCAAAAGTTTTTTGCTTCTTTTTTTCAAAAAAGAAGCGCTTGCCTTGCCTTCACCCCCCAACCTCGACCAAACCCTCCCCATGCGTGTAGCGGCCATCCTAGTCGCCGCCGGCGCCGGCAGCCGGTTCGGCGGCCCGACCCCCAAGCAGTTCTCCGTCCTCGCCGGCCGCCCGGTGATACGCTGGGCGGCCGAAGCGCTGCTGGCGGACGCCGCCTGGCTGCAACCGGTGGGCGAAGCCGGGGCGGTGGACGCCGCCCTGGCCGGGCTGCCGCATTTGCCCTGCGTGCCCGGGGGCGCCACCCGCCAGGACAGCGTGCGTGCCGGCCTGCGGGCGCTGCTGGCCCATGCGCCGGACGTCGTGCTGGTGCACGACGCGGCCCGTCCGCTGATCCCGGCCGGCACGGTGGCCGCCCTGCTCGCGGCGTTGCGCACCCATCGCGGCGCCATACCCGCGGTGCCGGTGGCCGACACGCTGAAGCGCGGGCGCGATGGCGTGATCGAGGCGACCGTGCCCCGCGCCGGTCTGTACAGGGCGCAGACGCCCCAGGCCTTCGACTTCGCCACCCTGCTGGCATTGCACGACGCGCCGGCGCACCCGGGCGCGACCGACGATGCCTGGCTGCTGGAGCGGGCCGGACACGCCGTGGCGCTGGTGCCGGGCGCGGAGGAGAACGTGAAACTGACCTATCCCGAGGATGCGGCCCGGCTGGAGCGCAGCCTGGGCGCCACCCTGGTGCCGCGCGTCGGCACCGGGTTCGACGTGCATGTGTTGAAGGCAGGGCGGCCGATGATCCTGTGCGGCGTGACCGTGCCGGGCGAGATGGGGCTGGACGGTCATTCCGACGCCGATGTCGGCATCCACGCCCTGTGCGACGCGATCTACGGCGCCCTGGCCGAGGGCGATATCGGCCGCCACTTCCCGCCCAGCGAGGGCGAGTGGAAGGACGCCGACAGCGCCCGCTTCCTGCGCCACGCGGCGGGGCGCATCGCCGCGCGTGGCGGCCGGCTCGCCAACGCCGACGTGACGCTGATCTGCGAGCGCCCGAAGATCACCCCGCACGCCCCGGCGATGCGGGCGCGGCTGGCCGAGCTGCTGGGCGTGCCGGTGGCACGCGTGTCGGTCAAGGCGACCACGACGGAGCAGCTGGGTTTTGCCGGCCGTGGCGAGGGCATTGCGGCGCAGGCGGCGGTGAGCGTGATGGTGCCTTGGAGCGACCCAGACGTGGCCTGAAGCACGGCGAGGGCGGGCGTCAAGCAACGCCACTTGGCGGTAGTGGGTCAGTTTGAAATTGGCCCAAGGAACACCCCCGGTTCAACCCATTGAACGCGGGCGAGTGCTTGCGACCCGCTGGAACATTCCTGTTTCGCTAATCTGTCGCGCCGCGTATTTATATAGGCTCTTTTGAGCTTCGCTTCCTGGGTGAAAGTCGAGCTTTTCCAAGAACCGCAAAAGCTCCGTCCTGCTTGGACGTGTGCGCTCAAAATAGTCCATTAATTCATTCGAGCTCATTGCGAAAAGCTCATCGAGGGTCTTGTTGATCTTCTGATCAGCGAGAAGCATTAGCTGCTCGACGACAACCGTACGCCGCGCTTTCGAGGTGACACGAATTCCTTGAGCTTCCGCCATGTTTTTCAACTCCGAGACGCTTAGGTTGCAGAAGTCCAAGCCAGCCTTTGCTCCTTCGTAGCCCAGCCAATCAATCAGCGTCTTGATATCCTCGAATCTCAAGGGCATTTTATTAAGAACTCCGACGTCAGCTTTCGGAATTGCGCAGATTGCTTATCGGCATTTGAGCCAGACACTTGGTACACCGGCACTCGCTCTTGCGCTGCGCGACGTAATCCGTCGCCTTCTGTGACGTAAGCTTCAAAAACATGACCCGTCGCGCTAATGCGACGAAGCTCTTCGCGCTCCGATTGCTTTAGTACTTCGCCGTACTCGCGAGCCATCATGCCCATCGCACCGGAAAAGACAGTCGGGTTGTATAGAAGCTCCGGGGCAATCGTGTTCTTCATTAGGATCGTGTCAGCGTTAACTGTTTCGATTTCAGCTATTACCGACGGCACGCCTATAGCTGACTGCAAATCTAATTTGACCGGCGACACACAGTAATCCGACGCATAGATTATAGACCTAAGAATGTCCGACAGCTCCGGATGCGAATCAATTAAGATGTAGTCATATTTCGACGAGAGAGCATCAGCGACATAACTGATAACCTGAAGGTGCCTGAGCAGCGAAAGGTTATTGTCTCGGATGTTGTTTGTGGAAGGAAGCTTGTCTACCGATACGTTGGCTAGTCCTTTGTCCGCGACTATGACGTCCACTTTCTCCAGATCGGCCCGGATGATAGTGATGTCTGGAGTCCTCTTACTAGCGGAATATAATTGCTGATATTTGTGAAAGAGGGTTTCCCCATCCATCGACCCGCTGGTGAACTTCTCTATCAAGTGTGGGAAGAATCGTCCCGTTATGCCACCTCGCTGGTAGTCCGCGTCGATGACTAAAACTGACTTCCTGTGAAACCAACTTAGGCCAACAGCAATATGATAACAGGCAGTGGTCTTCCCGACTCCGCCCTTCTCGCTGATAAAGCCGATTACCCTAGCCACAACATACCTTGCTCGCGCTCAATGTAGCCTCGGAGGCTACACGGGAGGCTTAACTTTCGCCAGCTAGGAACTTAGGTTACCAACAATTAACCTTGGCCCTGGGTAGCTTCCCAAGCCTCAAGCACCCGGACCATGTCCGTAAGTTCCCAGAGGGTGGCGCTCACGCCCGCCGCCATCGCCGGGGTGCAGCGCAGCGTCTGGTGAATGCGAACAAAGTTGTAATGCATCGTGTGTATAGCGACCGAGTGCGCATGGTTCTCATGCTTTTTTGAGAAAGCATTCGTCAGGCGAGTAAACCGGCGGCTACCCATGCGGAGCGTCAGATTAGCCCGCTCAGCATAGCTGGTGCTGACGTGCTTCTTATCCGGGCGGCCTTCCACGCGCTTCTGTGTGGCGCCCGTGCAAACGCCTGGGCTGTAGCGCCCGGCGCCGGGCGCGTCGCCGTAGTGCTTCACCAGCATGGCGTAGTCGATATCGGCTTCGAACGCCTGCTCTACGGCTTCTAGATAGGGCTTGTGTCCGTCGATGGTGAGCTGCACCCGGTTCGCAAGGCGCAAGGCCAAGTCGCCGATGAAGTGATGCGCTGCGTCAGCATCGCGGCTGCCGACATAGAATGACGGTATCAGCTTAGTGTCGGCATCAATCGCCATCCATGTCCAGACATCGCCAGCACCTTCCGGGGCAGCCTTGGCACCCGCTACGTTCTTGGCCTTCGCATAGACGAACGCCCAAACCTCATCGACCTGAATGCGCTTGCAGGTCAGCCCCCGCATGGTGCGGTCCTGATACTCTGAGAAGGCTTCTCCCGCGTCCTCTAGTAACTTGACGATCGTGTTCTTGCTGGCACCAGTCGTGCGGCTGATCGCCCTCAACGACATCCCTTCAACCATCAAACCAAGGATTTGAGCGCGGGCTTCGCGAGAGAGCTTGTTCATAAACATAGCTATATGACCCGAATGCTTGACCGTCAAGCATAAAGGTCAGTAAGCTGAGCGAAATTTTTCCGTCTGAGGGATTCCCTTTAGGTGCCCAACCTGCTATATGAATACAGCGGGGAAACCCGCCGAAGTGACTGGCGACTAGATGAACCGGGCCGCTGTCACGGCCCGGTCGCCTAACCTATCCAGTCATTTTTTCATGTTCCACCTCCCCGCGCTCTACCGCGTCGTGAGTGGCGGCCGCAGACCTATCCCCTGGATGAATGAGAGAAGGGTCTGCGGCCTCATTGCTTCGCGCGATCGCATGGCGACCTGGCGCTAAGGATATCAGACGACCAGCCTGCTTCTGATGCCAGCAATAGGCCCGAAGTGCATGTCTGTCTGAATTGATGCCCGCCGAGGTGGCGAGGCTTTCAAGCTGATCCATATCAAGTCCGCTCTCACCTGCTTCAGCGAACGCCTGCAAAAGCACGTCGTTCTTGGAGGTGCGATGGCGCACCCTAGCGGGTCTGGGCTCATTAGCCGGTACAAGTTGTAGGGCTGGCGTACTGGCGGCCGCGGACTGAGCGGCTGCCTTAAACTGCTTGAGGACGCGTTCAAGCTGCTCAGCCTCAATCCGATGCCGCTCAGCTTCTGTGCTGTGCCGGCGTATCTCAGACTGTGCCCAAACCTCGAATCGCTCACTCATGATCTTCGCTCCTGACGGAACGTATAGAGCACGGGCGATGGCTAACGCAACGCCTAATTTGTTGTATCAGCGTTTTTGACGCTGAGAGGTCACACCTTGCCCCAGCGAGCCTTTGCCGCAGCCTGAGCTATTCTGGCGCGTTCATCTGGGGACAGCGCATCAGACCTAGCCTTTCCGCCAGCTAAACCGCCTTTACGGCCTAGCTCTGCGGCTGCGCCACTTTTCCCATCGTCTACGCTATCCGGTACAGCGCCGGTGGCAATGTCCACCATAAGCTTGCCAAGCTGGATCGGATCGCGGGGGCGTGGTGTGCGTTTAAGGCTCATCAACAGCCTCCGGTGCATCGTCCAACGCATCGTCGGAGTCCTGTTCGCCGTCGTCTGTGCCGCCATCGCGCCAATCTTCCTCCCCGGGCAGGGCCCCTGGCTCGCCGCCAATGTCGCCAAGCTTAGGATCGCGCGGGGACTCAGGCACGAATGTGATGGATGGATCGTCCGACAAGAAACACCTCTGAGATACAACGTCCAAGGATGCCACTTAGAACGCCGTCCGTCCAAACTTAACCGCTAGGACTTATTCAGATGCTTTCAAACTGACCCACTACCCACTTGGCGAGAGGGTGGACTTCCGCGATCTCGGCGTAAACAGCCTCCGACAGCACGATGACGCCGCTTGTTCGCGCGTGTAAGACGGCGCGGCGCGGCAGGCCGTTCGGGTTCAGAGCAGCCGAGACGACCGTGTTCGCATCGATCACGTAGATGCCCGGTCCCGACGCTCCGCGTTGTAGGCCGCGAGTGGCGATCGCGGTCGTCTTGTGCACGGCAATCTCAATCTTCAGGGCCTGGTTCATGGTCGAGCTCCATGGATGCTCATCGCAACGCGTGACCGATGTGATATCACCACGACCCTGCCGAGCTCAGCCCTAGCAAACGTATCGAATCGAGTCTCATGCGCCGCCTGCTTCCCGTCCTGATGCTCGCAAGCTGCGCGGCGCCGCCCGCTTCCCAGCCGGTGGCCTGCCCCACGGTACCGCTTGCCAGGCCATCCGCCCACGCCGACCCGCTGCCGCCGGTCAGCGCGGTGCCGCTGACGCTCCGGCCGGCGCATTGGGACTGGCAGGATGGCGGCTACGTCTGGGCGGCCGCGGCCTGGGTGCCGCGCAGCAACGACCATCCGGTGTGGCAGGAGGGTTTCTGGATGTACAACGGCGCCACCTGTGCCTGGGTGCCAGGACATTTCCTGCCCTGACCGCGGCGGAACCGAAGCCGCCGAACGGCCTTGGCCCCGCCGTCGTCCGCGGGCACGTGACCGCGCTGCGTCTGTTCGACCTGGCCTACGCCATCGACCTCGGGCGGGCGGAGCAGCTATGGGCCGGCCAGGCGCGGCAGGGCGCGCGGTCGCGGCTGACGGGGACCCCGCCCAAGGCGGTGTCGTTCGGCGATCCGCCGCTGGGGCTGGTGCTGCCCGCGCTGACCCTGCACCTGCACGAGGCCGGGATCGCCAGACCCGTCGAGGTGTCGGTGCTCGCCCGTCTCTACGCCTTTGGCGTGGTCACGCTGGCGGTGCGGGTGCCGGCGGACGGGCTCGACTGGGCCGGGTACGCCGCACGGGTGAACGCGGTGGACGCGGCGATCGGGCCGCAGACCCCGATAGATTTCTGGCACCGTCTGCTGGACGTCCTGCGCGATCCGATCGGCCCTGCCCTGACCCGCCCCAACCTGTCGGAGCTGGAGGAGGACTACCTCGTCGCCACGGTGCACAGCTTCGACCGCCCGGTGCCGGCCAGCGCGCTCGGGCGGGAGATCGACCTGGTGCCGCTGCTGAGCGGCGAGAGCCGTCCGCTGGCCGATGGCGCGCGCGCCGACCTGCTCAGCCGACGCTTCTCCTACTACACCGACGACCTGGTGATCCTGACCTGGGACCGCGCCTTCATCTACGAGCCGCAGGGCGACACCGACGTCGCCGACGTGATCGAGGTCGCCAACGCCCAGTTCCTGGAGATGCGCTACTACGACGAGCTGCTCGATGCCGAGCTGCCGCGCATGTACGACCTGGTGGAACGCGCCAAGCGCCGCTTCAGCCGCGGCCCGCGCCGCTTCGCGGGTCTGGCGCGCCGCCTCTACACGCTGGTCGCCGAAGTCACCGAACTGACCGAGAAGGTGGACAACGCCCTGCAGGTGACCGAGGACGTCTACCTCGCCCGCGTCTACGCCGCCTCGCTCGACCTGTTTCGCGTCAAGGCGGTCAGCGCGGCGGTGGACCGCAAGCTCGCCATCATCCGCGACACCTACGCCGCCCTCTACGACGAGGCCGCCAGCAGCCGCGCCGGGCTGATGGAGGGGGCCGTCGTGGTGCTGATCATCGTGGAGATCCTGCTGGCGCTCGCTGGGCGGCATTGAGCCAATTGCGTTTCAAGGCTCGCGTGCGCCCGAAATCGCCCGGGCCGGCGGCCCTCCCCCGTCTCCCACTGGTCGAGCGTGCTGCCGGGCTGCCAGCAGCGCAGGCGCAGAGCGCGCAGCAGGAACTATGGATGCGGAAAGGGCAACGTGTCATGGCGTGCAAGAGCTAGTCCGTCAAAGGCCAAAGATTGGAAGCTTGCCGCTACATCCTTACCGTGCCACTTGATTAAAGCGCCGCCCGAACGAGCTCCTGGCATTTTGCAAAACTTTGTTTGCTGGCCGGTTTTGGTGTCGAACACTATCGCTGGTGTGTAGTTATCGCCAGGCGATGTATCCCAAAACACGATCAGCTTGGTATGCAGAGTTTCTACCCAGGTGATTGTGCCACTCAAAGATGGATCGTCGTTTTGAGCTAAGCTCAGAACGTTCTCCCGCTGCACGTCTCGCTGTTTCTCGTTTATCAATATGTAGCTCGATAGACCATCGCGTTTCATGCAGATTGTAAGGGTCTCTTTCGGTGCGAACTCACAGTTGAATAACGAGAATGAGTTTTCTGAGCACAACGCTTTGAAGGACTTACTATCGTAGTTAGCTCGAGTTACGGCGTAGGGCACGAATAGATACCCTGGGCTGGTCCTGTGCTGGGCGGACGCAACTGCGACAGGTGCTTCGGTTATCGCCCATGCAATGCTGACAGCCGAAATAGCGTAGGTAATCCGATTGCCTCGTCTGGAAGCACGTGACCGCGTCACTGACTTGGTGTCTCCGCGGGACGACCAAAGCTCAGATTTCGATGGTCGCTGCCGAACTCTGTGCAGGCGACCACCGACCGGGGCGCAGCCTGACGCGTCCCGGTCCGAACGTCACCCGACCAACAGGATCGGCCGAACATCAGGCGATCGCCACCTTCTCGTTGCCCCCGGGATGCGGCGGCGAGCCGGTGGCGACCGCTTTGAGATAGCCGTACAAATGGACCATCGTCGAATTCGGCGCGTCCCAGTACTCGGCCTGCTCCACGTCCACCTTCAGGATGGCGATGTCGGGGTCGTCGGTGCCCTTGGGGAACCACGTGCGCATTGCCTCGCCCCAATGCGCCTTGATCTCGGCCGGATCGCGGACGATCTGCGCGGTGCCGGACAGCGACACGTAGTTCTGGTGGTCCGGGTCGGCGTAGCTGACGCCGACGCGATGATGCGCCCCCACCTCGTCCACCTTGTGGGCCGACGCGCGCGTGTAGAAGTACAGCGTGCCCTGAAAATCCTTCTGGGCGGCCACCATCGGGCGCGAGCGCAGATGCGGGCCGTCCTCGCTGGTCAGCATGGCGAACTTGATGTCCTTGATCATGTCGGACAGCTTCTTCAACGTTTCGGTGTCGGCGGTCTTGGTCATGGCGACGCTCCCATCAAATCCTGTCCGGCAAGACGCGCGCGGAGCGCCAAGTTTCCCTCCCGTGCCTCGGCTGGCGCCGGATCGCCGCCTATGGCACGGTCCGGCCATGCGACGATCGATGCTCTGCGCCTTACTGACCCTGTCCAGCGGCCTCGCTTCAGCCGAGACGGCCCAGCCGCGCCTGCAGGACGCGACCGTCGTGGCCCGCGGCAGCACCATCAGCATCACCCGCCTGCCGATCCGGACGGCGGCCGGCACCATCTACCGCGACGTCACCATCGAGCTGCACGTGGACGCGACCGGCCGGGTGACGCTGGCGACCGATGGCGCGGGCCGCGCGCTGGCCGGTTCCGTTCCGGCCGGTGGTTCCCGCCAGGTGGCGTTGCAGGCGGTGCCGAGCGGCAGCCGGTCCGCACCCGGCACGCTCGACGCGAACGCGGTGGAGCTGCCCCAGCGTCCCTCGCCGCCCACCGTGTTTCAGCACTTCACCCCCGGCACCTACACCACGGCGGACGGTGCGCTGGTGACTTTGCAGGAGCGCGGCCGGGACCTGATACACGGCGTGCCGATGTGGACGCTGAACGGCGACGGGCCGCTCGCCAGCGCCACCTTCTACTCCGGGCCGCCGCGGCTGAACCCGCGCTCCAGCCGGCTGAGCCGGGCTGGCCTCACCGGCGAGGATTACGCTTACGGCACGGCGGACAGCGGAACCAGCGACACGTTCGGCTCCGGCGCGCTGATCGGGGTCGCGCAGAAGGGCAAGGTTTTGCGCGTGGTCAGCTTCCATCATGGGTGCTGCACGGACGAGGCCGAGCCCACGAGTTCGGTCGTCTACACGCGCATTGGGGGGTAGAGGCAAGCAGAAGCGCTTCGTAGAGACCTCCGCGACAGCATTTCCAAGAGTCTTTTGCTGCTTTTTTTCAAAAAAGCAGGCCTTTTCTTTCTCTTGCCATCGCAGCCCAGCAGGCCAAACTGCTTCGCATGATAGCGCTCCTCCCGCCCAAGACTGACATCCTGGCTCGTCGCGACGAAATCATCACCGCCTTGCAGGCCATCGTGCCGGGCGATGGCGTGATCGGCGAAGTGCGGCGCCTCAAACCCTACGAGACGGATGGCCTCTCGGCCTATCGTCAGCCCCCGCTGGCCGTGGTGCTGCCGGAGACGACCGAGCAGGTGGCGGCGATCCTGCGCTATTGCAGCAGCGTCGGCCTGCGGGTGATCCCGCGCGGCGCCGGCACGTCGCTCGCCGGCGGCGCCCTGCCGCTGGAGGACGCGGTGGTGATCGGCATGATGCGGATGAACGCCATCCTGGACATCGACTTCGCCGACCGCTGCGCCACGGTACAGGCCGGGGTGACCAACCTCGCGATCACCGGGGCGGTGCAGTCCGAAGGGTTCTTCTACGCCCCCGACCCGTCCAGCCAGCTAGCCTGCATGATCGGCGGCAACGTCAACATGAACTCCGGCGGCGCACACTGCCTCAAATACGGGGTGACGGCCAACAACCTGCTCGGCCTGAAGATCGTCACCGTCGACGGCGAGGTCATCGACATCGGCGGCGCGCACCTGGACGCCGCCGGCTACGACTGGCTCGGCCTGCTGACCGGCAGCGAGGGCATGCTGGCCATGGTGACCGAGGTGACCGTGCGGATCCTGCGCGGCCCGGAGGGGGCCCGCGCCATGCTGGCAGGGTTTGCCAGCAGCGAGGTCGCCGGCGCCTGCGTGGACGCGATCATCGCCGGCGGCATCATCCCCGTCGCCCTGGAATTCATGGACCGCCCGGCCATCCACGCCTGCGAGGCGTTCGCCCATGCCGGCTACCCGCTGAACGCCGAGGCGCTGCTGATCATCGAGGTGGAGGGCTGTGTCGAGGAGCAGGATCGCCTGCTGGGGCAGATCGGCGCCATCTGCGCGCGGTTCGAGCCGGTGAGCATGCGCATCTCGCAGTCGGCCGAGGAGAGCCTGGCCATCTGGAAGGGCCGCAAGGGCGCGTTCGGCGCCGTCGGCCGCATCAGCCCCGACTACCTCTGCATGGACGGCACCATCCCGACCTCGCGCCTGCCGGAGACGCTGCGCCGGATCGGCGAGATGACCGAGGCCGCGCGCCTGTCGGTCTGCAACATCTTCCACGCCGGCGACGGCAACCTGCACCCGCTGATCATGTTCGACGCGAACGACGCGGACAGCTTCCATCGTGCCGAGGTGCTGGGCGCCGACATCCTCAAGTTGTGCGTCGAGGTCGGCGGCTGCCTGACCGGCGAGCACGGCGTGGGCGTGGAAAAGCGCGACCTGATGAGCGTGCAGTTCTCGCCGGTGGAGCTCGATCAGCAGCGCCGGCTCAAGAGCGCCTTCGACCCGGCATGGCTGCTGAACCCGGCCAAGGTGTTCCCGCTCCAGCCCGCCGCCTGATGTTCGAGCCGCTCGACGAGGCGGCGCTCGCCGGCTTCGTCCGCGAGGCTTACCACGCCGCCGAGCCGATCCTGGTGCAGGGGGCCGGCACCAAGCTCGGCATGCTGCGGCCGGTGCAGGCGGCACGCAGCCTGACCACGCGGCATCTGTCCGGCGTCACCCTCTACGCACCCAAGGAGCTGGTGTTCGCGGCGCGCGCCGGCACCACGCTCGCCGAGGTGGAGCGCAGCCTCGCCGAGCACGGCCAGCAGCTGATCGCCGAGCCGCCGGACTACGCGGCGCTGCTGGCCGACGGACGGCACCCGCCGCAGGTCGGCGGCCAGACGTTCGGCGGCATCGTCGCCACCAACCTGTCCGGCCCGCGTCGCATCACCTCGGGGGCCGTGCGCGACCACGTGCTGGGCGTGCGCGCGGTGGACGGCACCGGTCAGGTGATCCGCTCGGGCGGCCGGGTGCTGAAGAACGTGACGGGGCTCGACATCTGCAAGCTGCTGACCGGCAGCCACGGCACGCTCGGGGTGATGACCGAGATCACGGTGAAGGTTCTGCCGGCCGCCGAGGCGAGCGGGTCGCTCGTGTTGCGCGGGCTGGACCCGGAGCGCGGCGTGGCGGCGCTGTCGGCCGCACTCGGGTCGCCCTACGGCGTGTCCGGGGCAGCCTACCTGCCGGACGGGCACGAGGCTTGCGGAGCGGGTCCGGCGGCCATCGTCCGGATCGAGGATTTCGCGCAGAGCGTTGCCTACCGGCTGGACCGGCTGCGCGCCGACCTGGCCGAGTTCGGCGCGGCCGAGATGCTGGACGAGGCGGCCAGCCGAAGCGCCTGGACCGCGATACGCCACGCCGCCGTGCTGGCCGCCGCGCCGGGCGACGCGATCTGGCGCGCCTCCGTCCGCCCGTCTTGCGGCCCGGCTGTGCTGGCCGCCGCGGACCGGGCCGGCGCGCGCGGCTACCTGGATTGGGGTGGCGGCCTGCTGATGCTGGCCGGCCCGCCCACCGAAGCCGCGCACCGCGCCATCGCCCAGGCCGTGACACGGGCGGGCGGCGTGTGGACGGTGCTGCGGGCGCCGGAGCCGCTGCGTGCGGCCATCGACGTGGTGCCCGCGGAGGCCGCCGCTTTGCGCCGGATCGCGCTGCGGGTGAAGGCGGCGATGGACCCGAAGGGCATCCTGAACCCCGGACGGATGTCGGCGGGGGCGTGACATACCGAGCAGGTCGCCGGTATTTCAATCCGGGCCAGAACTGCTCGACAGGTCTGCGCAGGTCTTGCCCGCCATAAATGGGTGCAGTCGACCACCACATTGTCAGCGTCTAAGCAGAAGCGGCCGTCACCCGTCGCTCGACCCGATCGTCCGCGATCCACACCTTATGCTCGAGCCGCTCATCCCGCTCGGCCAGTGCATACAGCCCGGCGGTTACGATTTCCGCGGTGAGGCACAGGCCCCTGACGACAGCCGACGGTCGATGACCGCGCCTTGCTCGCGGGTTATGGCGACCAGCCTGTCGTCGCCGTCTGACACGGCGCCTCAATCCTTCGTCTGGAACGTCAGGCGATATCACGGCTGGGTGGCGTTTGTCGTCAAGCGGACCAGGCCCATACTGGAGACATGCAGACCAACTTCTCCGACACGCAGCTCGCCGACCCGGACACCGCCAGCAGCAACCAGGTGCTGCGGACCTGCGTGCATTGCGGGATGTGCACGGCCACCTGCCCCACCTTCCTGCTGCTGGGCGACGAGCTCGACAGCCCGCGTGGCCGCATCTACCTGATCAAGACCATGCTCGAGGGCGGCCAGCCCGCCACCGAGGAGGTGGTGCGGCACGTGGATCGCTGCCTGTCCTGCCTGTCCTGCATGACCACCTGCCCGTCCGGCGTGAACTACATGCACCTGGTCGACCACGCGCGACGCTACATCGAGGAGACCTACGAGCGGCCCTGGCACGAGCGTATGCTGCGCCGTGTGCTGGCCGGGGTGCTGCCCAACCCGGCCCGGTTCCGCGCCGCCATGCTGCTGGCACGGCTGGGCCGGCCGCTGGCGCCGCTGATCCCCGGACGCAGCCTGCTGGCGCAGCGGCTGCGCGCCATGCTGCGGCTGGCCCCGGCCCGTCTGCCGCCGTCCAGCCCGATGCAGCGCCCGCAGGTGCATCGTGCCCAGGGGCCGCGTCGCGCCCGGGTGGCGCTGCTGACCGGCTGCGCGCAGCGCACGCTGGCGCCGTCGATCAACGAGGCGACGATACGCCTGCTGACACGCATGGGCGTGGACGTGGTGATCGCCCCCGAAGTCGGCTGCTGCGGCGCGCTGACCCACCACATGGGCCGCCATGCCGAAGCCATGGCCGCCGCCCGCGCCGCCATCGCCGGGTGGCATCGCGAGATGGAGGGCGAGGGCCTGGACGCGATCATCGTCAATACCTCGGGCTGCGGCACGACGGTCAAGGATTACGGTCACATGTTCCGCACCGAGCCGGAGCCCTGGCGCAGCCGTGCCGAGGCGGTCTCCGCGCTGGCGCGCGACGTGACCGAGTTCCTCGCCACGATCGACTACGCCCCTACCCGGCCGGCACCGGGCCTGCGTGTCGCCTACCACGCGGCCTGCAGCCTGCAGCACGGCCAGGGCGTGACCGGGGCACCGAAGGCACTGCTCAAGCGCGCCGGCTTCACCGTGGTGGAACCGGCCGAGCCGCATATCTGCTGCGGCTCGGCCGGCATCTACAACATCGTGCAGCCGGAGATCGCCGGCCGGCTGCGCGACCGCAAGCTGGAGAACATCGCCCGCACCCGGCCGGACCTCGTGGCCGCCGGCAATATCGGCTGCATCACCCAGCTCGGCACCGGCGGCATCCCCGTCCTGCACACGATCGAGCTGCTGGACTGGATGGCGGGCGGCCCCGAGCCCGGACCGATCGCCGCGCTGCAGGCATGAGGGCACCCCTCGCCGCCTCGCTCCTGCTGCTGGCGGCCGCGGCCCCGCCGCCCGCGGACCCGGTGGCCGCCCTGCTGGACCGGCTGCATGCCGCGCCCAGCGCGCAGCAGGCGCAGGCGCTGGAGGCGCAGGTGCTGGCCGCCTGGCGCGAGCGGATCACCCCTTCGGTGCAGCTGCTGGTCCAGCACGCCACCGACGCGCTGGGCCGCCAGGACTCCGGCACCGCGATCGGCGACCTGGATGCCGCCCTCGACCTGCAGCCTGAACAGGCCGACCTCTGGCGCCTGCATGCCGAGGCGCGCTTCGCCAATGGCGACCAGCGCGGCGCCGTCGCCGACCTGGCCCAGGCCCTGTCCCGCGAGCCGCGCTGCTTCCCCGCCTTGGCCGATCTCTCGCGCTTCGCCGAGGAGCGGCACGACTACAAGCGCGCGGTCGGCGCCTGGCAGCGCCTGCTGGACGTCGATCCCAGGATGGAGGGCGGCGCCGCCCGGCTGGACGCGCTGCAGCGCAAGGCGTCCGGCCAGCCGCTATGACCGGGTTCGGGCGGCGCGTGTGACCGTCCCGGCTATCCGTCGGCTGCAGGCCGAACGGCTGTTCCGGCCGGGCTCGGTGGCGTTGCTGGGCGCGGCCACGCCGGACGGCGCGGCCGTGCTGTCGAACCTCAGGCAAGGCGGCTTCTCGGGTCCGGTCTGGTGCGTGGGCGCCGGCACAGCGCTCGCCGACCTGCCGGGCACGCCCGACCTGGCGGTGATCGCCGGTCCTGCCGAAGACGCCGCTGCCTCGCTGCGGGCGCTCGCCGAGGCCGGCTGTGCTGCCGCCATCTTCACCGGACCGGTGGCCGATCTCGGCACGCTGGCCGAGGCGGCCGGGATGCGGGTGCTCGGCCCCAACTCGTTCGGGCTCGCGGTGCCGGGCATCGGCCTGAACGCCTCGCTGTCGCACATGATGCCGCCGCCCGGCCACGTGGCGCTGGTCACACAGTCGGCGGCGCTGGCGCGCGCGGTGGTGGACTGGGCGGGACCGAACGGCGTCGGGTTCAGCCACGTGGTGGGCATCGGCGGCAACGCCGATATCGGCTTCGGAGCGGTGCTGGACTGGCTTTCGCGCGACCCGGACACGCGGCTGATCCTGCTCGACATCCGCCGGGTGCGCGAGCGACGCGCCTTCATCTCCGCCGCCCGCGCCGCCTCGCGCCTGCGTCCGGTGGTGGCACTGCGCCCGGGCGGGCTGCTGCTGGACGAGACCGGGCGAGCGGACCGCGTGTTCGAGGCAGCGCTGAACCGCGCCGGCGTGCTGGTGGTCGAGCGCATGGAGGCACTGCTGGCCGCCACCGAGACGCTCAGCCGCGCCCACCGGCTGCATGGCGAGACGCTGGCGGTGGTCACCAACGCCATCGGCCCCGGGCGGCTGGC
Organism: uncultured Acetobacteraceae bacterium; assembly: GCA_964244615.1. Lineage (GTDB taxonomy): Bacteria > Pseudomonadota > Alphaproteobacteria > Acetobacterales > Acetobacteraceae > BOG-908. Next base: position 18,041 of record CAXTJP010000008.1, read on the forward strand.
GGCCGATGCGGCGCTGCGCGCCGGCATCCGGCTGGCGATCCTGCCGCCCGAGGCGCAGGCCAGCCTGACCGCCAGCCTGCCGGCGGACCTGCTGCACGGCCTGATCTATGCCGGCAGCGCCGCGCCGACCGATGTCGCGAGCATCACCGCCATGGTCTCGGCCGTGCCGAGCCTGGGCGGCATCCTGGTGCTGCTGGCGCCGACCGGGCCGGGCGACGCGGCGGCCGTGGAATCGGTCATCGCCGCCACCCACACCGCCCGGCTGCCGATACTGACCTGTGCGATGGGCGAGACGACCGGCGCCGCCCTTCGTCGGCGGCTGGCCGAAGCGGGCGTGCCGGCCTTTGCCACCCCCGAACAGGCGGTGGACGGGTTCTCCCACCTGCTGCGGGAACGCGCGGCGCACCGGGCGGCGCGCGAGCTGCCGCCATCACGCGTGCTGGCTGTCGAACCCGACCATGAAGCGGCCCAGCGCTGCATCGCGGCGGCGGACGCCGACGGACGCCTCGTGCTGACCGCGGCGGAAACGGCGTGCATGCTGGCCGCCTACGGCCTCGCCGCCCCCGCTGGACCGGCCGGCGCGGCCCTGCACGTGCACGACGACGCGGCCTTCGGTCCGGCGATCGGCCTGGCCGTCCCGGCCGGCGCCGCTGCCGCCTATGGCCTGCCGCCACTGAACCTGACGCTGGCACAGGACCTCGCCCGGCGCGCCGGGCTGTCCGACCCGGCGCTGATCGACGTGGCCGCGGGTGCGCTGGTCCGGGTCAGCCAGATGGTGGTGGACCTGCCGCGCATGGCCGGGCTCGACGTCGTCCGGCAGCGACTGGAGGACACGGGCGCGGGCGCCACGGGCGCGCTGCGCCTGCACCCGCCCGGCCGCCGGAGCGAGCTGGCGATCTCGCCCTACCCGGAGCAGCTCGCGCATCGCTGGTCGAGCCACGGCCAGGATTTCCTCATCAGGCCGATCCGGCCGGAGGACGCGGCGTCACACGCGGCGCTGGTCCGACGCGTGCCGGCCGAGGATCTGCGGTTCCGTTTCTTCTCGTCCACCAGGCAGGTGGCGCCCGAGCAGATGGCCCGGCTGACCCAGATCGACTACGACCGAGAGATGGCGTTCATCGCCGTGCGCCTCGCCGACCAGGAGACGGTGGGCGTCGCCCGGCTGGTCAGCGAGGGCGCCGGGCGTGACGGCCGGGGCGGCGGGGAGTTCGCCATCCTGGCGCAGCCGGACGCGAAGGGGCTGGGTCTCTCGCGCCACCTGATGGAGTGCCTGTTCGCCTGGGCACGCTCGCGCGGCCTGGCCCGGGTGAGCGGGCTGGTGCTGGCCGACAACCATTCCATGCTGGGCTTCGTCCGCCATCTCGGCTTCACGCTCGACCGCGTGCCCGGCGATGGCGAGACGGTGCAGGCGTCGATCGACCTGCAGCCGCGATGAGCGCCTACCAGGCGTGGCCGAGCGAGGCGACCACGATGACCGCCACCCCTAGAGCGAGGTTCACCGTGATCAGCTGGCGTATGCGGTCGAGGATCTCCGGCCCGGGCCGGATGGCGCGGCGCAGCCGGCGGAACGGACCGAAATAGGCCCACAGGAACACCGCCGCCATCACCAGGCCCAGCAGCTGCATGGTGTTCACGTACCAGGGCAGATGCGCCATGCTCCACCCGGCGACCCCGATCATCGCCCAGCCGGTCAGCAGCATGATCGGCATCGCGTGCCACACCACCAGGAAGAATCGCTTCAGCGTCAGCATGTGCAGCTGCAGGCGCGGCGTGGGTTCCAGCACGGCCAAAGCGGGCCGCAGCACCACCAGCGCGTAGAGCATGCCGCCGACCCAGGCGGTGGCCGCCAGCAGATGCAGGGCCAGCAGGCCGTTCAGCAACATCATCGTGCACTCTCCAATACAGCCTGCGCCAGCGCGGCCATCTCCGCGGCCGCGACCGAACGCGGCTGGGCTTCGGCCACGCCCATACCGTGCGCGAAAGCCTGCGCATAGGCGCGGCGGTCGCCGAGCGTGGTTGGCAGCAGCGTCAGCCCGCGCGCCCGCAGCTCGGCCTCGACGGCGCTACGAAGGGCGGATCTGGCGTGCGCGCGGTTGAGCACCAGAGCCACCGGGCGCCGCTCGTCGGCCGCGATCTTCAGCGTGCCCTCGGTGGCCCAAAGATCCGGCATGCTCGGCTGCAGCGGGATCAGCACCAGGCTGGCGGCGCGAATGGCGCGCGCCGCGTCGCTGTCGATCTGCGGCGGCGTATCGACGACCACGATGTCGGCCGAGGCGGCCAGCCGGTCCAGCTCGCCGCGCACTCGCCAGCCGGACACGGTGGACAGACCGATCTCGGCCAGGGCGCCGCGGGCAAGCCGCAGCGCATGCCAGCGCGTCAGGCTGCCCTGTGGATCGATGTCGAGCAGCGTGACACGGTGCGCCCCGGCCCAGATCGCTGCCAGGTTCGCGGCCAGCGTGGTCTTGCCCGCGCCGCCCTTCCGCTGTGCGACCGTTATGATCTTGGTGTGGCTTTCGACGATGATTGGCGGGGTTCCTCCTGCGCGCTGTGACGCCGATCACGAGGCTGCTTCGGGTAGCTTCAACCACATCGTCGGTGATCACCGAAAGGCCGTTGCGTCCCGCAGGTGGTCGACGTCGGTGCCGGGCCGGCGGTGCAGTAGTGAAGACAGTGCGAAGGTCCAACGTTGATCGTCACTTGATCTTGCGGCAGCAAACCAAGCAATCTCCCTGCCAAAACTGCTGTCTACTAACACGAGTTGTCCGTGCCATACACAAGTCACATCGCCCGCGCCTTGCTCGTCTCACTCACTATCTTGACACTTCTTGCGGCGCAGCTGGCGCAAGCAGCGCCATCTGCGCCGCACGCCTCGTCAGCCGTTCCCATGACGGCAACGGTGACGCATCACGTCGCTGTCATCGGCGGCAATCCGGTCCAGTATACGGCAACTGCAGGAACAATCGAGGTGACCGGCCCGGGCGGGCAATCCCACGCAAACCTGTTCTACATCGCCTACGTGGTGGACCGGCACGGCGGGGATGGGCCACGTCCGCTGACCTTCGCTTACAACGGAGGTCCCGGCGGCTCGTCGGCACTGGTGCACATGGCTGCGTTTGGCCCGCGGACGATCCGCATGGCCGACGCCGCGGTTCCGCCACCCTCGCCGCGCACGATCATCGACAACCCCGACAGCCTGCTCGACGTCAGTGATCTCGTGTTCATCGACCCGGTTGGCTCGGGCTACAGCCGGATGCTGCCAGACGCGAAAGCTGACGACTTCTACGGCGTGGCGCAAGACGCGCATGTCACCGCGCAGTTCATCAGACGCTACATCGATCAGAACGATCGCTGGAGTTCGGCCAAGTACCTGGCGGGGGAGAGCTACGGCACGCTGCGCTCGGCCGTCACCGCCAAGCTGCTGCAACAGGACGGTATCGCTCTGGCGGGCATCGTGCTGATGTCGACCATCCTCGACAACACGACGCTGTTCCCGCAGGCCGGCAACGACGAGCCCTACTGGCTGTTCCTGCCGAGCGAAGCCGCAGTCGCCGCCTATCACCACCGCATCGCGACACCGCCCGACCTGGACAGTTTCCTGCGGGACATGCGGGTCTTTGCGGGCGGGCCCTATCTGACGGCGCTCGCCCAGGGATCAATGCTGCCCCAGGCCCAGCGTGCGAGCGTCGCCGATGCGCTGCATCGATACACCGGCCTGCCGGTCGACCAGATCCTGCGGGCCGACCTTCGCGTCACGCCCGACGCGTTCGCCCGAGCACTGCTTGCCGACCAGGGGCAGGTCGTCGCCCGTGCCGACGGGCGCTTCCACGCGCCGCTCGCGCCTGCGGGGGAAGCGACCCCGGCGAGCGATCCGGCATACGACGCGATCATCCCCGCCTTTACGGCGGCCTTGAACACCTACCTGCGCGACGAACTCGGTTATGTCACCGCCGACCGTTATGTCGTGCTCGACCCAGGCATCGCCGATGCGTGGCAATGGGCGCCGACCAGCCGGGGCAGCCCCACTGCGTTGAGCGTCGGCTACGACCTGCGCGACACCATGATCGCAAATCCCGACCTGCGGGTCTTCTCGGTCAACGGTGTGTATGATCTGACCTCGCCGGTCCTGGCGAGCGAGTATACGCTGAGCCACCTGGGCCTACCCCCGGAGCGGCAGCGCAACATCAGCTACGGCTACTACCCGTCCGGGCACATGGTCTACATCAGCAGGACCGCTCGCGCTCAGCTCAAGCGTGATCTGACGTCGTTCTACAAACGTCGATGAGTCCTCTTGCAACGTCCGCTCTCCGGCAGGAACCGCCTGTCGCGCGATGCCGGTCCGCCCATGTCGGGCAGCCGGACTGGATCGCCGCCCCTTCCTGGGTTAGCGCTCTGCCCGGAGGCCCAAGATGGACGCACCCGATACCAGCCTGACCCAGCGCCACGTGCACGCGCTGCGGCAGGTCGAGCGCAAGCTGCTGTGGCTGTCGGCGTGGATGGTGCACAACGCCAACCACATCCGCCCCAACCGCGACGGGCTGAAGGTGGGCGGCCACCAGGCGAGCTGCGCCTCGGTCGTGTCGATCATGACGGCGCTGTATTTCTGCAAGCTGCGGCCGCAGGACCGGGTGGCGGTCAAGCCGCACGCCTCGCCGGTGTTCCACGCCGCCAACTACCTGTTCGGCCGGCAGACCGTGGCGAAGATGGAGGGGCTGCGTCGCTTCGGCGGGGCGCAGGCCTATCCGAGCCGGGTGAAGGACGGGGCGGAGGTCGATTTCTCGACCGGCTCGGTGGGACTGGGCGTCGCCGCCACCAGCTTTGCCGCGCTGATCCAGGATTACGTCCAGCTGCACGGCCTGCTGCCGGCCGACGTGCCGCCCGGCCGCCACATCGCCATCGCCGGCGATGCTGAACTCGACGAGGGCAACATCTACGAGGCGCTGCTGGAAGGCTGGAAGCACGACGTCCGCCGTGTCTGGTGGATCGTCGACTACAACCGCCAGAGCCTGGACTCGGTGGTGCAGGACCGCCTGTTCGGCCGGTTCGAGGGTCTGTTCGGCGACATGGGCTGGAACGTCGTGCGCATCAAGCACGGCCGCCTGCAGCTGGCCGCCTTCGCGCGCCCCGGCGGCGAGCTGCTCCGGCGCTGGATCGACGACTGCCCCAACAGCCTCTACGCCTCGCTGACCTTCCAGGGCGGCGGCGCCTGGCGAGTGGCACTGCTGGCCGATCTCGGGCGCTCGGCCGAGCTGCGCGCCATCGTCGATCCGCTGAGCGATTCCGACCTGGCCGCGCTGATGACCAACCTCGGCGGCCACGACATCGAGACCATCCTGGACGCGCTCTCGGAGGCCGAGGCGGAGGGCGACCGGCCGACCTGCTTCATCGCCTACACCATCAAGGGCATGGGCCTGCCCTTCGCCGGCCACAAGGACAACCATTCGGGCCTGATGACACGCGAGCAGATGGACGTCTTTCGCGACGGCATGCGCATCCGTCCAGGCCACGAATGGGATTTCTTCGAGGGCCTGGACCTGCCGCCCGAGGCGATGCAGCGGTTCATCGCCGACTGCCCGTTCGCCGAGACGCTGACGCCGCGCGGCCGCACCTTCGACGCGCCGCCGGTGGCCCTGCCGCCGGCGGTGCCGCTGGGCAAGCTCGCCGGCCGCACCCTGTCCACGCAGGCCGGGTTCGGCGAGATCCTGGGCGAGATCGGCCGCGCCGAGGGGCCGTGGCGCGAGGCGGCGGCGCGCATGCTGACCACGAGCCCGGACGTGACCGTCTCCACCAGCCTCGGTCCCTGGGTGAACCGGCGCGGCCTGTTCGACCGGCACGACCGACGCGACGTGTTCCGCGACACAAAGGTGGCAAGCATGCAGCGCTGGGGCATGAGCCCGTCCGGCCAGCACATCGAGCTCGGCATCGCCGAGCAGAACCTGTTCCTGCTGCTGGGCGCCGCCGGGCTGAGCCACGCGCTGAACGGTGCGCGGCTGCTGCCGATCGGCACGGTCTACGACCCGTTCGTCAATCGCGGCCTCGATGCGCTGATCTACGCCTGCTACCAGGATGCGCGCTTCCTGCTGGTCTCCACCCCGTCCGGCATCAGCCTGGCGCCGGAGGGCGGGCAGCACCAGTCGGTCAACACCCCGCTGATCGGCATGGCGCTGGACCGGCTGGCGAGTTTCGAGCCGGCCTACGTGGACGAGCTGGCGATCATGCTGCGCTGGGCGCTGGCGCATATGCAGGAACCGGACGGATCGGCGGTCTGGCTGCGCCTGTCCACCCGCGCGCTGCCGCATCGTGCGCGCGTGCTGGACGAGGCCGCCGTGATCGCCGGCGCGCATTGGGTGGTGCCGCCCGGGCCGGGCGCGCCTCTGGTGCTGGCCTATCAGGGGCCTTTGGCGGCGGAAGCCGAGGCGGCGTTCGAGCCGCTCCGCCAGGACGTGCCGGATGCCGGGTTGCTGGCCGTCACCAGCCCGGACCGCCTGCATGCCGGCTGGCTGGCCGCCGCACGGTTGCGGCGTTCGGGCCGGGCTGCGACCAGCCACATCGAAACCTTGCTCGCCCCCATGGCGCCCGGCAGCGCCGTGGTCACCATCCTCGACGGCCATCCGGCGGCGCTGGCCTGGCTCGGCGCCGTGCGCGGCCAGCGCGTGGTGCCGCTCGGCGTCGACCGTTTCGGCCAGAGCGGCGACATCCCCGACCTGTACCGCGAATACGGGCTCGACGTATCGGCCATACTGGACGCCTGCGCGCAGGCGCTTTTGACGCCATGAGTTAACGTTTCCACTCACGGACCGGGGCGGCGCATGGTATTAACGACTCAGCATGCCAATTTCCGAGACGCCGCTCATGGAAGACCTCGGCCCGGTGCGCGATCCGCCGATCCAGGCCGGCGGGGGCACCGGCTGCGTCGTGGCGGTGGTGGTCACGTACAACCGCATCGCCCTGCTGCGTCAGTGCCTCGACGCGGTGCTCGGCCAGACGCGCCCGCCCGACCTGGTCGTCGTCGTCGACAACGCGAGCGTGGACGGCACGCAGGCGATGCTCGAAGCCGAGTACGCCGGCAGCGTCGTGCGCATCGGCATGCGGCGCAACGTGGGCGGCGCCGGCGGCTTCTACCGCGGCATGCGCTGGGCGTTCGAGAACGGGGCGGACTGGCTGTGGCTGATGGACGATGACGGCATCCCCGCCCCGGACGGGCTGGAGATCATGCTGCGGCCGCAATACGCCGGCACGCTGTCGCTGATGAACCCGGTGGTGGTCTCGCTGGACGACCCGGAGGATCTGAGCTTCGGCATCAGCGTCAACGGCAACAAGACCCGCTCGGTGCCGCACATCTGGTCGGAGCTGCGCGGCCAGGACGTGCTGCCGCGCGAGATCAACCCGTTCAACGGCACGCTGATGTCGCGCGACCTGGTCGCGCGGATCGGCTACCCGCGTCGGGAGATGTTCATCTGGGGCGACGAGGTGGACTACACGAACCGCGTGGCAAAAGCCGGGCTCGCCTTCGGGACGGTGCTGCCCTCCGTCCACCGGCACCCCGGCGGCAGCAAATGGCCGGTCGGCAGCGTGCGCCTGGGCTTCCTCGGCAGCGTCGACGTCATTGCCGATGCCCGCATCGGCCTGGCCGCGCGAAACATGGGCTACCTCTATCGCACCCGCGGCGACCTCAAGCTGCTGCTGTTCAAGCCGGTCGTCATCGCCGCCTACCACCTGTTCCGTGGCCGGTTCCGCAACTTCGCCAATTTCCTCCGCTACTACCTGGATGGCGTATTCGACCGCTACCGCCTGGCGCCGTCGCGTGCGACGCTGTTCGCCGACGGCGAGCTCTACGACGTGCGCGTGCCGGCGGCGCAGCAGGCCACCCGTTCCGTCGCGGGCTGACCGGCAGACGCATGGACGGCGCGGCGCTTTGTCCACGGCCAGGGAGTTACACGTGCAGATGAATGGCAGTCTGGCCAGGCTTTGGATCGCCGGTTCGATGCTGGCGGCGTGTGCCGCAGCCCCTGTCCCGGCAGTGGCGGCCGCGGCCCCGCACTTTGCGCTGGCTGGCGCGCCCACGGTGCTGATCAGCAACGACCAGCGTGCCGAGCTCGGCATCAGGTTCGGCCCGGATACCCCGGTCGACTTCTTCCAGGGGCGCGACGGGCGTTACTACATCAACTCCGCCGGCTCGCTCGGGCCGGTGCAGGGGCCGGGACACCCGGCCGCCTGGGTGTTGCACGTCGACAGCCGGCTGACCCAGGTGCTGGCGCTGAACTCGGACGGACCGGCCACCGGGCCCGCCGACATACGCACCATCATGACCACCCACGCCGCCGAGTGCGGTTCGAAAAAGAACCGGCTGCGTATCGACGATCCGGGCGGTGCCGCCTGCAACCAGTATTTCGATCGCGACTACGCCGGCGGCGGGTCCTATTTCCGCTGCCCCGACCGGGCGACCAGCGCGTATTTTTACCACGGCGAGAACCACACCGCCCCGGACGGCACGGCGGGCCATGGCGGGTGGTTCGGCATCGGTGTCGGCCTGTTCAACGCCGACGAGACGCAGGTCACGCGCGCCACCCAGATGGACGTGGCGGACGGCCGGACCAGCGCGCAGATCATCGGCCTGAACCTGCAGACCGCGTGGCGCGCCCAAGGTGCCGACGGTGCCCGTGCCGAGGCGCCGCAGGCCCACCCCTATAACGGCGCGCCGAGCGTCGCCCCGGGCGCGGACGGGTACCTCTACGTCTATCACGGCAACGCCACGCTGGACCCGGCCTACAACCCGTCTTCCTGCCACCCGCAATGCATGAGCGTCAGCCGCGCGCCGGTGGCCGCATTCTGCACCGGCCTGCGGACACGCTCGCCGGTGCAGTGGCAGAACTACTACAAGGGCGGCTGGACCGAGCCCGCAGTGCAGGACGGGCGCTCGTCGCTCGGCTACGGCGCCGGGGGCGCGTTCACGCCGCTGGTGCGCGACCCGCTGCCCGGCGAGCATGGCGGCACCGTGACCTACCTTCCCGCGCGCCACCTCTACGTGATGGCGCGGGTGCACGGCAACGGCGTGCTGGTCCGCACGTCGTCCGACGGGCTGGCATGGTCGGGCGGCCAGCAGCTGGTGGACTCGCTGCCGGACAAGACCGCCAACGGCGACCCCGAGCAGCTGCTCTATCCGCGGGTCAGCGTCATAGAGGCCGACGGCCGCGAGCAGTATGTGCTGACCTACACGGCCGCAACGCTCGGCCATTTCTGGCGCTGGGCCGAGCTGATGCGCCAGGGGCTGACGCTCGGCTAGAGCGGGATGCGTCCTTGAGTCGGCGCGGCCGGGCGCATCCCGCTCCAGCTCTGTGTTTTGTCGAGCATGTCTGTCCGGCGGCTGACCGCGTGCGGCCGCATCATGCTCCTGGGGGAACGTCACGCCTTGCGACGACCGACGCCGCACCCTAACTCGCGCGGTCAGGAGGATATTCCATGGGCACGACCGTAGAACCCGAACGCCACGCGTTCGGCGCCGAAGTCGGACGACTGCTCGACCTGGTCGTCCACTCGCTCTATTCCGAGCGCGAGATCTTCTTGCGCGAACTGGTGGCCAACGCCGCCGACGCCACCGACCGTCGTCGCTTCGAGTCGCTGACCAACCCCGCTTTGGGCGCCCCGGAAAACGCGGGCGTGCGCGTGGTGCCGGACAAGGCCGCCCGCACCCTGACCATCGAGGACCAGGGCATCGGCATGTCGCGCGACGAGCTGGCGCAGAACCTCGGCACCATCGCCCGCTCCGGCACGCGCGCGTTCGCCAACACGCTGCAGGGGGCGGCGGCGGACGAGAAGCCGAGCCTGATCGGCCAGTTCGGCGTCGGCTTCTACGCCGCCTTTATGGTGGCCGACCGTGTGGAGGTCACCTCCCGCAAGGCCGGCGACGATGCCGGGCAGCCCGAGGCGGCGTGGACCTGGGCGTCGGACGGCCGCGGCGAGTACACGCTGGAGCCCGCCACGCGCGCGACGCCCGGCACCACCATCGTCCTGCACATGAAGTCGGACGCCGACGAATACCTCGAGCCCTACCGGCTTGAGACCGCGATACGCAAATGGGCCGACCACATCGCCCTGCCGATCACCGTCGCCCGCGATGGCCGCGACGAGCCGGCCAACGAGGGCACGGCGCTGTGGCGCAAGCCGAAATCCGAGGTGACCGAGGACGCCAGCAACGCGCTGTATCGCCATCTCGGCCACTACTTCGACAAGCCCTGGGCCACGCTGCAATGGCGGGCCGAAGGCAACATCGAGTTCTACGCGCTGCTGTTCTTCCCCGGCGCCCGGCCGTTCGAGGCGGTGGAGGGCGACCGCACCAGCCATGTCCGCCTGCACGTCAAGCGCATGTTCATCACCGACGACGCCAAGCTGCTGCCGGATTGGCTGCGCTTCGTGCAGGGCGTGGTCGATACCGAGGACCTGCCGCTGAACGTGTCACGCGAGATGCTCCAGGCGACGCCGGTGCTGGCCCGCATACGAAAGGCGGTGACCAACCGGGTGATCGGCGAGCTGAAGACGCGCGCCACGGATGCCGAAAGCTACGCCGGTTTTTGGGAGAATTTCGGCCCGACCATGAAGGAAGGGCTCTGGGACGACAGCGAGCATCGTGCCGCCCTGGCCGAGCTGATGCGCTTCCGCTCCAGCACGCAGGCGGGCTTGACGTCGCTGGCCGAGTACGTGTCGCGCATGAAGCCGGGGCAGGAGGCGATCTACCTGCTGCTCGGCGACGATGCGGCGAGCCTGCCCGCCTCGCCCCAGCTCGAAGGCTTCACCGCGCGCGGGATCGAGGTGCTGCTGCTGTCGGACCCGGTCGATGCGTTCTGGCCCGAGCGCCTGACCGAGCATGACGGCAAGCCGATACGCAGCGTGACCCAGGGCGCGGCCGACCTGTCGAAGATCGACGTCGAGGCGCCGGCCGGCGAGGCCGCCGACGTGACCAAGCTGGTGGCGGCGCTCAAGGACGCGCTCGGCGCCCAGGTGGACGACGTGCGCGCCACCGAACGCCTGACGGAGAGCGCGGTCGTGCTCTCGGCCAAGGCGGAGGGGCCGGATCTGCAGATGCAGCGGCTGATGCGCCGCACCGGGCGCGGCACCATGGGTCCGGCGCCGCTGCTGGAGATCAACCCGCGCCACAGGCTGATCGTGGCGCTGGCGGCGCGGGCCGATCGCGACGAGCCGATGGCCGAGATCGCCGCCACCCTGCTCGACGTCGCCCGCGTGCAGGACGGAGAGCCCCCGCACGACCCTGCCGCCTTCGCCAGGCGCGTGGCGGACGCGCTGGCTTCTGGCATGTAGTCCATGGACGGCCGGCTCGGATCGCCGGTCGACGCCGCATCTTTTAGCAGGAGACAGCACCTCATGTTTTCCCACGTCATGATCGGCACGAACGATCTCGACCGGTCACGGAAGTTCTACGACGCGCTGCTGGGGACGCTGGGTGTCAAGCCCGCCGGGCTGGACGGGCATCGTATCTATTACCGGACCGCGTCCGGCACCTTCTTGGTGTCGGAGCCGATCAACGGCGAACCTGCGACCTTCGCCAATGGCGGCACGATCGGTTTCGCCGCCAGCTCGGTCGAACAGGCCGATGCCTGGCACGCGGCGGGCTTGGCTGCTGGCGGTGCGGACTGCGAGGAGCCACCGGGCGTGCGGGAGGCCTCGGTGGGCAAGCTCTATCTCGCCTACCTCCGCGACCCCGACGGCAACAAGCTTTGCGTCCTGCACCGGCTATAGGCGCGAGGACGACAGTCCCGACGGACTAGCGCACACCCTGTCCGCCGCCAGGCGGACGGACTAGCGCACACCCTGTCCGCCGCCGGGCGTCAGGATGCCGAGGTCGTTGGCCTCGGCGTCCATCTCCTGGGTCCGCTGATACATCCAGGCTTCCGCCTCCGCCTGGGTGGCGAACTCGCCCGATTCGTTTGCGGTGACGGCCTCGCCTTCCGGCAACACGGAAAATCGGCCGTTAGGCAGCTGCATGATCTGCAGCTTGGCCGAACTCGACGTATCCACCATCTCGCATCCTTCCCACTTCGCGCACGTCCTGAACACCAGGGCTCGGGAACGGTTGCCGCGGGAGCCGCAGGGACGGCACGGCCTGCTCTCTGCTGTTCTTACGACGCTGCGACCGGCGTCAGATGGAGAAGGTGATCGGCTCCGCCACCGGCCGGGCCAGGCCGGCCGATTCGGCCCGGCGTACCAGATCCTCCACCGTCAGCCCCGCCAGCCTTGCCGCGAACGCGCAGTCGAACTCCGCCCAGAGCGGATCGACCACCTTGTCCATCAGCGCGCCATGGGGCCCGTCCTCGGTGCCGGCATCCTCGGACAGGGCCGTCCGCATGACCTCGTCCAGCCGGATGTCGCGCCGGGGCCGCCCGAGCCGGTAGCCGCCGCGCGGCCCGCGCACGCTCTCCAGCAGACCGGACCGCGAGAGCGTCTGGAGCAGGGGCTCGATCCCGCGCCGTGCGAGCCCGGCACGGTCGGCAAGGTCGGCGGCACTCACCGTGCCGGTCCGGCCGGCATGGAACGCCACGTCCACGACGATCAGCACCGCGAGCATGCCGCGGTCCCGGCGCACCATCATCGGCCGCCGGCCCGGACCGGTCGGCTATGCGGTTTGGCGCCTGTCCCCACGGACATGACCGGTTGCTCCATCGACGGAATCCGACAAGACTCGCTGTATAGCCCATAATTGCCCGGGAAGGCGTCATGTCGAACCGAAAAACGCCGCACCGCGCAGCTTCGGATCCAGAGCGCGCGCCGACGGATGCGCGTCCCGCGCCCGCCACGGCGGCACCGCGCGGCCGCATCTACGACAGCGTGCTGCAGACGGTCGGCGGCACCCCGCTGGTGCGCCTGCCGCGCCTGACCGCCGAGGACGGGTTGCTGGCCGACCTCGTCCTGAAGCTCGAGTTCTTCAACCCGCTTGGCTCGGTGAAGGACCGTATCGGCCTCGGCATGATCGACGCGGCCGAGCGCGCCGGCGAGATCACGCCCGGCCGTTCCATCCTGGTGGAGCCGACCAGCGGCAACACCGGGATCGCGCTCGCCTTCGTGGCGGCGGCGCGCGGCTACACGCTGATCGTGACCATGCCCGAGAGCGCCTCCATCGAGCGCCGGCGCATGCTGCGGCTGATGGATGTCCGGGTGGAGCTGACGCCGCAGAAGCTGGGCATGGCGGGCGCCATCGCACGCGCCAACAGCATCCTGGCGGACACCCCGAACGCCTGGATGCCACGGCAATTCGACAACCAGGCCAACCCGGAGATCCACGAGGCGACGACGGCCGAGGAGATCTGGGCCGACACCGACGGGCGCGTGGACATGGTGGTGGCGGGTGTGGGTACCGGCGGCACGCTGACCGGCATCGGACGGGCGCTGCGCCCGCGGCGGCCCGGGTTGCAGATGGTGGGCGTGGAACCCTCCGAGAGTGCGGTGCTGTCCGGAGACGAACCCGGCCCGCACGGCATCCAGGGCATCGGGCCCGGCTTTCAGCCCTCGGTGCTCGATATCGCCGAAGTCGACCGGATCGTGACCGTCTCGGAGCGCGAGGCCATCGCCGCCGCCCGGCGCTGCGCCAGGACGGAGGGGCTGCCGATCGGCATATCATCGGGCGGGATGCTGCACGTGGCGCTCGCCCTGGCACGCGCGCCGGAGAACGCGGGCCGGCTGATCGTTGGCATCGTGCCCTCGTTTGCCGAACGCTACCTATCCACCGCGCTGTTCGCTGGGCTGGGCTGAGCGGCCATGCGACACCGCTACCCCTACCTACAGTCGATCCCGACCCGCTGGATGGACAACGACGTGTATGGGCACGTGAACAACGTCGTCTATTACAGCTACCTCGACACGGTCATAAACACCTACCTGATCCGCCACGGCGGCCTCGACATCCACGCCGAGGCCGGCCAGATCGGGCTCTGCGTCGAATCGCACTGCCGCTACGCAGCGCCGCTGAGCTTCCCGGGCAGCGTGGAGGCCGGGCTGCGGGTGGAGACGCTCGGCCGGTCGAGCGTGCGCTACGGCATCGGCCTGTTCGCGGCCGGTGTGGAGGCGCCGGCGGCCGAGGGCTGGTTCGTGCACGTCTTCGTGGACCGGACCACGCGCCGCCCCGAACCGCTGGGCGGACGGCTGCGCCAGGCGCTGCTGGCCCTGCAGACCGAAGCGGTCGGGGCCCCATGATGACGCGCGCCGCCGTGCTGCGGCAGATGGGCCTGCCGCGGCCCTATGCGCAGTCCCGCCCGCTGGTGGTGCAGGCGATGGAGCTGGACCCGCCCGGCCCGGGCGAGCTGCTGGTGCGGGTGGGCGCCGTCGGCCTATGCCACTCCGACCTGTCCGTCATCGATGGCACGCGGCCGCGGCCGATGCCCATGGTGCTGGGCCACGAGGCGGCCGGCGTGGTGGAGCGCTGCGACGCGGGCACCGGGTTTTCGCCCGGCGACCACGTGGTGTTCGCCTTCGTGCCGAGCTGCGGCCGCTGCCTGCCCTGTGCCGAGGGCCGGCCGGCGCTGTGCGAGCCGGGTGCCGCGGCCAACACCGCCGGCGTGCTGCTGGGCGGCGGGCGCCGCTGGGCCCATGGGGCGGACGGCCCGGTCAACCATCACCTGGGTGTCTCCGGCTTCGCCGAGCACATCGTGGCCAGCGCGCGCTCGGCCGTGCGGATCGACCCGGCGCTGCCGATGGAGGTCGCGGCCCTGTTCGGCTGCGCGGTGATGACCGGGGTGGGCGCGGTGGTGAACACCGCGCGCGTGCCGCCCGGCGCCAGCGTCGCGGTGTTCGGCCTGGGCGGCGTCGGCCTGGCCTGCGTGCTGGGCGCCGTCGCCTCCGGCGCCAACCCGGTGGTGGTGGTGGACCCGCTCGCCGACAAGCGCGCGCTGGCCCTCTCGCTCGGCGCGACCCACGCGGTCGAGGCCGGCGAGGGCGCCACCGCGGCGGTCCGCGAGGCGACGCGCGGCGGCGCGGATTTCGTGTTCGAGTCGGTCGGGCACGAGGCGGTGCTGGCCCAGGCCTACGGCGCCACGCGGCGCGGCGGCACCACGGTGGCCACCGGGCTGCCGCATCCCTCTCGGCTTTTTTCGGTGCCGGCCGTCAGCCTGGTGGCAGAGGAGCGGACCGTCCGCGGCAGCTACATGGGCTCCGCGGTGCCGCTACGCGACCTGCCGCGCTTCGTAGCACTGCATCGTGCAGGCCGGCTGCCGGTGGACAGGCTGCTGAGCCATCGCCTGACCCTGGACCAGCTGAACGAGGGCTTCGACCGGCTCGCCGACAGCCAGGCTGTCAGGCAGGTGGTTGTACTCTGACCGGCGTGGCCGGCCGAACGGCGGAGGTGAAGAACGCGTGCCGGGCCATCTGGCGCGCGTCGTTCAGGGTCGGGGCGGTGCGACCGTCGGCCTCGCTGGTTCGCCGGTCCGCAGACACGAAGCGCCAGCCCCGAGCCTCCGGCAGGCTGATGGCGGCGCCGATGAAGACGCCATCGATCTCGATGACCTTTGAGGTTTGCATTTTCCGGCCTGTCAACCCGCCTTTGGTCCAACATAGCATCTCCGGCCGCGTCAAACGCAACGATACCGGTGCCGAGAACCTGGCGGCCAAGCGCGCAGATGGGTGTGAAATGCCGTATTCACCGTAACATAAGCGTCAACTGGCGGGCACGTAGTCGGCCGTGCCGCCGAGCAGGATCAGCACCGGACCACCGGTGGACCAGGACGCGGCCGACGCAGCCAGTTCCTCGATCGGGCCGCGCAGCACGCGGCTGTGCGGCGTGCCGCCGCTTTCCACCAGCACGGCCTGCATGGCGGTGGAGAACCCCGCGGCGGTCAGTTCGTCGCGCAGGCGCGGCAGGGTCGCCAGCCCCATGTAGATGGCGAGCGTTACCCCGGGGCGCAGCAGCCCGGCATAGTCGATGCCGAGGTCGGGCCGGCGCCGATGGGCGGTGACGAAGGTCACGGCGTGAGCCGCCGCCCGGTGAGTGAGCGGGATGCCGGCGGACGCGGCACAGGCCAGCGCCGCGGTGATGCCTGGCACGACCGCGTGCGCGACACCCGCGCGGGTCAGCGCCTCCACCTCCTCGCCGCCGCGGCCGAAGATGAAGGGGTCTCCCCCCTTCAGCCGCACCACGCGCCGTCCCTCTTGCGCCAGGCGCACCAGCAGCGCGTTGATCTCGTGCTGCGGCATGGTGTGGTCGCCCTGGCTCTTGCCGACGTCGATGCGCTCGGCATCGCGTCGCGCCAGGTCGAGCACGGCGCCGGTATCGAGCCGGTCGTGCACGATGACGTCCGCCTCGCCCAGCAGGCGCAGGCCGCGCAGGCTGACGAGGTCGGCGGCCCCCGGACCGGCCCCCACCAGGTGGACGAAGCCCTCGGCGGCGCGGGTGACGCCGGCCGCGGCCGCGTCCAGTTCGGCACGATATTCCGCCGCGGCTGCAGCCTCGTCGCCCTCCAGAACCAGTTCGGCGACACGTCCGGCGAACACGCGCTCCAGCATGCGCCGGCGTTGCACCACGTCCGGCAGGCGCCGTCGCGTCTCTGCCTTGAAGCCGTCGGCCAGCGTCGCGAGCCGGCCCCAGGCGGGTGCCACCCAGGTCTCGATCCGCTGGCGCAGCAGGCGCGCCAGGACCGGGGCGGCGCCACCGCTTGAGATGGCGATGCCGAGCGGGTCGCGCTCCACGATGGCCGGGGTGATGTAGCTGCACAGTTCCGGCCGGTCGACGACGTTCACCGGCACCCCCGCCGCCTGCGCCGCCGCCGAGAAGGCCGTCAGCTCCGCCTCCGGCACGCCCGAGGCGATGGCCAGCACGCAGCCGGGAATCCGCGCGTCGGCCGCGCTGGAGACGCGTTCGACCAGCGCGCCTTCGGCCGCGAACAGCGCCGCCCGGCGGTCCGCCGCCTCGTCACGCCCCAGCACCACGACGCGCCGCCCGGTCAGCTGCAGGAAGATGGGGTAGCCGCGCATGTCGGTCGCCAGTCGTCGGTTGTCGGTTGTCGGTTCCGGACGCGCCGCCGTGGATGGGGCCGGAGGTCACGATGCTGCGCTTGTGGTGCCAGAACCGGAACCCCGCAACCGGCCGGCGCATTGCCGCGGGACGCAGCCGGAGAAACGCCATGCCCCCCATCACACGACGTGGACTGGTCGGGTCCACCACCGCCGGACTGGCGGGCCTTGGGCTGATCGGCGCGGCGCAGGCCGCCGAACCCGACGCAGGCGAGCCGCATGCGCTGTTCGGGACTGTGAAAGGCGATCAGGTCAGCCTGCCGCCGCTGGACACGGCCAGCGACATCTCCGGCAAGGTGCCGCAGATGGACCCGTTCGCCAAGCGCCTCGGCGTGGCCGTGGTGGGTCTCGGCCGGCTGTCGCTGACGCAGATCCTGCCTGGCTTCGCCCATTCCAGGCATGTCCGCGTGACGGCGCTCGTCAGCGGCGAGCCGGACAAGGCGCGCGTGATCGCCGCCCAGTACGGCGTGCCCGAGCGCGGCCTCTACGACTACAAGACCTTCGACAGCATCAGGAACAACCCGGATGTGGACATCGTCTACATCGTGCTGCCGAACGCCATGCACCTCGAATACACGGTCCGCGCGGCGGCGGCCGGCAAGCACGTGCTGTGCGAGAAGCCGATGGCCACCACGGTCGCCGACGCGCAGCACATGGTCGATGCCTGCCGGCAGGCCGGCCGCAAGCTCATGATCGCCTATCGCTGCCAGTACCTGCCGGAATACCGCGAGCTGATCGCCATGGCCCGCAACAGGAGCTTCGGCGAGGTCCGGCTGATCGAGGCGAGCAACGGGCAGAACAACGCCGCGAACGGGCAATGGCGCCTGAACAAGGCGATGGCCGGCGGCGGCTCGCTGCCCGATGTCGGCATCTACTGCCTGAACGCCGCGCGCTTCATCACCGGGGAGGAGCCGGTCGAGGTCACCGCTCGCTTGACCCAGCCGAAGGACGATCCGCGGTTCCGCGAGGTGGAGGACCTCTGCGCCTTCACGCTGCGCTTCCCGTCCGGCGTGCTGGCCAGCTGCAGCTCCGGCTACTCCTACCACGAGAACCGCTTCCTGCGGCTGATGGCGACGGAGGCCGCGGTCGGCCTCGACCCTGCCTTCAGCTACGACAATCTGACCATGCAGGTCAGCCGCCGGCAGGCAATGAGCAGCGGCCTCGAACAGCGCCGCTGGTCGCCGAAGAACCAGTTCGCGCTGGAGATGGACGCCTTCGCCGAAGCCCTGCGCGGCGACCGCGTGCCGCTGACGCCGGGCGAGGAGGGGCTGCAGGACATGCGGGTGATCGCCGCGATCTACGAGGCGGCTGCGTCCGGCGGCGTGGTGCGGATGCAGCCATCGACCAGGCTGGACGTGACGCGCGGGCCGGCGCCGACGCAGGAGAGCTGAAGGCCACGGTTCTGCCCCCGGGGCTCCGTCACGCGGAACGTGCTTCGCACGACGGGACCCGCGGCCCCAGACCCTAGTTCTAGGCGGCTTCGCCAGCGCAAACGCCGCTCGACCAGGCCCATTGGAAGTTGTAGCCGCCAAGCCAGCCGGTGACGTCCACGGCTTCGCCGATGACGAAGAGTCCGGGCACGTCGCGCGCCGCCATCGTGCGTTGCGAGAGCGCCTGGGTGGCGATGCCGCCCAGCGTCACCTCCGCCTTCTTGTAGCCCTCCGTGCCGGCCGGCAGCACCGTCCAGCTGCGCAGCGTCGCCTCGAGCTCCGCCAGGCTGCGGTCCCGCAGCTCGCCCATCGGAGCGTTGGCCAGTTCGGCGGGAAGGAACGCATCGGCCAGGCGCTGCGGCAGCACCTCGCCGAGCACGCTGCGCAGCCCCGCCTTCGGGCGCGCTGCCTTGCGGGACCGCAGAACCGCCGGTGGCGCCTGCGGCATGAGGTCGATGCTCACCGCGTCGGCGTCCCGCCAGGCCGAGGAGATCTGCAGGATGGCGGGCCCGGACAGGCCGCGATGGGTGAACACCATGCCCTCGCGAAACGCCGCGCGGCCGCAGCGTGCGACGATCTCGGTCGACACGCCCGCCAGGGCCTGGGTGCGGGCGAGATCGGCGGGGGCGAGCGTCAGCGGCACCAGCGCCGGACGCATCGGCGTCACCGCAAGGCCGAACCGGCGCGCAACCTCGTGCGACAGGCCGGTGGCGCCGAGTTTGGGGATCGACAGCCCGCCGGTGGCCAGAACCAGCGACTGCGCCTCGATCGGGCCGGCTTCGGTGTCCACCCGGAAGCGGTCGGCACGGGAGACGTCGGTCACGCGTTGCCGCAGCCGTATGTCCACGCCGGCGGCGGCGCACTCGGCCAGCAGCATGTCGACGATGGCGCGCGACGACCCGTCGCAGAACAGTTGTCCCAGCGTCTTCTCGTGCCAGGCGATGCGGTGGCGCTGCACCAGCGCCAGGAAATCCTGCGCGGTGTAGCGACTGAGGGCCGACCGGCAGAAAGACGGGTTGTCGGACAGGAAGCGGTCGGGCGCGCAATCGAGGTTGGTGAAGTTGCAGCGCCCGCCGCCGCTGATCAGGATCTTCTCGCCCGCCTGCCGCGCATGATCCAGCACCACCACGCGCCGCCCCCGCTGCCCGGCGGTCAACGCGCACATCAGCCCGGCGGCACCCGCCCCCAGGATCAGGACGTCGACGGCGCCGTGCATGAGGGTGCCAGACGCCGTCATGATGGTGTCCTGGTGATGCCGGCGGCCTTCGAGCTATGAAAAAGCAAAGCCTGCTTTTTTTGAAAAAAAGCAGCAAAAAACTTTTGGTCGTGCTGTCGCGGAGGTTTCTACGAAGCGCGACTGAATGAACAGAAGTTTTTGGTTCTTTCTTCAAAAAAGAACTGCTTCCTTGCCTGCCTAAACCAGCAGGTTTACCGAACGTTCCGTTTCCAACTCTTTACCGGCCTGCTGCTGCAAGGCGGCAGCCTGATCCGTCGTGCTGTTGTCGGTAGGCTTGGCCCGCGCATGCGCCGGCCTCGCATGGGCGGCGCCATGCGTCTGAAGCACCGCCGAAGAAGATATGTTCATCCACCTGCCTTTCGTAACCCGCAGGCACCACAGTGCCGCATCCAGGTTGACGGGCCGTAAAGACGATCGAGAGAGTGTCTGCAACGGGCGGAGTCGGGTGCGTTGAAGTTCATTCTGGTCGCGGTCATCGCCTCGCTGGGCGGTCTGCTGTTCGGCTACGATACCGGGGTGATCTCGGGCGCCCTGCCCTTCATCGCGTTCTCGGTCTTTGCCGTGCTCGGCGCCGCGACGTTCGGCTACGTCTACCGGTCGGTGCCGGAAACGCGCGGCGGTTCATCGGAGGGGATCGGGCTGCCATCGCAGCCCGACAACCCCGGGCAGGAGGCATCGCCGCCAGGCTCGCCGCCCGACGTCCCGCCGCCCCGGCGCGAGCGCACGCAGCCTCCCTACAGGCCCGTCGACATTGCCCAGAGTGCCGTGCCCGGGTCGTCGGTCGGCTTCGTCGCGGTCGCGCCGGGACAGCGGCTGCCGGCGCCGCCGCCCATGTTCCTGCTCGGCCAGGTCGACGGCCCGGTCCTGGAGGCGTTGTTCGGGCAGCTTCAGGTGGGCCCGGTCGGCTGCTACAGCCTGACCGGGCCGGAGGTCTCGCCCGAGGGCGTGGCCACCCTGCAGGACCGCGCCCTGTTCTCGCCGACCTTCGATCAGCCTGCCGCCTGGGCCGGACAGGTCGCCGCCCTCTACGAGGCCCTGCTGCCGCTGCGCGAGGTCCGCGGCCCCCTGGTGCTGCTCTGCCGGCCGGACCGGCGGGACGAGGCGCACTGGCTGGTCGACATCATGCCCCGCCTGTGGGTGCTCGCAGCCGCGGGGCACGACCTCGCCACCCTGCGCTACCTGGTCCCGCACGGCCTGCCGCCGGCGATCACCGACATGCTGGCCATGGCCGGCATCGGCCCGGCCCAGCTGGAGATCTATGGCGAGGACCGCGTGATGGTCGGCACCGACCTGCTGCTGGTCCCGACCGGCCTGCGGCAGACCGGCAGGGTCAGCCCGCTGTTCGGGCCGGCGACGGAGTCATGGATCGGACGGGCCAGGGCCGCCGTGCCGCCGGACGCGCCGGAGCGCGTGTTCATCGACTCTGCCGGCAGCACCCGGCCCGCCAACGCCGAGGAGATCATGGCCATCGCCAGGCAGCGCGGCTACGCGACCATGGCACTCGAGGGGGCGAGCCTGGCAGACCGCTTCGCGCGCCTGGCCGGCGCCCGCAAGATCGTCGGCAGCGACGTCGCCACCCTGCAGGGCTCCGTGCTGGCCCGGCCGGGCACCCTGATCTGCGACCTGCGACCGCCCACGCGCGCCCACGGCTTCGTCCAATCCGGCATCGCGCACGCCCTCGGGCAGCGTATCGGTTACGTCTTCGGCCAGGTTGGGGCGGAGCAGGCGCCGGGGTTCACCATCGAGCCGGCCGCGTTCGAAACCGCGTTGGACGCACTCGAACTGCATCGGGCACCGCTCGCCGAGGCGGCCCAGTGACCCGGCCGCTCGACCGCATCGCACGAGTCCAGGACCTGGCCGAGCAGGCCGCGCGGGCGGAACGTCCGGCGGTGACCTTCCGGGAGCTGGACGCCGCCAGCCGCACGCCCCCGCCCTGCCCCGGCTTCCTGTTCGGGCCTGCCAACGAAGCCGTCGCCCGGCAGATGTACGCGCAGACCATGGTGCGCGCCACCGGTTGCTACGCGCTGCGCGACGCCGCCATCGGCCCCACCGGCATCGCCATGCAGGACAAACTCGCCTACTGCTCGGACTCGCTGAACCACCATCGTCCCTACCTCCAGACCACGGTGCACTGGCTGAACCAGCAGACGCTGCCGGTGCGCGAGGTGGCCGGGCCGCTGGTCGGGATGTTCGGCCCGTCCCACGAGGTGTTCGGCCACTTCATCGTCGACTACCTGCCACGCCTGTGGCTGCTGCAGGCGTGCGGCTACGCGCTCGACACGCTGCGCTTCGTGGTGCCGGCGCAGGCACCCCCCTGGTCGCTCGACCTGCTCGCCGCCATCGGGCTGCGGCCGGACCAATTGGAGCGGCACAGCGCCAGGGAGGAGGTGCTGCGCACCGACCTGTTCATTGTTCCGACCATCCTGCGGACCTACGAGCGACTGAGCCCGAGCTTCGCGCCCGCCACGCGGTTCTGGGTGGAGCGTGTCCGGGCACGTCTGGCACCGGCGAGCCCGCCGGCGGAACCGGGTCCGGAGCGCGTGTTCGTGTCCAGACAACGCCTGTCGGCCGGGCGCGTGCTGACCAACCGCGACGCGATCGAGGCCATCGCCGCGCGCCGCGGCACCGTGATCGTGCACCCGGAGACGGCCACGCTGGCCGAGCAGGTCGCGCTGTTCGGCGGGGTCCGCCAGATCGTGGGCGAGTACGGCTCCGGCCTGCACAACGCGGTGTTCTCCGGCCCCGGCACTTACACCTGCGCGCTGCGCGGCACCCTGCGCGACCCCGGCTGCATTCAGTCGGGCATCGCCCAGGCGCTCAACCAGCAGGTCGGCTACGTGTTCGGCCGCACCGTCGGCACCGACAGGGACCAGCGCGTCACCATCGACGAGAACGATTTCAGGCGCGCCTTGGAGGTGATGGCCCTGCACTGAGCGCCTGACGGCCCGGCCTTCGACGATCCGGCAACGACGTCATCTCTTGGAGAAAACGGGACAGCCGACGTGGCCCTCGTCCAGCAGGGCGGCGTTGCAGCTTGAAGCCTGGATGTTCAGGCCCGCCTCGCTGGCGTTGCTGACCTTGCTTCTCAGGCTGAAGATCGTCCGGGCGAACGAGTCGTTGATCGTGGAGTTCGCGATGTAGGACACCGCCTGCCCGGGTGCCGGGTTGTCGTCGAAGAACGCGACAGAGTCATCGCCCGTCCCTTCGGCGAAGTAGTTGGTTACGACGTTGCCGCTGGTTGCCCCCGAGGGCAGCGGACCGCCGGTCTGCAAGCCGCCATAGGACGATGACAGACAGGGCGCCTGTCCGTTTGTCGGGTTGGGGCGAACGGTCTCGGAGTTCGACACGACGATCTGGGTCATGCCGGCATGTGTCGCCGTGCGCCCCAGGAAAGCCGACGCGCCGCTGCCGATCCATCGAACATCGTTCATGAGTATGTCGGATCCGGGACCCACGAACATCGCCCCCAGATAGCCGCTCTCCTTGGACTTGATGCAGACCATGGCGCCTTGCGCGTAGACGGCGGGTGGCACGACGCTGTGCGACAGGTAGATCGTCCAGCGGTTCGGAAAGCCTTTCGCGTCTGGCTGGGTCGATGGGCGCCAGCCGTGGTTGGCCTGGTCCGGTGTGCCCCAAGCAATCTGCTGGTTCATGATGGACTGGTTCAGCGCCGGGCTGAGCGGGTTTGAATTGTCGTACACGCGCAGCAGCCGGCCCGACTCGTTATGCGCGCCATCGACGAAGTTGTCCGGGGTAGGCGCGTTGCTCGAACCGGCAGGATAGGTGCAGCCGGGAGTCTTCGGCTTGAAAGTGACGCGGCCGTTGCAATCCACGTACTCGATCGTCGGCGGCGCGTAGCCCGGCTGGATATCAAGGGTCAATTGTCCGGGCGGCTCGCTCCCGTTGGGGAAAGATATGATGCCCTGAGAACTCGAGAGATAATTGTGCATCAGCGTCATCGCGTTTATGACGATGTGCGAACTTGCCTGGCCGTAGAACATCCGCAGGCTCTTGTTGGTGACGAGTGTGGTTTGATCGTCCGAGTCGACCCATGCCTGGCCGGCCAGGAAGTCGGAACCCAGGCCGCCTGACCCCGTCCGCTGTGCGCCCGAGCCGACGCCCTGCAAGACGAGATGGAGCTGCGTCTGACCTGACGGCGTGGTCACCACCGGCGGATTGACGTGGTCGAACTCGATGAGGCCGTTGTGGCCCGCGGCCACGGTGTCCGCCGAGAAATCGTAGGTTCCGCCGGCGACTTGTATGGTGAAATCGGTCAACGGGCAGTCGGCGCTGTCTTGACCGAAATAGCTGGCCGCCGAGGCGATCGCGGCTGCAAAACCGATGCTGTTCACGGAATAGGCGGCGTTCGGCAGGCTGAACGACGAAACCGTATTGCAGCCTTCCTGAGCATGAGCGGCCGGATACAGACACAACCATGACCCCGCGGCCAGAATTATCCGCCTATAGTTCGAAAGCTTCGAAATCGACGATGCCGGTGCTTGACAGCCAGTAAATGTTTCCATTCCGATCCGGTAGCAGATGCAACTTTAGGTTGCAACATATCCTTTTCGGGCGCTTTTGAGTTGTATGTCGTCAAGCGTGGAATCGGTGCTGCGAGACCGTGGGTGTATGCCGACCGGACAGGCAGTCGAACCCGTCTTACCCGGCCGGCCGCGCCGGCCGCGGACGTCAGCGATCGAGCCGCCGAAACGACAGGCACGTTCGTCCGTGGCTGCACGACGCTGCCTCATGAGCATCGCGAACTCTTCAAGTCCGGCCGGCAGCGTTCACGTCGGGTGCCGTGCCGGTGGCGCGCGCCTGTGGCTGGCGATCTAGGCCTTCGTGGCACTCACGTATTGCCCGATCACCTGCTCCAGCACGTCGAGCGGCAGCGCACCGGACAGCAGGCCGGCATCGTGGAACTTCCTGATGTCGAATTTCGGCCCGAGCGCCGCCTGGGCCTGCGCCCGCAACCGCAGCCAGGTGAGCTTGCCAACCATGTAGCTGCACGCCTGGCCGGGCCACACGCAGTAGCGCTCCACCTCGGTCACCGCGGCGGTCTGCTTTTCGCCGAGCGTATCGACGAAATACGCGACGGCCTGCTCGCGGCTCCAGCCTTGCGCGTGCAGGCCGGAATCGACCACCAGCCGCACGGCGCGGAACATCGCGTCCTTCATCTGGCCGATATGGCCGAGCGGGTCGTGGTCGTACAGGCCCATCTCGACGGCCAGCTGCTCGGCATATAGCGCCCAGCCCTCGCCGTAGCCCGAGAAGAACACGATCTTCCGGATCAGCGGCAGGTCGCGCATCTCCTGCGCCAGCGTCAGCTGCAGGTGGTGGCCCGGGATGCTTTCGTGGAAGGTCAGCGTGGGCAGCGACCATTTCGGCACCTCGGCGGTGTCGCGCAGGTTTATGTAGTAGGCGCCGGCGCGCGAGCCATCCAGCGTGCCGGGCTGGTAGTAGCCGCCGGGGGCGCCCGCCTCGATCGCCTTGGGCACGCGGCGTATTTCCACGCCGGTCTTGGGCAGGGTGCCGAAATACGCCGGCAGCTTGGCCTGCACCACCGCCACCTTGCGGTTCAGGTCGGCGATCAGCGCCACCTTCGCCTCGTCCGTGTCGGGGTAGATGTAGGTCTTGTCCGCGCCGAGGGCCGCCAGCCGCTGGCCGACCGTGCCCTGGCTGAACCCCTGCGCGCGCAGGGCGGTGTCGAGCCCGGCGGTGAGCTCGGCCACCAGCTTCAGCCCGGTCTCGTGGATCTGCGACGGCGACATCGAGGACGTCGTGTAGCCCTTCAGCGACAGCGCGTAGTACTCGGCGCCCTTGGGCAGCCGGGCGACGCCGGCCACGTGCACCGCGGTCCGCCGCGCCTGCATGAAATGGTCCGCCTGGCGGGCGAGTGCCGGCAGGATACGGCCGGTGTAGAGCGCGGTCGCACGGCTGGCATAGTCGCCGGTCAGCCCCGCTTCCTTGGCGCGACGCACCAGCGAGGCCACGAGCGTGGACTTCTCCGCCGGCGTTTCCAGGAAGGCCTTCATTTGGATCAGCGTCTTGTCGATGACGAAGTCGGGCGGCACGACGCCCAGCCCGGCATCGTGCCGCACCCGCTCCAGCTCCTGGTCCATCATCGTGGGCAGCACGCCCAGCCGCGCGAGGTAGGCCTCGGCATCGTCGGCGTTGGCGATGGCGTGCTGGGTGTCGAGGAAGTCCGGCACGTCGTGGTAGGCGCCCACCAGCTGGCTGATCACGTAGGGGCTCTGCACGCTGCCGCCGTTGTAGGCGAAACCCTCGTAGCCGGCCTCGTTCTCCTGCAGCCCGAACAGCACGGTGTCGTAGCTCGACGCGTCGAGCCCCTGCAGCGACGCGCGGTCGAACGATTTCAGCGCGGCCAGGCGCGCGGCGTTGTCGCGCCGGTCGGCGGCGTCCCTGGCCATCGACACGTCGCTCAGCCTGGATTTCAGCGGCGCCAGCCTGCCTTTGTCGAGGCCGAGGCTGGTCGCCAGCTCAGGGCTGCGCTGCATCTGCTCCTCGACGATCCGGTCGAACAGCGCACGCAGCCGCCGCGACGTGTCCGACGGTCCAGGTGCCGGGGCCGCACGACCGATACCGGGCACCAGGCCCGACGCGGCCATGGTCATGAGCAGTGAGCGGCGGTGCAGCATGGGACCTCACGGGGTGGTGTGACTCCCGACGCTAGACCAGGCAGGCATCCCGGGAAAGCCGATCCGCATCCGCTCCGGCCTTGCCGGCCGGCAGGCGGCATGGTGCAAGGTCCCCGACCGATGCCACTCGACCTCAACATCCTGATACGCGGCCAGTCCAACGCCGCCTATTTCAGCAACTATCATGCGGGCGACGTGCTGGCCCATGCGGTGTCCGACCTGCTGGGCTTCGACGGCCGCACCGCCACCGTCACCGTGCTCGGCGGCCCGGGCAGCACCGAGCAGACCAGCACCGCCCTCGTCTGGGACCAGAACGGCGTGCGTGCCTGGATGCGCCGATTGCCCGGACAGGGCTGGGCCGCCAACCCGCTCGAGGCGCGGCTGCTCGCCTACCTGTCGTCGCTGCCCGCTTCGCTGCGTGCGGCGCCGACGCTGACCTTGTGGATGCACAACGAGACCGACAGCAACAACCCCGCCATCACCCGTGCGCTCTGGGCCGACGCGCTGCGCGCCGATGCCGGCTGGGTGCGCGCGGCGCTTGGCCAGGGGCCGGCCACCACGCCCTACCTGTTCGCGTGGATCCCCTTCGACATCAGCGGCGGCGGGCCCTGGCTCGCCGACGAGGACCGGCAAGGGCAGGCCATGCGCCTGGCCATGGCCGACCTCGTGGCCGACCAGTCCTTCCACGCCGTGGCGGCGCCGCAGACCGGCGATCTCGACATGAACGGCTGGGGCGGCCGTCTCGGCGGCATGCATGTCAGCGTGACCGACGCCATGGTCCTGGCCCGCCGCCTGGCCCGCCCGATCGCCTGCGCCTTTCTGCCCTACGCCCGGCCGAGCGCGCCGGTGACCACGCTCGCCTGCGATCCGGCCGTGGCTGGACCGCAGGCGCTCCGGGCCAGGTTGCTGCCGCGCGGGGGCGTGCTGGTCGATGTGGCGTTGGCCGGACGGACCGCCCTGGCGCCCTTCGGTGCAGCCGCGCGGCAAGGCGCGGGGTGGCAGGCGCGCCTGTCGGATGGCCGGCTGGTTTCGGCCGAGGGCGCGCGGCCGACCGGACCCGCCACGGTCGCGCTGACCTTCGCCGCCGATCTGCCGGCCGGCGCCGTCCTCTACTATGGTTACGGTCACGGTCGGATCAGCGGCGCGGACGGCAAGGGCGCCGGGGCCGCCATCTACGACATGGACGGCCTGGCGCTTGTCGGCCCGCCGCAGGGGCTCCGCATCGGGGATGCTGCCTAGACAGCAAGAAAGGCCTTCTTTTCTGAAGAAAAGAAGCAAAAGACTTCTGGTCGCGCTGTCGCGGAGGTTTCTGCAAACACTCGACCAACAACCAGAAGTTTTTTGGTCCTTTTTTTCAAAGGACTGCTTGCCTTGCCTGAGCCGTGCCATAGGCCTGGGCCATCGTCGCGATCGCGTCGAGCTTGCCCTGGAACGCCGACCAGTCGTCGGCCTCGGCGATCGGCGCCCACAGGCGTTCCACCTCGTCCACCAGCATGGTGCAGGGGACGGGCTGCGCGAAATAGGGGTGGGCCAGCCGGTCGGGCTCGGACGGCGTGGCACCCGCCAGCGCGGCGCGGAACGCCGCGAACGGCTCGCCCTCGTAGAACGCGGCGGCCGGGCTGCACGCCGCACGGCCCGCACTCGCCTGCCCGCCGAACCAGTCGAAGAATACCTGCTCGAACGGCGCGCGGCTGGCCCCGAGAAAGGCCCAGAGCGCCTGCGCCAGCGACGCGTCCTCCGCCTCGCCGCGTGCGGCCAGGCCCAGCCGGCGCAACACCCCGGCGACGAGGTCGCTGCGGAACGCCGGCACGAAGGTGGACAGCGCCTGCTCCAGGCTCGCCTGGTCGGCCAGCGGCAGCAGGCACTCGGCCAGACGCACCAGGTTCCACAGCAGCGTGTCCGGCTGGCGGCCGTAGGCGTAGAGGCCGGAGTGGTCGAAATAGGCGGCGGTGAAGGCCGGGTCGAACACCGGCAGGAATCGCCACGGGCCGTAATCGAAGCTCTCGCCCGTCACGTTGATGTTGTCGGTGTTCAGCACGCCGTGGACGAAGCCTGCGACCATCCACTCCGCCCCCAGGCGCGCCACGCGCAGGCAGACCTGCTCGAAGAAGGCGAGGCAGCGCGCGGCCGCGTCGTCGCGCCAGCATTCCGGCATCAGCGTGGTGATCGTGTGGTCCACCAGCCGTGCCAGCGACGGCGTGTCCTGCAGGTAGGCCAGGCGCTGGAACGTGCCGATGCGTATGTGCGAATGGTTCAGCCGGACCAGCACGGCCGATCGCGTGGGCGACGGCTCGTCGCCGCGCACCAGCGCCTCGCCGGTCTCGATCAGGCTGAACGACTTGCTGGTGTTCACGCCCAGCGCCTCCAGCATCGCGGTCGCCAGCACCTCGCGCACGCCGCCCTTCAGGGTCAGGCGTCCGTCCGCGGTGCGCGACCAGGGTGTCGTGCCGCTGCCCTTGGTGCCGAGATCGAGCAGCCGGCCATCCTCCAGGTCGTGCAGCTGGGCGAACAGGAAGCCCCGGCCATCGCCCAGCTCGGGGTTGTAGGAGCGGAACTGGTGGCCGTGGTAGCGCAGCGCCAGCGGCTGCGGAAAGCTGCCGGGCAGCGGTTCGAACCGCCCGAAATGCGCGATCCAGGCATCCTCGGACAGATCGCCCAGCCCCACGCGTCCGGCCCAGGGCTGGTTGCGGTAGCGCAGGATATGGGCGGGGAACCGGGCCGGCTCGACGATATCGAAGAACGCGTCACCAAGATCGGCGTGTCGTCGCGACGGAGTATACGGCACTGGGCATCCTTTCGCGGCGGCGGTCCGCGCGCCGGCAGTCGATAGACGCGCGCCGTCGGCGTCAACGATCCGCCTCGCGCCGGCTTGCACGCCTGCCGGGTGCCGGCTACAAGCCGCCCCCTGATCGCGCGCTCCGGGCCTGTATGGGCATGCCCGGCCGCGACGCTCGTGCTGCGTCAATACCGGCGTGTCGCACGGGGCTTACCCCGCAAGGAGATGCGAAATGCCCAAGTTGAAGACGAAGTCTTCGGTCAAGAAGCGCTTCAAGATCACCGCCACCGGCAAGGTGCTGGCCGGCCCGGGCAAGAAGCGGCACAATCTGTCCGCGCGCCCGCAAAAGGCCATCCGCTCGAACCGCGGCAGCCAAACGTTGACCCATGCAGACGGCATCACCGTCAAGCAATGGGCCCCCTACGGTCTCGGCTGAGCGAAGGAGGCACTTAGATGGCACGCGTCAAACGGGGCGTTACGTCCCACGCCCGGCACAAGAAGGTGCTCAAGCAGAGCAAGGGCTTCTTCGGCCGGTCCTCGACCAACTACCGCATCGCGCTGGAGCGTCTGGAGAAGTCCCTCCAATACGCCTATCGCGACCGGCGCGTTAAGAAGCGCGAGTTCCGCGCGCTGTGGATACAGCGCATCAACGCCGCGGTGCGCGAGCACGGCATCACCTACAGCCGCTTCATCCACGGCCTGAACCAGACCGGCATCGAGATCGACCGCAAGGTGCTGGCCGCCATCGCGTTCGACGACCCGACCTCGTTCGCGGAGATCGTCCGCGCGGTCCAGGCGACCATCGAGGCTCAGCCGGAGCCGGAGCCGGCATTGGCCGCCTGAGCAGCAAGCCGCAGCCCTTCCGGCTTTCGGGGGCTGCGAGCGGGCTCGCCTTGCCCGGCCGCCTTCTAGGAAACTGCCATGGCCGACGACCTGGACGCGTTGCGCGCCGAGACGCTCGCGGCACTCGACCGCGCCGCCGACCTCAAAGCCTGGGACGCCATTCGCGTGGCGACCCTAGGCAAGTCCGGCGCGCTGACCACGCTGCTCAAGGAACTCGGCCGGACGCCGCCCGAAGACCGGCGCGCGCGCGGCGCGGCGCTGAACCGGCTCAAGGATGACCTCGCCACCGTCATCGAGGCGCGGCGCGAGACGCTCGACACGGAGGCGCTGGCTGCACGGCTGGCCGACGAGCGCATCGACGTCACCCTGCCGCCGCGGCCCGACACGGTCGGCAGCATCCACCCGATCAGCCGCACGCTGGAGGAGATGTACGCGATCTTCGGCGCGATGGGCTTCACCATCGCCGAAGGGCCGGACATCGAGACCGACTGGCACAATTTCTCCGCGCTCAACATCCCCGGCCACCACCCGGCGCGCGACGACCACGACACGTTTTACCTGCCCGGCGAGGGCGGCGGCCCGCCGCGTGTGCTGCGCACCCATACGAGCCCGGTGCAGGTACGCACCATGCTGGATCAGCCCCCGCCGATACGCGTGATCGTGCCCGGCCGGACCTATCGTGCCGATCACGACGCCACCCACTCGCCCATGTTCCACCAGTGCGAAGGCCTGGTGATCGACCGCGCCATCACGCTGGGCCACCTGAAGGGGTGCCTGACCGACTTCCTGCGCGCCTTCTTCGGCATCGCCACCCTGCCGGTGCGTTTCCGCGCCAGCTACTTCCCGTTCACCGAGCCCAGCATGGAGGTCGATATCGGCTGGCGCCGCGCCACCGGCGAGATCGGATCGGGCACGGACTGGCTGGAGATCCTCGGCAGCGGCATGGTGCACCCGAAGGTGCTGGCCAATTGCGGCATCGACCCCCGCTGTTGGCAGGGCTTCGCCTTCGGCATGGGGGTCGAGCGGGTGACCATGCTGAAGCACGGCATGCCCGATCTGCGTCCCTTCTACGACAGCGACCTGCGCTGGCTGCGCCATTACGGCACCTCCCCGTTCAGTCCGGCGACGCTGCACGAGGGTGTGGCGCGGTGAAGGTCTCGCTGTCCTGGCTGCGCGCCCACCTCGAGACCGACGCGTCGCTGGAGCGGATCGCCACCACCCTGTCCAGCATCGGGCTGGAGGTGGAGTCGGTCGTGGACCGCGCCGCCCCGCTCGCGCCGTTCCGCACCGCACGCATTATCGAGGCGACGCCGCACCCCAACGCCGACCGGCTGCGCGCCTGCCGCGTGGATGCCGGCACCGGCGAGGACATCGGCGTGGTGTGCGGCGCGCCCAACGCCCGCACCGGCCTGCACGTGGTGTTCGCGCCGCCCGGCGCGTTCATCCCGGGCTCCGGCATCACGCTGAAGGTGGGCGAGATACGCGGCGTCACCTCGGCCGGCATGCTGCTGAGCGCGCGCGAGATGGCGCTCGGCGACGAGCATGACGGCATCGTCGAGCTGCCGGACGGCACGCCGGTGGGCCTGCCCTACGCCGCCTGGGCCGGGCTGGACGACCCGGTCATCGAGATCGGCGTGACCCCCAACCGGGGCGATGCGCTCTCGGTCCGCGGCGTCGCCCGCGACCTCGCGGCCGCCGGGCTGGGCGTGCTGAAGCCGTGGGCCGCGCCCGCCGTGGCCAGCGTGTTCGAGACGTCTTTCGCCTGGGCCATCGACTGGCCCGAGGCCTGCCCCTGGGTGCTCGGCCGCAGCGTGCGCGGCGTGTGCAACGGCCCGAGCCCGGACTGGCTGCAGCGGCGCCTGGCCGCCATCGGCCTGCGCCCGACCAGCGCGCTGGTCGATCTGACGAACTTCTTCACCTTCGACCTCGGCCGCCCGCTGCACGTGTTCGACGCCGACCGCATCGCCGGCCGCACGCTCACCCTGCGCCGCGGCAACGGCGAGACGTTCCGCGCTCTGAACGGCCGTGACGTGAGCCCGGGCCACGAGGACCTGGTGATTGCCGACGAGACGGGGGCGGTCTCGCTCGCCGGCATCGTCGGCGGCGAGGCGAGCGGCAGCACGGCCGACACCACGCACGTGTTCATCGAATGCGCCCTGTTCGACCCCGTCACGGTCGCGCGTTCCGGTCGGCGCCACCAGATCAGCACCGATGCCCGCCAGCGTTTCGAGCGCGGCATCGATCCGTCGCTGCTGCCGGCAGCACTCGACGCGGCCACCGCCATGGTGATGGCACTGTGCGGCGGACAGGCCGGCTCGGTCGTCTCCGCCGGTGCGGAGCCTGCCTGGCAGCGGCAGGCCAGCTTGCGGTTCGAGCGCCTGTCGGGCCTGGGCGGGGCGGACATCGCGGCCGAGGACGCAACCGGCATCCTGGAGCGCCTGGGCTTCGCGCCGGTCACGCAAGATTCGGCCGGCATCACCGTCTCCGTGCCGCCCTGGCGCAACGACGTGGCCGGCGTCGCCCGCGCGCTGGACCAGTCGCCGACGCTCGACCCGGCCCGTGCAGGTTTGGCGGCCGAGGGTGCCGCCCTGATCGAGCCGGAATGCGACCTGGTCGAGGAGGTGCTGCGCATACGCGGGCTGGACGGGATACGGGCGGTGTCGCTGCCGCCACTCTCGGCGGTTCCCGCCGCCACGCTGACCGCGCGCCAGTCGCGCAGCGCACTCGCACGCCGGGCGCTGGCCTCGCGCGGCTTTGCCGAGTGCGTGACCTACAGTTTCACGGCGCGCGACCAGGCCGCCCTGTTCGGCGACGCGCCGGCCTCGCTGACGCTGAACAACCCGATCGCCGCCGACCTGGACCAGATGCGCCCGACCCCGCTCGCCACGCTGGCGGCAGCGGCCGCCCGCAACCTGGCCCGCGGCGCGGCGCGGGCCGCACTGTTCGAGGTGGGGCCGGGCTACAGCGCGGCCGGACAGGTGCTGATCGCCGCCGGGTTACGGTCCGGCGAGGCGGCGCGGCACTGGCAGGGCCCAGGCGAGGCTGCCGACGCGATCGGCGCCAAGGCGCATCTGTGGTCGCTGCTGGCGGCACTCGGCGTGCCGATGGACTCGCTCTCGCTGACGGGCGACGCGCCGCCGCACTACCATCCGGGCCGGTCCGCCGTGGTGCGGCAGGGACCAAGGACGGTGCTCGGCCGGTTCGGCGCGCTGCATCCCTCGCTGCTGGCACGGCTGGACCTGCCGGCGCAGACCGCCGGGTTCGAGCTGTTCCTGGACGCCATCGCCGATCCCAAGCGCCGCCGCCGGGCGGCGCCGGACCTGCCGTCCCTGCAGCCGGTGACCCGCGACTTCGCCTTCCTGGTGCCGGTCGACATCAATGCCGAAGCCGTTCTGCGGGCGGCACGGTCCGCTGATCGCGTGACGATCGCCCCCGTCACGCAAAGCGTGACGACCGCCCCCGTCACGCAAAGCGTGACGACCGCCCCAGTCACGCAGAGCGTGACAATCGCCCAGGCAACGTTGTTTGATGTATATGAGGGTTCTGCCCTGCAGGCCGGGCAGAAATCCCTGGGCGTGGAAGTCGTCTTCCAGCCGCGTGAGCGAACCCTGACCGAACGGGACATCGATGCGCTATCCAGCAAGGTGGTCGATTGCGTTGCCAGAGCCACTGGCGGCCAGCTGCGCTGATCCTGGCCGGGGTCCGGCCTGATGCCGCCCCTCGGTCGTGTCGAGTTCGGCCAGGACATGGCAGGCGACGAGCCGATCGGCGGCCACCCCGCGGTTCCCGGCAGGCCCGGCGATCGCCTCGCGCACGACCTGAACAACGTGCTGACCGTGATCACCGGCAATCTCTCGCTGGCCGAGCGCCATGCAGCGGGCAACGCCCGGCTGATCCGGCTGCTGAACAACATGCGTGTCGCCGCCGAACGCGGGGCGGTCCTGGCCAGCCAGATGACAGCGCAGTCCGGCGCGGCAGGCGCCGCGTCGTTCGGCTTCGCCGAGGAGGCCGAAGGCTTCGACGTCGGCCCCGGCACCCGCCACATCCTCGTCGTGGAGGACGATCCGCTGGTCGCCGACGTGGCGGTCACGACGCTGCAGGAGATGGGCCATTCGGTCTCCCTGCGGCAGGATGCGCCCTCGGCCATGGCGGCGCTGCGGGAGATCGGACGGTTCGACCTGGTGTTCTCCGACATCGTGATGCCGGGCGGCATGAGCGGGATCGAGCTGGCCGAACAGGTGGCGGAGACTTTCCCGACGATGTCCATCCTGCTCGCCACCGGCTACAGCAACGCCGCCCTGGCCCCGGGGGCGCTGCGCTTTCCGGTGCTGGCCAAGCCGTACAGCACGCAGGAACTCAGCCGCCGGGTGACCCAGATGCTGCCGTCCGGCTAGAGCATGATGCGGCCGGACGCGGTCAGCCGCCGGATAAACATGCTCTTCAAAATAAAGAGCTAGAGCGGGATGCGCCCGGCCGCGCCGGCTGAAGGAGGCATCCCGCTCTAGACGGCCGGCACGCTCGCGGCGGGGTTTCGCCGCCGGCACTCCACAGGTGGCCCGATTGCGGCTATCTCCACGGTCATGACCGACACGCCGCTCGCCCTCATACGCAACTTCTCCATCATCGCGCATATCGACCATGGCAAATCCACGCTCGCCGACCGGCTGATCCAGGCCTGCGGCGGGCTGACGGACCGCGAGATGACCAGCCAGGTGCTGGACAACATGGAGCTTGAGAAGGAGCGCGGCATCACCATCAAGGCGCAGACCGTGCGCCTGGCCTACAAGGCGCACGATGGGCTGACCTATCAGCTGAACCTGATGGACACGCCCGGCCACGTGGACTTCGCCTACGAGGTAAGCCGGAGCCTGGCCGCCTGCGAGGGCAGCCTGCTCGTCGTCGATGCGAGCCAGGGGGTGGAGGCGCAGACGCTCGCCAACGTCTACCAGGCCATCGACGCGCATCACGAGATCGTCCCGGTGCTCAACAAGGTGGACCTGCCTGCGGCCGAGCCGGAAAAGGTACGCCAGCAGATCGAGGACGTGATCGGCCTGGACGCGTCCGACGCGATCCTGATCAGCGCCAAGACCGGCCTGAACATCGAGGGCGTGCTGGAGGCGCTGGTGACCCGCCTGCCGCCGCCCACGGGCGACGCGTCGGCGCCGCTCAAGGCGCTGCTGGTCGATAGCTGGTACGACCAGTATTTGGGCGTGGTCATCCTGGTGCGAGTCAAGGACGGGCGCATCAAGCGCGGCCAGAAGATACGCATGATGGCCAACGGCCACGCCTACGTCGTGGAGCAATGCGGCGTGTTCACGCCGAAGATGATCGCAACCGACGATCTCGGCCCCGGCGAGATGGGCTACATCACGGCGGCGATGAAGACTGTGGCCGATTGCAACGTCGGCGACACGATCACCGATGACCGCGTGCCGGCGGCCGAGGCGCTGGCAGGCTTCAAGCCGTCCATTCCCGTCGTGTGGTGCGGCCTCTACCCGGTCGACGCCGACGATTTCGAGAAGCTGCGCGAGTCGCTCGGCAAGCTGCGGCTGAACGATGCGAGTTTCCACTACGAAGCAGAAACCTCGGCAGCGCTCGGCTTCGGCTATCGCTGCGGTTTCCTCGGCCTTTTGCACCTGGAGATCATCCAGGAGCGCCTGTCGCGCGAGTTCGACCTCGACCTGATCGCGACCGCGCCGTCGGTCGTCTACCGGCTGCACCGCAACAACGGCGAGGTGACGGAGCTGCACAACCCGGCCGACATGCCAGATCCCACCTACATCGATCATATCGAGGAGCCGTGGATACGCGCCACAATCATGGTGCCCGACGACTATCTCGGCAACGTGCTGACGTTGTGCAACGAGCGGCGCGGACGTCAGGTGGACCTCACCTATGTCGGCAACCGCGCCATGGCGGTGTACCAGCTGCCGCTGAACGAGGTGGTGTTCGACTTCTACGACCGGCTGAAATCCATCAGCCGCGGCTATGCCAGTTTCGATTACGCAATGGACGGCTACGAGGAGAGCGACCTCGTACGCATCTCGATTCTGGTCAACAACGATCCGGTGGACGCGCTCAGCTTCATCGCCCACCGCAGCGTGGCCGAAACCCGCGGCCGCTCCATCTGCGCCAAGCTGAAAGACCTGATCCCGCGCCAGCTGTTCAAGATCGCCATCCAGGCCAGCATCGGCAGCCGGATCATCGCGCGCGAGACGCTGGGCGCGCTCAGCAAGGACGTGACCGCAAAATGCTACGGCGGCGACATCAGCCGCAAGCGCAAGCTCCTGGAAAAGCAGAAGGAGGGCAAGAAGCGCATGCGCCAGTTCGGCCGCGTGGAGATCCCGCAGAGCGCCTTTCTCGCCGCCCTGAAGATGGACGCCTGAACGCCGCAACCCCGCGCCGCCGCCAGCTTGCGCACCCGTCCTGCCTGCCTTAATTCAGGGCCCCGCGGGAAGGATGGCCGAGCGGTTTAAGGCGCACGCTTGGAAAGCGTGTGTGCGTGAAAGCGTACCGTGGGTTCGAATCCCACTCCTTCCGCCAGGACCCCGTTTTTCGCGATATCCTATGGGATGATGCGCATCGTCCGCAGCCTGGTGAACAGGTCGAAAAAGGCGTCGTCGGTCGGCTGGTAGTCGAGGAAGCCCAGGCGTCGGCTCTTGCTCATGTCGGTCACGACCTCGATCGGGCGGCCCAGATCGGCGTCGGTGTGCCAGGCGGAGGCCAGGCGCGCGAGGTTCGGTTCTACCAGGCCGTGTTGGCGCGCGATTGCGGCCCACACGGGGGCTGCCGCCGCCAGTTGCTGTTCCAGCGGTGTGGCTCGGCCGGGGTAGGGCGCGGGCTCCAGGCCGAAGAAGCTGGCGAGGCGCGCCCACATCCATTGCCAGCGGAAGACGTCGCCGTTGACCACGTTGAACGCCTGGTCGCGGGCCGCGGCCGTGGTCGATGCCCATTCCAGGTGCCGGGCCAGCAGGCGCGCGTCGGTCATGTCGGTCAGGCCGTTCCACTGCATGGGCGACCCGGGGAACAGGAACGGGCTGCCGGTCTCGCGGCAGATCGTCGCATACGCGGCCAGCGTCACGCCCATGTTCATGGCGTTGCCGATGGCGTAGCCGATGATGGTGTGCGGGCGATGCACGCTCCACCCGAAGCCGTCGCGGGCGGCGGCGGCGAACACCTCGTTTTCCTGGGCGTAGTAGAAGTTCTCCACGTCCAGCCGGGGCTGTTCCTCGCGGAACGGGGTGGCCGGCAGCGTGCCCCGGCCATAGGCCTCGAACGGGCCGAGATAGTGTTTCAGGCCGGTGACCAGCGCCACGTGCTGCACGCCGCCGCCGGGCCGCAGCGCGTCGAGCAGGTTGCGCACCATGGCGCCGTTGACGCGAATGTTCTCCGCCTCGGTCGCCTGGCGCGCCCAGGTGGTGATGAACACGTGGCTGGGCCGCAGGGTGCCGATCGCGGCCGCCAGGCCGGGCGGGTCCAGTAGGTCGGCGGCGCAAAGCCGCACGCCCTCGATGTCGCCGGAGGGGCGACGGGCCAGCCCGGCCACGTCCCAGCCCTGCGACACGAGGTGCCGCGCCAGGTTGCGGCCGACGATGCCGCTGACGCCCGCAACCAATGCCGAACCGGCCATTCCAGTGTCCTTCTTCGCCTGGCGATGCAATTGGGCGGCCGGCATCGGAACGGCTAGGGACGGAGCGGCATGCTCCCCAAGGGCGCCGCCCACCCGTGCGACGAACCGGGCCATTTGTGGAGCGATCGCACCAGAAAGCTATTGAACGGTCGCCGGCGG
This sequence comes from uncultured Acetobacteraceae bacterium, assembly GCA_964244615.1. Taxonomy (GTDB): domain Bacteria; phylum Pseudomonadota; class Alphaproteobacteria; order Acetobacterales; family Acetobacteraceae; genus BOG-908. Next base: position 55,779 of record CAXTJP010000008.1, read on the forward strand.
CGCCTACCTGCTGATGCGGATGCGTCAGCACCGGGGCCGTGCCTGCTCGCAGCGGCGGCGAGACGACGGGGATCACCATGAACTACATTTCGCGGCCGCAATCGTCCAACAGGGAGGCCTTCCGCCCTGCATCCCCATCACGAAGCGCCGGCCGGCGCAAGCTGCTGGCGGGCGTGGCACTGGTTGGCGTGGCGGTGGCGGCGTTCCTGCTGCAGACGCGTTCCGACCCGGTGCCGCAAGCGCTGCCGCCACCGCCGCACGTGACGGTGAGCGCGCCGTTGCGCCAGACGGTGGCGACGACGACGGACTTCCTCGGCCAGTTCTCCGCCGTCGACATGGTCGAGCTGCGCGCCCAGGTGGGCGGCACGCTGACCTCCATCGGCTTCAAGGACGGCCAGGTGGTGCACAAGGGCGACCTGCTGTTCACCATCGACGCCCGCCCCTACCAGGTTAAGCTGGACCAGGCCGCCTCCCAGCTGCAATCCGCGCAAGCCCACGCGGTGCTGACAAAGGTGGAGCTGTGGCGCGCCGCACAGTTGCGACAGAGCAACTACGGCTCGGTCGAGACCCTGGACCAGCGTGCGGCCGACCAGCGCGCCGCCGAGGCGTCGGCCGCATCCGCCAAGGCCGCCATGGACGACGCGAAGCTCGACCTCGAATTCGCCCAGGTCGCCGCACCCTTCACCGGGCGGATCGGCGCCCACCAGGTCTCGGTCGGCAACCTGGTGAGCGGCAGCCGCGCCGGCAGCAGCCCGACGACGCTGCTGGCGACCCTCGTGTCGCTGGACCCGATACACCTCGATTTCGACGTCAGCGAGGCGGACTACCTGGCGTTCCAGCGCGCCCATCCGGGCGCCGTGGTCAACGCGCCGGTGCAGGTGAGCGTGGGCGGCGACCCGCGTTTCAGCCGGCGCGGCACGCTGGACTTCATCGACAACGCCATGGATCGCGGCAGCGGCACGATCCATGCCCGCGCGACCGTTCCCAACCCCGACCTGTCGCTGACGCCCGGCCAGTTCGCCAGGGTGCGCGTGCTGACCGGCGCGCCCGAGGCGGTGCTGCTGGTGCCGGCCATCGCCGTGGTGCCGGACCAGTCCCGCCAGACGGTGATGGTGGCCGGCGCGGACGACGTGGCCGCGCAGCGCACCGTCACCACCGGCGGCCTGCAGGGCGGCCTGCGCATCGTGCGTGCCGGTCTGTCGCCGGGGGACCGCGTCATCATCGACGGCACCGCGCTGGCGCGGCCCGGCGCCAAGGTGTCGCCGGTCGCAGGTCACATCGCGGCCGACGCCCCGGCCGACGGCCAGTAGCCGGAACCCGCCATGAACCTCACCCACCGCTTCATCGACCGGCCGATCCTGGCCACCGTCGTCAGCATCTTCATCACCCTGGTCGGGCTGGGCGCGCTGGTCGGGCTGCCGGTCGCGCAATACCCCGAGATCGTGCCGCCCACCGTGCAGGTGATCACGAGCTACCCGGGCGCCTCGGCCGAGGTGGTCAGCCAGACCGTGGCGACGCCGCTGGAACAGGAGATCAACGGCGTCGAGAACATGCTCTACATGAGCAGCCAGTCCACCGGAGACGGCAAGCTGACCATCACGGTCACGTTCCGCATCGGCACCGACCTGAACACCGCGCAGGTGCTGACGCAGAACCGCGTGCAGGATGCGCTCTCACGCCTGCCCGACACGGTGCAGCGCCTGGGCGTGCGGGTGCAGAAGACCACGCCCAGCATCCTGCTCGTCGTCCACCTGTTCTCGCCCACCGGCGCGCTCGACCAGCTCTACATGTCCAACTACGCCACCCTGCACGTGCGCGACGCGCTGGCCAGGCTGCCCGGCATGGGCGACGTGCAGGTGTTCGGCAGCCAGGACTACGCCATGCGCATCTGGCTGGACCCGGATCGCGTGGCCGCCTACCGGCTGAACCCGGCCGAGGTGATCACCGCGCTGCAGGCGCAGAACGTGCAGGTGTCCGCGGGCGTGCTGAACCAGCCGCCGCTGCCCTCGCACGAGGCGTTCCAGCTGAACGTGCAGACGCTCGGCCGGCTCGGCACGCCGGAGCAGTTCGGCCAGGTCATCCTCAAGACCGACGCGCAGGGCCGCGTCACGCGGCTGCGCGACGTGGGCCGGGTGGAGGTGGGCGCCCAGGATTACGGCGCCGCCGGCTACCTGAACCGCGACGGCGCGATCCCGATCCTGGTGTTCGCGCAGCCGGGGTCGAACTCGCTGGCCGTCGAGGCTGCGGTCCGCAGCACGATGGTCGAGGTGTCCAAGAGCTTTCCCGCCGGACTGTCGTACCGCATCGTCTATGACCCCACCGAGTTCATCTCGAAATCGGTGCACGAGGTGATCGTCACCATCCTGATCGCCATAGCGCTGGTCGTGGGCGTGGTGATCCTGTTCCTGCAGACCTGGCGCGCCTCGCTGATCCCGGTCGTGGCCATCCCCGTCTCGCTGATCGGCACCTTCGCCGTGCTCGCGGCCCTGGGCATTTCGCTGAACAACCTCTCGCTGTTCGGCCTGGTGCTGGCGGTCGGCATCGTGGTGGACGACGCGATCGTCGTGGTCGAGAACGTGGAGCGCAACATCGCCGCCGGGTTCTCGCCGCGCGAGGCCGCGCACCGTACGATGGACGAGGTGGGCGGCGCGCTGATCGCCATAGCGCTCACGCTATGCGCGGTGTTCGTGCCCTCGGCGTTCCTGTCCGGCATCTCTGGCGCGTTCTTCAAGCAGTTCGCCGTCACCATCTCGGCCTCCACCGTCATCTCGCTGGTCGTCTCGCTCACGCTCAGCCCGGCGCTCTGCGCCGTCCTGCTGCGGCCGCATGACGAGCGCGCGACCCGGCCCCGCAGCCTGCCGGCGCGTGCCGTGGGCGCCGCGTTCGGCCTGTTCAACCGCGGGTTCGAGGCGTTGTCGGCCGCGTATGGCCGGCTGACGATGCGTCTAGTGCGGACGCTCGGGCTGGTGCTGGTGGCCTACGCGGCGCTGATCGGCGCCAGTGCGTGGCAGTTCTCCCGCGCGCCCACCGGCTTCGTGCCGGAGCAGGACCAGGCCTACCTGATCACCCTGCTGCAACTGCCGCCGGGCGCCACGCTGGACCGCACCAAGCAGGTTCTGCAGCAGGCCAACGCCATCATGCTGGCCACCCCGGGCGTTGCCGACACGGTGCCGTTCGCCGGGCTGGACGCCACCACCTTCACCGACGCGTCGAACGCGGCCACCATCTTCTCCAGCCTCGCCCCGTTCGAGGACAGGGTGAAGGCGGGGCTCTCCGCCGAACACATCCTCAACGCGCTGCGCCAGCGCCTCTCCGTCGTGCAGGGCGCGCTGGTGCTCTCCATCATGCCGCCGCCGGTGCAGGGCATCGGCAGCGCTGGCGGCTTCAAGATGATGGTGCAGGACCGTGGCGGGCTGGGATCGCAGGCGCTGGAGGCGGCGGCCCAGCAGCTGGTCGCGGCCGCCAACCACGACCCGGCGATCGGCGGCGCCTTCACCCTGTTCAGCACCCACACGCCCTCGGTCTATGCCGACATCGACCGCGAGCGTGCCGAGAAGCTCGAGCTCGATCCGGCCACCGTGTTCAGTGCGCTGCAGCTCTACATGGGCTCCACCTACGTCAACGACTTCAACTATCTGGGCCGCACGTTCCAGGTGGTGGCGCAGGCGGACGGCCCGTTCCGACGCACCGTGGACGACATCGCGCGGCTGCGGGTGCGCAACGCCTCCGGCGCGATGGTGCCGCTGGGCAGCGTCGCCGCGTTCCGCAACGTCACCTCGCCCTACCGCGTGCCGCGCTACGACCTGTTCCCGGCCGCCGAGATCATGGGTGCCGCCGCGCCGGGTGTCGCGACCGGCACCGCCCTGCAGCACATGGAGGCGCTGGCCGACCACGTCCTGCCCAAGGGCGTCGGCTACGAATGGACCGAACTCGCCTTCCAGCAGGAGCAGAAAGGCACGCCCACGCTGCTGGTGTTCGGCGCGGCGGCGCTGTTCGTGTTCCTGGTGCTGGCGGCACAGTACGAAAGCTGGCGCCTGCCGCTCTCGGTCGTGCTGATCGTGCCGATGTGCCTGCTGGCGTCGGTGACCGGCCTGTTATGGCGGGGCATGCCGGTGGACATCCTGGCACAGATCGGTTTCGTGGTCCTGGTGGGACTGGCGGCAAAGAACGCCATCCTGATCGTGGAGTTCGCCAAGCAGGCGCAGGATGCCGGCAACTCGCCGCGCGCCGCCGCGGTCCATGCCGCCCGCACCCGGCTGCGGCCGATCCTGATGACGTCGCTCGCCTTCATCCTGGGCGTCGCCCCGCTGGTGTTGGCGACCGGTGCGGGTGCCGAGATGCGTCAGTCGCTGGGAACGGCGGTGTTCGGCGGGATGCTGGGCGTTACGGGGTTCGGGCTGCTGTTCACGCCGGCCTTCTACGCCATCGTGCAGGGTGCCGGCGTGCGCCGCCGGTTGCCGGCGCGGCGGGTGCCGGTGGAGGTGTAGCGTTCCGTGACCCCGGCTCGTAGGGAACTGCGCGGCGACCAGCCTCTTGCATGATATCGCAGACCACTGGGCGTGTTCCGACGGGTGGCGCGTCGATGGTGTAGGGAGCGGCAGCGGTCATGGACGGCACGGCAACGGCCAAGCCCCGGAGAGGGCGGCCACCTGCGTTCGACAGGAACGAGGCGTTGCGCCGGGCCATGCGCCTGTTCTGGGACCGGGGTTACGAGGGCACCACGTTCGACGAGCTGCTCGCCGGCATGGGCATCAGCGCTTCGAGCTTCCAGAACAGTTTCGGCGCCAAGCAGGACCTGTACGAGGCCGCGACCAGGCTCTACCTCGACGAGAAGGCGGACTTCTTCGAGAGGAGCCTGGCCGGGACCGCGACGACCAGGGAAGCGTTCGAGACGCTGATCGACAACACGGCCGACGCCTTCACCGAGGGTGGCGGGGTGCCGGCCGGCTGCATGATCTCGCTGGCAGGGACGCATGCAGCACCGGCCTGCGACCCGATCCGCGAGATGATGGTGGCACAGCGCGCCCTGTCCGAACGGCTGATGACCGAGCGCCTGATGGCCGGCATCGCGCGCGGCGAGTTGCCGGCCGACACGGACGCGGCTTCGCTGGCCGCGTTCTTCAGCACGATGTTCCGCGGCATGGCCGTCCAGGCCAGGGACGGGGCCAGCCGCGAGAAGCTGGTCGAGATCGGCCGCCTGGCGATGCGCGTGTGGCCGTCGGCTCGGCCTTGAACCGCGCCGGCCGGACGAAAGGCAATCGGGCGCAGAGACAGGCCGAGAGACCAGCACGACCGTTCCCCCCGACAGCAAGATCACCCGTCCCGAGATGCTAAGCCGCCACCGTGACAGGCGCCGCACCATCGGCTAAGCCCGCCCCGAAGCAGCAACCGCGCCCGGCCGGAGACCGCCCGATGAGCCTCACTCCCGAGATCAAGACGATCATCGACCACTACGAGAGCGACAGCCCCGGCAGCAAGGCGAACCTTGTTCGCATCCTGATGCAAGGCAAGCTCGGCGGCACCGGCAAGCTGGTCATCCTGCCGGTCGACCAGGGATTCGAGCACGGCCCGGCCCGCAGCTTCGCCCACAACCCGCCGGCCTACGACCCGCACTACCACTTCCAGCTGGCCATCGATGCCGGGCTGAACGCGTTTGCCGCCCCGCTCGGCATGCTGGAAGCGGGCGCCGCAACCTTTGCCGGCCAGATCCCGACCATCCTGAAGCTGAACTCGTCGAACTCGCTGGCGACCGAGAAGGACCAGGCCGTCACCGGCTCGGTGTCGGACGCGTTGCGGCTGGGCTGCTCGGCCATCGGCTTCACCATCTACCCGGGCAGCGAATACGCCTTCAAGCAGATGAACGAGCTGCGCGAGCTGGCGGAGGAGGCCAAGTCCGCCGGCCTCGCCGTGGTGGTGTGGAGCTACCCGCGCGGCCCGATGCTGGACAAGGCGGGCGAGACCGCGTTCGACATCTGCGCCTACGCCGCGCACATGGCGGCCCTGATGGGCGCCCACATCATCAAGGTGAAGCCGCCCACCGACCACCTCAGCCTGCCAGCGGCGGTGAAAATCTACGAGGAGGAGCGCATCCCGCGCGCCACGATGGCCGAGCGGGTGCGCCACATCGTGCAGTCCTGCTTCGCAGGGCGACGCATCCTGGTGCTGTCGGGCGGCGAGAACAACAAGGACACCGACGACCTGCTGCGCACCATCCAGGGCATACGCGACGGCGGTGCGAACGGCGCCATCATCGGCCGCAACACCTTCCAGCGACCGCGCGAGGAGGCGCTGGCCATGCTGGCGAAGATCATCGACATCTACGCCAAGCCCGCGAGCCACTGACGTAGCGCTCCCGGCCTCCGCCTCCTATGACACGTGACTGCCAGCTCTATCTGCTCACCCCGCCGAGCCTGCCCGACGGTTTCGCGCGCCTGCTGTCCGAGACACTGGACGCGGGCGCGGTCGCGGCGCTGCAGCTTCGCCTCAAGGCGCTCGACGACGACGCCATGCGCCGGACCATCGACATCGTGCGGCCGATCGCCCAGTCCCGCGGCGTCGCCCTGATCCTGAACGACCGGCCGGACCTCGCGGTCGAGACGGGCTGCGACGGCGCCCATGTCGGCGCCGAGGACATGCCACCGGCCGACGCACGCCGGCTGCTCGGCCGCAAGCTGCAGCTCGGCGTGTCCTGCTACGACAGCCGCGACCTGGCCCTGCGTGCGGGCGAGGCGGACGCGGATTACGTGGCGTTCGGCGCGTTCTTCCCCAGCACGACCAAGCAGACCGGCCTGGCCGCGGACACCGACCTGCTGCGCTGGTGGTCCGAGCTGATGGAGCTGCCGGTGGTCGCCATAGGCGGCATCACCGCGGAGAACTGCGCGCCGCTGGTGCAGGCGGGCGCCAATTTCCTCGCCGTGACGGCCGCAATCTGGTCACACCCGGACGGCCCGGCCATGGGCGTGCGGGCAATGAACGCGGCCATCGCCGCTGCGTGATGCTACAGTAGAACGACGCCGCAGAAACACACCTGCAACGTGTGCTTGCTGCCGGCCAGTCTAGAGGGTGTTATGTACTTTTCCCGCGGTGGCGTTTAATGGGAGCGGATGT